>JAXFUC010000154.1:0-32740 GCA_034176395.1 Bacteroides sp. | reverse complement strand
ATTATGTAGTGGTTGTATTATCTTAAATAAAACAAAAACACCCGACTTTACATTCTTGGGTGTAAAACTGGGTGTTTGTTTTGCAATCTGCTGATTTTCAGCGTTTGTTGCGGAGAGACAGGGATTCGAACCCCGGGTACCTCTCGGTACAACGGTTTTCAAGACCGCCGCAATCGACCACTCTGCCACCTCTCCAGATGGCCTTCCCGTGGGAAAGCGGTGCAAAGGTATGGTTTCTTTTTATTCATGCAAAGGATTCGAGCTTTTTTTATCCAAAAAAGTCGTATTTTTGTGCCAGATATCCGTTTCATAGGTATAAAACTACGTCGCTTACACAGTAAAAACAGTGCGTTCAGCATCACGATATGATTTACCCCCAAAGTTTTGAACAGAAAATCGGGTTTGACCAAATCAGGGAGCTCCTACAAAGTAAGTGTCTGGGATCTTTGGGGCAAGAGCGAGTGGAGAACATGGCGTTTTCATCGAACTTCGAGGAGATCGACGAATGGCTGACTCAAGTCATGGAGTACGTCCGCATGTTGCAAGAGGAAGAGGAATGTCCCAACCAACACTTCTTCGACCTCCGTGCTTCGCTGAAGCGCATCGGCATCGAGGGTATGTTTCTCGATGAGAAGGAACTGTTCGACCTTCGTCGTTCGCAAGAGAGCATTCAACGCTTCCAAAAGATATTTCGGCCTGGCGATGAGGAGGAACTGCCACCCTACCCGTCACTCTACCGGCTATCCGCTCCTCTCGACAATTCTTCTCCTATTACACAACGTATCGATCGCATCCTGAATCCTTTCGGAAAGATAAAAGACAATGCCTCACCCGAGTTGGCACGCATCCGACAAGAGTTGGCCACCACGATGGCCGGAATCTCTCGCCTGCTCAATCGCATCTTGCGAAGCGTTCAATCCGAGGGTTTGGTAGATAAAGATGTGGCTCCCTCCGTTCGAGACGGTCGGTTGGTCATCCCCGTATCGGCAGGGGCCAAACGCAAGATTCGAGGCATTGTACATGACGAATCTTCCAGTGGTAAGACAGTGTTCATTGAGCCGGCCGAAGTGGTGGAATCCAACAATCGCATCCGCGAACTCGAGAACGAAGAGCGGCGAGAAATCGTCCGTATTCTTCAAGAGTTCTCTGCTTCGTTGCGTCCGGATATCCCGGCTCTACTACTATCTTACGACTTTCTTGCGCAGATGGATTTCATTCGCGCCAAAGCTGTTTTCACGGTGGAGACACGAGGCATCCGCCCCACACTCCTCCCCTCTCCTTTCATTGATTGGACAGATTCCATTCATCCTCTTCTACAAAAATCGCTCGAGCGACATGGTAAGAAGGTCGTTCCCCTCGATATTTTCCTCGATGAAGGCAAGCGACTATTGGTCATTTCCGGGCCCAATGCCGGTGGAAAGTCGGTTTGCTTGAAAACGGTGGGTCTTCTGCAATATATGCTGCAATGCGGCATCCCGATTTCGGTACACGAACGCAGCCGTGCCGGTATTTTCCGTCACATCCTCATAGATATCGGCGACGAACAATCCATTGAAGATGAGTTGAGCACCTATTCCTCTCATCTATCCAATATGAAGGCCATGATTAAACACTGCGATCATAGTAGCCTTATCCTCATCGACGAGTTCGGGGGAGGAACGGAGCCGCAAATAGGCGGAGCCATAGCCGAAGCCATTTTGAAACGTCTCAATAACAACCGCACTTTCGGTATCATTACCACCCACTATCAGAACCTCAAGCACTTTGCCGAGGAGAACGAGGGCATTGTCAACGGAGCCATGCTCTATGACCGCCATCGGATGCAAGCCTTGTTTCAGCTTCAAATCGGCAATCCCGGCAGTTCGTTTGCCATCGAGATTGCTCGCAAGATAGGTCTACCCGAAGAAGTGATAAAGGACGCTTCCGACATTGTGGGTAGCGAGTATGTGCAAGCGGACAAATACCTGCAAGACATCGTCAGAGACAAGCGCTATTGGGAGAACAAACGCCAAAGCGTGCGCCAACGAGAGAAACAACTTGAAGAAACCATCGAACGTTATCAACGTGATATCGAAGAGCTACATCGCTCTCGAAAGGATACTCTATCGCGTGCACAAGAGGAGGCAAAACAGCTGTTACAAGAAGCCAATGCACGTATCGAGAATACCATTCGAAGCATCAAGGAGGCACAAGCCGAGAAAGAACAGACCCGACTCATCCGACAAGAGCTGAGTGACTTCCGCGGCAAACTCGATGACACAAAAGAGTTCAGCGACAAAATCGCTCGACAAATGGAGCGTTTGAAAGAAAAGCAGGCAAGGAAACAGCAGAGGAAGAACGAACAAAAGCCTACCGCCACCGTGGTCACTCCTGCTCCCCAAAAGCCTCGTACCATCCAAGTGGGCGACATGGTGAAGCTAAAAGGGCAAACCACCGTTGGGCAAGTAACCGAGCTGAACGGCTCCAAAGCCACTGTCATCTTCGGCAATCTCCTTACGTCTGTTGTCCTTTCCAAGCTGGAACTCACACATGAGAAAATCGCTTCCCCAAGCGAAAAGTCCTCGTTTGTCAGCACACAGACCAGCGACCACATGTACGAAAAGAAACTCCAATTCAAGCAAGACATCGACGTGCGAGGCATGCGAGGCGATGAAGCCATTCAAGCCGTGACCTACTTCGTGGACGACGCCATTCTCGTAGGCATGGATCGTGTGCGCATCCTACATGGCACCGGCAACGGCATTCTTCGCAGTCTCATTCGTCAATACCTATCCACCGTGGGTGGCGTTCGCCACTTTGCCGACGAGCACATCCAGTTGGGAGGTGCCGGTATCACAGTGGTCGACCTCCATTGATTCACATTCACCCCTCAAAACTCCTCGTATGAAATCCATCAAAGAACTCTACCGCATCGGCATCGGCCCATCCAGCAGTCACACCATGGGGCCACGCAAAGCGGCCGAGACTTTCGCTGCCCGCCATCCACACGCTGCCTCGTTCAAAGTGACACTCTACGGAAGCCTGGCAGCCACGGGACAAGGACATATGACCGATGTGGCCATCATCGACACGCTCCAGCCCATTGCTCCGGTAGAAATCGTTTGGCAGCCAAAGGTCTTTCTACCTTTCCATCCCAATGCCATGACCTTTGCGGCCCTGGATGCCGATAGACATACTGTCGATAACTGGACCGTGTACAGCATCGGAGGTGGGGCGTTGGCCGAGAGTTCGGACGATTTGCCGGTAGAAACCAAGTCCATTTACCCCATGAGCAAGATGTCCGAGATCAAAGCCTGGTGTGACAAGAGCGGAAAGAATTATTGGGAGTACGTGGCCGAATGTGAGGACGACGATATATGGGAATACCTGTCCGAGGTTTGGAATACGATGAAAGAAGCCATCCAACGAGGATTGGAAGCCGAGGGTGTGCTACCCGGACCGCTCAACCTGCGCCGCAAGGCCTCGACCTACTACATTCGCGCCACCGGCTACAAGCAGTCACTCCGTTCGCGTGGGTTGGTCTTTGCCTATGCCTTGGCTGTGAGCGAGGAAAATGCCTCGGGCGGACGCATCGTCACCGCTCCCACCTGCGGTTCCTCGGGCGTGCTTCCTGCCGTACTCTACCATCTTCAGAAGAGTCGCGATTTCAGCGACATGCGCATTGTACGGGCATTGGCCACGGCAGGACTGGTGGGCAACATCGTGAAGAAGAACGCTTCCATCTCGGGAGCAGAGGTAGGTTGCCAAGGTGAGGTAGGCGTAGCCTGCGCCATGGCATCGGCGGCTGCCAACCAGCTCTTCGGGGGTAGTCCGGCTCAGATTGAGTATGCCGCCGAGATGGGGTTGGAACATCACCTGGGCATGACCTGCGACCCCGTTTGCGGATTGGTACAAATTCCCTGCATCGAGCGCAATGCCTACGCGGCTGCTCGCGCCCTGGATGCCAATCTCTACTCAGCCTTCACCGACGGCACGCACCGAGTGTCGTTCGACCGTGTGGTCGAGGTTATGAAACAAACCGGCCACGACCTACCTTCACTCTACAAAGAAACCGGCGAAGGAGGTTTGGCCAAGGATTACCAATTCGATTGAGATTCATCCCCACCCATCAAGCATTTCTTTTCCAATGACCGATTCTCTTCTGACCTCGTTTGGCTACATCCACATCTTAGCAGGCTGTGCCCTGCTCTTCTTGCTCATCCAACTCGTTTACCTGCGAGCCTACGGACGCATTCCGCGTCACAATCGTCGGCAGACAGACTCCTCTCATTTCCTACCCGACGAGGAGTTGCCGCCTTTGTCCATCGTACTCTGCACCCACAATGAGGCCGAAAAACTGAAGACTTTGGTGCCCATGCTGCTGGCTCAAGATTATCCGCAATACGAACTGATTGTGGTGAATTATGCCTCCACCGACGAAACCGAAGACGTACTCACCCTGCTGGAGGAGCAACACAGCAACCTGTATCACAGCTTTATCCCTGCCGGGTCGCAATACCTCAGCCCCAAGAAGCTGGCACAAACCGTAGGCATCAAAGCCGCCAAGCACGAATGGGTCGTGTTCACCGAAACCGACTCGCATCCGGTAAGCAACCGATGGCTGCGCCTTTTGTCCCGTAACTTCACTCCCGACACCCAATTGGTATTGGGCCATGCCGACTTCCCCAAGGCACGAACCTTGAGTGCTCACCTCCAAGCCTTCGGCAACCTGCTAAACTCGCTGCGCTTCCTCGGTTCGGCTCTTGCCAAGCGTCCCTATATGGGCACGGGTCGAAATATGGCCTATCGCAAAAGCCTTTTCTTCGACCATAAGGGATTCTCCAAACACCTGCATTTGCTTAGGGGCGAGGACGATTTGTTTGTCAACGAAGTGGCTACCGCTGCCAACACCCGTGTGGAAACTCATCCCGATGCCCGCGTATGCCTAACTCGCATCCCCTCCATGTGCGGTTGGCACGAGGAGCAAAGGCACCGACTGATTTCAACGCGTCACTTCCGCAGCCGTTCGGCTGCTCTTTGGAGGTTCGATACAGCCACCCGACAACTTTTCCTTACGGCCTGCGCAATCTTGGCCGTATGCGCACTCCTGCAACAAGCTTGGTGGATGTTTGCAACAGCCTGTGTCTTGTTTCTCCTACACACGGGGCTACGTACCCAAGCGCTCAACTCTGTGGCACGTAGTTTGGGCAGCGAATGGCGGTTCTACACCTCGCCCTTCTTCTTGCAAGCCTACCTCACGATGCAAGGCATATGGCTACGACTACGCACAAGATCCACGTTCATAGCCCAATCGCCCAAACACCTGTCTCATTCGTAGCGCATGGAGCTTGCCGGTCGTATTTTGGAAATAAGATAGGAGGGTCCTACGAGAATAAGCACCGAAGCCAGTAAGGTGCCGATGTTTATGGCCAGAAACAGCCAAATATTGATGCCCACCGGCACCCGGTCTACATAATATATATGTGGGTCAAGAGATAATAGTCCCCATTGTTTTTGCACCCCAATCAGTCCCAAGCCGAGGATATTGCCCCACATCATGCCGCGTCCGATGAGGAAGACCGACAGCCACAGGAAACCGCGCTGCAACAAGGCATCCGAAGCACCCAAGGCTTTGAAAAGACCTATCATCTGCGTGCGTTCCAAGATCAGGATGAGCAGCCCCGAAATCATAGTGAATCCGGCCACACCTACCATCAAAATCAAAATGACCCACACGTTCAGATCGAGCAAATCGAGCCAGGCAAACACCTGAGGATGCCGTTCTTGGATGCTTTCCACCACATAACCCTCTCGGTGCATGGCTTCGCCCAGACTGTCGACGGCCGTGGCCACGGCCAAATGTGCTTCGAGTCGGTGTGCAGCATCTTTGAGCCGCAATTCCACCCCGCTGACTTCATCGGGCTGCCAGCCGTTGAGGCGATTGGTCGCATACCGATCGGTCCACACAAACACATCGTACTCGGCAAAGTTCGTTTGGTAGATTCCCGCAATGAGAAACTGACGAACACGTACCTTGTCTTGAACGAAATAGGCCTGCATTTGGTCGCCCACCTTCAGATGCAGCCTGTCGGCTATGCTTCGCGAAATGACGGCCCGTTGCGAAAAGGCTGTGTCGCTGAACGTGGGAAATTCCCCTTCGAGCATGCAACTTTGTATGAATCCGGCATCGAAATCCGCTCCCACCCCTTTGAGCACCATGCCTTCGAAATTGTCGGCCGTTTTGACAATGCCCGGCACAAGGCTGTATCGTTGGGCATGAGCCACCTCGGACTGTCTATTCAACAGCTGCATCAACGGCTCATCGGCCACCATGGGTTGAGCGTCGAAAAAAGAAGCGGCCGTTCGATGGCTGACCTGAAGATCGGCTCCGAAGCCCACCACCTTGGCCGACACCTCCCGCTTGAAACCAATGACCACGCTCACCGCTATGAGCATAATGGCAAGTCCCAAAGCAATCCCGGCCACGGCGATGACCACCGCAGGCCGGGAAATGCGTTGCTTGCCCTCTTGGGCTTGATAGATGCGTTTGGCTATGAAAAAAGACAGCGACATTCCGAAAGCGTGAGTTCTATTATTCCGTACGCCCGGGATAGGCCTCCAAGGCCTTACTAAGCACCACCAAGGCGCGTTCCAAGTCCTCTTTCTTCAGCACGTAGGCCATGCGCACTTCGTTCAACCCCACACCCGGAGTCTTGTAGAAACCCGAAGCCGGTGCCATGAACACGGTTTGTCCTTCGTAGGAGAAGTCGGACAAGCACCAGGCACAGAACTTATCGGCATTGTCGATGGGCAGGCGAGCCACCGTGTAGAAAGCTCCCATGGGCATGGGTGAGAACACTCCGGGAATGGTGTTCAGCCCATTGATGAGGCAATTGCGACGCTCCAAATACTCTTCATACACAGCCTTTGAATAGGACTCGGGGGCATCTACCGATGCCTCGGCGGCGATCTGTCCAATCAATGGCGGACTTAGACGAGCCTGACAAAGCTTCATCACCGCCGTGCGCACCTCCATATTCTTGGTGATCAACGCACCGATGCGGATGCCACATTCGGAATAACGCTTGGAAACCGAGTCGATCATCACCACGTTTTGTTCGATTTCCTTGAGGTGACAAGCCGATACGTAGGGCTTATCGGTATAGATAAACTCCCGATACACTTCGTCGGCAAAGAGGAAAAGGTTGTGCTTCAGCACCAAATCCTTGATGCGTTGCATTTCCTCGGCCGTGTACACATAGCCCGTGGGATTGTTGGGATTGCAGATGAGCAAAGCCTTGGTGCGAGGTGTTATCATTTCCTCAATCTTGTCCAAAGGTGGCAGCGCAAAACCATCTTCGATGTGTGCCGTGATGGTGCGAATGGTGACACCGGCTGCCATGGCAAAGGAGATGTAGTTGGCATAAGTAGGTTCGGGAACAATCACCTCGTCGCCGGGATTCAAACAGGCCATGAATGCGAAAAGAACCGCCTCCGATCCGCCGCAAGTGACAATGATTTGTTCGGGTGTCAGCTCAATACCATATTTGGCATAGTAGCCCACCAATTTCTCCCGATAGCTCTTGTAGCCGTCGCTGGGGCTGTACTCCAGCGTAGTTCTGTCAATGCTCCGGATGGCCTGCAAAGCCACTTCGGGCGTGGGCAGGTCGGGCTGACCGATGTTGAGTTGATACACATGAACACCGCGTTCCCGAGCGGCTTCGGCCAATGGGGCCAGTTTACGAATGGGAGATGCGGGCATTTCGACACCGCGATTGGAAATTGAGGGCATAAATACGTTAGATTTTAAAGGTTAATGATTCGTTCTTCAACCATGTGGTTTAAATAGTTTTACTAAAAATCGGCCATTCGCGACTACCGAAGTAAAAACCTTTGTAGCCTCGACCGGCACTATCTTGGGCAAAGATAATATGTTTTTCATTTCTTCCTCCTTTTCGCTTCATTGTTTGACGCCCAAGCCTCATTAACTTACGAAGCATCACCCGACATAGTAAAAGCATGGACGCAGGCATCTCCACCCATAGCCTCCCTCACCCGGAGACGGAGTAAAAGTTCTTGGACAGCCAAGATATTTTCATCGAGCATCCCCTCTCTGTTCCGACAGGAGAAGGAGGACTACAAATCGATACGCAACCACCACCCACGAAAGCACAAACACTCATCGAGCAAAGTGCCCACACTTATCCGACAAAGTGCCTACACTTACCCGACAAAGTGCCCACACTTTGCGCTCCCAATGCAAGCGGTTTGCCAGCCCGGCAAGGAAAGAAAACCAATATACTTTGTATCAACTACTTGCCAAGCATTCACACACAGTATGCATCCGTTAGCCCAAGCACAGATCGGAACGGTGGATTTCGCGTAATAAATCTTAATCTTCCTCCCGCTCGAGCTCAAGCCGTTGCGCATTCGATAGGTATTTGTTATTTTTGTGCCACTACTTTGTGCCACGGTTGAAAACCGTTTGTCAGCTTGTCGACCTCGAAAGGTTATTAACAAAACAAGCGAGTTATCAACAGAAAGAGCGAAAGAAGACCGGTCCACGAGGTGCGCCGCCAATTTATTGCTTTCTTCGCCCCGAGAAACAAAGTACAGACCAAACGCGTATGGGAAAAATAATCGCATTAGCCAATCAAAAGGGAGGGGTGGGCAAAACCACCACCACCATCAACCTGGCTGCTTCGCTGGCCACCCTCGAAAAGCGGGTACTCGTGGTAGACGCCGACCCGCAAGCCAACGCTTCGTCGGGGTTGGGTGTGGACATCAAACAGTCGCAATGCACCATCTACGAATGTATCGTGGAGCGTGCCGATGTGATGCAAGCCATCCATAAGACCGACATTGAGTCGCTGCACGTCATCTCCTCGCACATCAACCTCGTGGGGGCCGAAATCGAAATGCTCAACCTCGACAATCGGGAACGCATCATGAAGGAAGTGCTCGCTCCGCTGAAAGAGCAGTATGACTACATCCTGATAGACTGCTCGCCTTCGTTGGGGCTGATAACCGTCAATGCTTTGACGGCTGCCGACTCGGTCATCATTCCCGTACAAGCCGAGTATTTTGCACTGGAGGGCATCAGCAAATTGCTCAACACCATAAAAATCATCAAGTCGCGACTGAATCCCGGCTTGGAAATCGAAGGCTTTTTGCTTACGATGTACGACTCGCGACTGAACCAAGCCAAGCAAATCTACGAAGATGTGAAGAAACACTTCCGAGAGTTGGTGTTCAACACCGTGATCCAACGCAACGTGAAATTGAGCGAAGCTCCCAGCCACGGAGTGCCCACCATTTTGTACGATGCCGAGTCCACCGGAGCCAAAAACCACCTGAACTTAGCGCAGGAAATCATCCAACGCAACCACTAACACCTTCCAAGCACAAACTCAACACAATGGCAGCACAAAAACGCAACGCACTGGGAAGAGGTCTCGACGCTCTTTTGTCCATGGATGTGGTAAGCACCGAAGGGTCATCTTCGATCAACGAAATCAGTTTGCAGCAGATTCACGTCAATCCCAACCAACCCCGACGTGAGTTCGACCCCACAGCACTGCAAGAGCTGGCCGATAGCATTCGCGAAATAGGCATCATCCAGCCCATCACTCTGCGCAAACTATCGGAAGACAGCTACCAAATCATTGCCGGAGAAAGACGCTACCGAGCCGCCCAGCTGGCCGGGTTGACGGCCGTGCCCGCCTACATCCGCACCGTGGACGATGAGAACATGATGGAGATGGCTCTCATCGAAAACATCCAGCGCGAGGACCTCAATGCCGTGGAAATAGCCTTGGCCTACCAAGGACTCATCGACCAATATGGCCTCACACAAGAGCGATTGAGCGAACGCATCGGAAAGAATCGCACCACCATCACCAACTACCTTCGCCTGCTCAAGCTACCCGCTCCCATACAGCTGGCCTTGCAAAATCGTAGCATCGACATGGGACACGCCCGCGCCTTGCTGACGTTGAATAACCCCAAACTGCAAGTACAATTGTTTGAAGAGATTCAAGCCAACGGCTACTCGGTGCGGAAGGTCGAGGAAATGGTCAAGGCATTGTCGCAAGGCGAAGCTGTGAACAGCGGGAGCAAGAAGCTCGTTCCCCGCAGTGGCAAATTGCCTCAAGAATTTCAGTTGCTCAAGAAACAGCTGTCGGGCTTTTTCAACACCAAGGTGCAACTCACCTGCTCCGACCAAGGCAAAGGCCGCATCAGCATATCTTTTGCCAACGAAGAAGAGCTGGAACGCATCATGGAAATCTTCGATTCGCTCAAAAAGTAAATGAACGCTCGCCGGTATCTCCTCGGAATATGTATCGCCATGTTGGGCAGCCTTTTGGGCAGTCGAGCCGGTGAGTGGCGTGTCGATGCTGAAGAATCGGCTCGCTTGGTGCACTCGGTCGACACCGTGGCTCCTCCTCGCGAAGCTCCCAAGGCTCGTGCTCGACGCAGTAGATCCCAACAAGCACTGCCGCAAGTCATTATTCCCACCGATAGTGTGAAGCCCACCCCCATCGCAAACGACAGTCTGCCACCACCCTCGACCACCGTGGGCGACAGCATAGCACGAGCCAACGAGCGCATAGCACTTGAGATAAACAACCCTCGTCCGGCTCGCATGACGGTGGACACATTGGCCACGGTCCCGACCATCTACAAAAAGACATTTGTCCCCAATCCCACCAAAGCCACATGGATGGCCGTAATCTTCCCCGGCGGAGGGCAAATATACAATCGTAAATACTGGAAACTCCCCATCGTCTACGGAGGCTTTGCCGGTTGTGCCTACGCCCTGTCATGGAACACACGCATGTACAAAGACTACTCGCAAGCCTATCGCGACATCACCGACAACGACGACAACACCCGCAGTTACGAAACATTGCTGCCGATAAGTTCAAAAAATTACAGCACCGACCAGCTGACAACCATTTTGAAGAACCGGAAAGACAGCTTCAGAAGATTTCGAGATTTAAGTATATTTGCCTTTATCGGCGTCTATGCCTTGTCCATCATCGACGCCTATGTGGACGCCGAATTGTCCAACTTCGACATAGGCCCCGACCTCAGTATGCAGTTGGCTCCCACCCTACTGCAACCGCGAGGAGATACACAACGCAAAACCTTGGGGTTGCAATGCGTCCTCACCTTTTGACAAACAAAGTTATACCACTGTACTAAATGACTATCGACATGAAAATATATCGAAAATCACTCCTGATTCTTTGCACCGCCCTGGCTTGGGGACTATCCTCCATTCATGCCCAAAACGTTCAAGTGGAGGTCGAAGAAAACGGCGTGTCACGCACCGAGAATATCGAGATTCCCAAAAGCATGACCTATCCGTTGGACAGTTTGCTCCACGATTGGAAAGTGAAGAACTATGTCACCCCCTCGGAAGACTGCTTCACCGCCGAGGAAAATCCCTACTTCTCGGACTCCATCTACATGGATCGACTGTATCGAATCCCCGCAGTCATGGAGATGCCCTACAACAACATCGTTCGCAAGTTCATTGACCTATATACCGGACGCCTGCGCAAACAGGTTTCGTTCATGCTGAGTGTCAATAACTTTTATATGCCCATCTTCGAGGAAGCCTTGGAAGCCTACGGGCTACCTTTGGAACTGAAGTACCTGCCCATTATCGAATCGGCACTCAATCCATCGGCCGTTTCCAGAGCCGGCGCAGCCGGTTTGTGGCAGTTCATGCTACACACAGGACGTGTGTATGGGCTGGAGACCAACAGTTTGGTAGACGAACGCTGCGATCCCATCAAATCGACCTGGGCCGCTGCACGCTACCTCAAGGAACTGTATGACATCTACGGAGATTGGAACCTCGTGATCGCAGCCTACAATTGCGGGCCGGGCAACATCAACAAAGCCATCCGTCGGGCCGGTGGAGAAACCGACTACTGGAAGATCTACCCATGGTTACCGGCCGAAACGCGGGGCTATGTACCGGCATTCATAGCCGCCAACTATGCCATGCAATATTATTGCGACCATAACATCTGCCCCATGGAAACCGGTGTGCCCACAGCCACCGACACCGTTCACGTGAATCGAAACGTTCACTTCGAGCAGATAGCAGCCGTTTGCCAAGTCCCCATCGACGAACTGAAAAGCCTCAACCCCCAGTTTCGCAGGCAAATCATACCCGGAGACTCCAAGCCCTACGCCGTCCGATTGCCGCAAACGGCCATTAGCACCTTCATAGCCGAGCAAGATCGCATTTATGCTCACCGAAGCGAGGAGCTGTTTACCAATCGGCGTATAACCGCAGTCGAGGAACCGGCATCGCGTGCTACTTCCAAAAGCAAAGGCAAGGCAACACGGTCGGGTTCCAAGAGTAAATCGCATAAGGTACGCAAAGGAGAAACACTCTCTTCGATCGCAGCCAAGCACAAAGTCAGCGTTAAGGATCTGAAACGCTGGAACAACATCTCGGGTTCTAAAATTGCAGCCGGGAAAGTGCTCAAAATAAACAAATAAACCACCCTTGCTTGGTGCTCAAAGGTTTTTTGTTACATTTGTTGCATAGCATTTCTACATGACGAACATGGACGTGGCTGACAAACCATTCAAAGAACAACAGGAAGAAGACATCGTTCAGCAAGAATTTCAATCGCTGCTGGACGATTACCTAAGCACAAAGCATCGTAAACGGGTAGAGATAATCACCAAGGCCTTCAACTTCGCCAATCAGGCACACAAAGGTGTCACACGGCGATCGGGCGAGCCCTATATCTTGCACCCCATAGCCGTTGCCAAGATCGTATGCAACGAAATCGGGTTGGGCTCCACTTCGATATGTGCGGCTTTGCTGCACGACGTTGTCGAGGACACCGACTACACGGTGGAAGATTTGGAGAATATCTTCGGCCCCAAAATAGCGCAAATCGTGAGCGGCCTCACCAAACTTTCCGGAGGAGTGTTCGGTGACCAAGCCTCGGCACAAGCCGAAAACTTCAAGAAACTGCTGCTTACCATGAGCGACGACATTCGTGTCATCCTCATCAAAATAGCCGACCGACTGCACAATATGCGAACACTCGGCTCGATGCTGCCCAACAAGCAGTATAAGATTGCCGGGGAAACACTCTACATCTACGCTCCACTGGCCCATCGGCTGGGCTTGAACAAAATCAAGACCGAACTGGAAGACCTGAGCTTCAAGTACGAGCATCCCGAAGAGTATGCAGCCATTGAGCAAAAGCTGCGCGAAACCTCCGAGCAACGAGAGAAGGTTTTTGCCGAATTCACCGCCCCCATCCGCCAACAGTTGGACAAAAAAGGGCTGAAGTATCGCATCCTTGCTCGGGTCAAATCCATTTACTCCATTTGGAACAAGATGCAAACCAAGCAGGTGCCGTTTGAAGAAATCTACGACCTGCTGGCCGTGCGCATCATCTTCGACCCGTGGGATGTGGAAGAGGAAATCAACGACTGTTTCGACATCTACGTCACAGTGACCAAGATCTACAAGCCCCATCCCGATAGGTTGAGAGACTGGATCAGCCATCCCAAAGCCAACGGTTATCAAGCTCTGCACGTGACACTCATGGCCAACAACGGGCAGTGGATCGAGGTACAGATACGCAGCGAGCGTATGAACGATGTGGCCGAACAAGGCTTTGCCGCCCATTGGAAGTACAAAGAAGGAGGAGGTAGCGAAGACGAAGGCGAATTGGACAAGTGGTTGCACACCATCAAAGAGATATTGGATGACCCGCAACCGGATGCAATGGACTTCTTGGACACGATCAAACTGAATCTGTTTGCCTCGGAAATCTTCGTCTTCACACCCAAGGGAGAGCTGAAAACCATGCCCCAACATTCCACGGCTTTGGACTTTGCTTTCTCGCTCCATACCGACATCGGCAGCCACAGCATAGGCGCAAAAGTCAATCACAAGCTCGTGCCCCTGAGCCACAAGCTTCAAAGTGGCGACCAAGTCGAAATCCTCACATCCAAGACTCAGCGCATACAGCCCGAATGGGAGCAGATTGTCACCACGGCTCGAGCGCGCACCAAAATTGCATTCCTCTTGCGAAAGGAACGCAAAGGCTACCAAAAGCAAGGCGAAGCCATCTTGGCCGACTTCCTGGCCAAGGAGGGAATTGCTTTCAGCGAGTCGGCCATCGACAAACTGTGTGCCTTGCACCGATACCGACAACCCGAAGAACTCTTGGTAGCCATCGGCAAGAAAACCCTTGTACCGGGGGAAGCCGAACGGAATCTATTGAAAGGAAAAACCAACAATCCGGGTTGGAAGCGTTACCTCTCATTCGGCTTTGGCAACGGCAATACGACCAAAGACAAAGTCGAGGAGAAACATGAAGAACCGATCGCACCGAACAAAGAGAGGTTCAACTCCAAAGAAATCCTCAAGCTGAACGAAGAGAGCCTGCAAAAACATTATAGCATGGCCGCCTGCTGCCATCCCATTCCGGGCGACGATGTGTTGGCCTATGTGGAAGAAAACAGCAAGGTGACGATTCATAAACGGCAATGCCCCGTTGCGGCCAAACTGAAGAGCAGCTATGGCAATCGCATCCTGGCCACCGAATGGGACACCCATAAGCAGTTGCTATTCCCTGTCAACATTCAACTGAAAGGTATCGACGGCGTGGGATTGCTAAGCGAAATCACCCAAGTCATCTCCGGCCAACTGCAAATCAATATGCGCCAATTGGCCTTGGAAACCAACGAAGGCATTGTGGAGGGCAAGTTGCAAGTATGGGTTCACGACGCCCAAGAGGTAAAAGCCCTCTGCGAGAGTCTCAAGAAGATACCCAACATCAAGCAGGCGAGCCGAGTAGAATGCTAAGGCGTTCATCTTCCCAAGCATCAATCGACACCGAACAAAAAGCCTACACTTCGCCATCGAAGTGTAGGCTTTTTGCTTGCTATGTATGGGTGGTCATTGTGCAAAGTGCAGGTACTTACCAAGCAAAGTGTGGGCACTTACCAAGCAAAGTGTGGGCACTTATTCATACGAAAGATAAAGGCCCGATTTTATGGAATGAAACACTTGTCGTTCACCCTTCATAAGTCTTGACCCATGCCTCGCGAGGGGCGGCCGTCCAGCTCTTTCTTGATGGCCAATAGCTCGGCCTTGATGGAGCGCAGCCGCTCAACGATGTCATAGTTGGAAACCTCCCGTCCGCCGGTGCTCTCCAGCCGTTGCCGGGCTCCCTTGAGCGTAAGCCCCTTTTCCTCGACCAAGTGATAGATGAGCCCAAAGGTTTCCACATCTTCCTTTCGATATTGTCTGATAGCTCGCCCACCCACCTTGCGGGGCTTGAGTTGTGGAAACTCTTTCTCCCAAAATCGCAGGGTGGAGAGGGGCACTCCATACATGGCAGCCACCTCGGAAGCGGAATAGTAGAGTTTCAAATCCTTGTTGGTATTCAGCATAATACGTTCGTTTAAGTTGCTTGCTACGGCTGTCGACTTAGTCGAACACCTTGCCATGATTGGCTGCCAGTCTAATCATCGTGTCATATTCCTCCGCACTCAAGTCCATGAAGTAATAGTTCACGGGATTGACCGGCTTGCCCTTGAGGTGCACCTCGTAGTGCAGATGCGGACCGGTGCTCTTGCCCGAGCTTCCTACGCCTCCGATGACTTCGCCTCGAACCACTCGCTTTCCCAACCGGGTGCGAAAGTTTTGCAGATGGGCATAGCAGGTGCGATAGCCGAAACCGTGGTCGATCACGACGGTATTGCCATAGCCCGTCTCCCATCCCATTTTGACCACCGTTCCGTTGCCGGTGGCATAGACGTCGGTGCCCGGAGCGGCCGAGAAATCCATGCCCGAATGAAATCGAGGCGTTCCGTAAATGGGGTCGATGCGCACACCGAAGCCCGAAGCCGTTTGCTTCAAATCCTTATTGGCCACCGGCTGGATGGCCGGGATACACTTCAGCATCTCTTCTTGCTCGAGACACAAGGCGGCCACTTCGTCATAGGATTTGGATTGAATGTAAATCTGCTTGGTCAAGCGATCCAGGCGTTGAGTGGTGGCAATCACCAAGTCGGCATTGCTCAGATCTTTCAACTCGTCATAGCGCGCGGTGTTTTCGTAGCCGGCTTTCCGAAGGGCCGGGTCTATGGCGTCGGCCTGGAAGATGACCCGATATAGATTATCGTCCCGCTGTCCCAAATCGTCCATCACCTCCATGGCATTGTCCAAACGATGGGACAGTAGGGCATATTGGGCAGCCAGCCGACTGTTCTCGGCTCGCAGCTCTTTCTCCGAAGGAGAGCCAAACAACCACAGAAACACCAAGAAGCAACCGATGCCCAATCCCATCCCGACAAAAAGTCGCCGCGCATAACTCAGAAGACGCTGACGGTGCGTGGGGTAAATACGGTCATAGGTCTGTGTTCGAGGATTGAACACATAATATACTTTACGCATCTGCTATACCAAGATTTTGCAAGTGAGAAAGACAAAAGTAACCAAAACGAACTATCTTTGTGCCGTTTAGCAAGATTATTTAACCTCCTTGCCGAAGAAAGACAGAACTCAAACAAACTACAATATGCTAACTGCCAAAGAAATCAGAGATTCGTTCAAAACCTTCTTTCAATCGAAAGGTCACCACATCGTGCCATCGGCTCCGATGGTAATCAAAGACGACCCAACACTTATGTTTACCAACGCAGGTATGAATCAATTCAAAGATATCATCCTGGGAAACCAACCCATCAAGTATCCACGTGTGGCCGACTCGCAAAAATGTTTGCGCGTGAGTGGCAAACACAACGACCTCGAAGAGGTGGGACACGACACTTACCACCACACCATGTTCGAGATGTTGGGCAACTGGTCGTTCGGCGATTACTTTAAGGAAGAGGCCATCAATTGGGCGTGGGAGTTTTTGGTCGATACGCTGAAGTTGTCGCCCGATAGGCTCTACGCCACCGTGTTCGAAGGCAACCCGGAAGAGGGCATCCTGCGCGACGAAGAAGCGGCCTCCTATTGGAGCAGATTCCTACCCCAAGATCACATCATCAACGGTAATAAGAAAGATAACTTTTGGGAGATGGGCGACACCGGCCCCTGCGGCCCTTGCTCGGAGATTCACGTGGACATCCGAAGCGAAGAGGAACGTCGCCAAACACCGGGACACCTCTTGGTGAACAAAGACCACCCGCAAGTCATCGAGATTTGGAACCTGGTTTTCATGCAATACAACCGCAAAGCCGACGGTAGCCTCGGCTCCCTGCCGGCCAAAGTCATTGACACGGGCATGGGATTTGAAAGACTTTGCATGGCCTTGCAAGGCAAAACGTCCAATTACGACACCGATGTATTCCAGCCACTCATCAAGGCCGTCGCCTCCTTATCGGGTACTTCCTACGGTGAGAACAAACAGCAAGATGTGGCTATGCGGGTGGTAGCCGACCACGTGCGAACCATTGCCTTCTCCATTGCCGACGGCCAGCTGCCTTCCAACGCCAAGGCCGGCTACGTCATCCGCCGCATCCTGCGCCGGGCCGTGCGCTATGGCTATACGTTCCTCGGACACAAGCAAGCCTTTATGTACCGACTCATTCCGGTACTCATAGACAGTATGGGCGATGCCTATCCCGAGCTCATTGCTCAGCGCGGGCTCATCGAGCGAGTGATGAAGGAAGAAGAAGAATCGTTCTTGCGTACGCTTGAGACAGGAATCCGCCTGCTCGAGAAAACCATGGAAGAAGCCCAAGCAGCCGGACTGCGGCACATCGACGGCAAAAGTGCCTTCACCTTGTACGACACCTTCGGCTTCCCACTGGATTTGACCGAACTTATTTTGCGCGAACACAACATGACCGTAGATCTCGAAGCCTTCGATGCCGAGATGGAGCAACAGAAACAACGAGCCCGCAATGCCGCTTCGATAGAGACGGGCGACTGGGTGATTCTCCAAGAGGGCAGCAGCGAGTTCGTGGGCTATGACTATACGGAACACGAGGTGAACATCCTGCGCTACCGTCGGGTGAAACAGAAAAACCAAGAGCTGTACCAAATCGTGCTGGACCACACACCCTTCTATGCCGAGAGCGGTGGCCAAGTGGGCGACACGGGAGTTTTGGTCAACGAGTACGAAACCATTGATATCATCGACACCAAAAAGGAAAACAACCTCGCCATTCATTTGGCCAAACAGTTGCCCACCCATATGGATGCACCCCTGATGGCCTGTGTCGACACCGATAAGCGGGCTGCCTGCGCGGCCAATCACTCGGCCACTCACCTGCTGGACGAGGCCTTGCGCGAAGTCTTGGGTGCGCACATTGAGCAAAAAGGTTCTTTGGTGACTCCCGAGGGATTGCGCTTCGACTTCTCACACTTCCAAAAGGTAACGCCCGAAGAGCTGCGCCAAGTGGAACGGTTCATCAATGCTCGCATCCGAGCCAACCTGCCTTTGCAGGAATATCGCAGCATCCCCATCGACCAAGCCAGGGAGATGGGTGCCATAGCCCTCTTCGGTGAGAAATATGGCGACCATGTGCGAGTGATCCAGTTTGCCTCATCCATCGAGTTCTGCGGAGGCACTCACGTGCCGGCCACAGGCAGCATCGGACTGTTCAAGATAGTGGCCGAAAGCTCGGTGGCCGCAGGCGTACGCCGCATAGAAGCCATTACGGGTGCCAAGGTCGAAGAGATGGTGGAGTACACCCAAGACTTGATAGCCGACCTGCGGGCACTCTTCAACAACACCCCCGACCTGCAAGCCGCCATGCGTAAATACATCGAGGAGAATGCCGGGCTGAAGAAGAAGGTGGAAGACTTCATGAAAGAAAAAGAGCAACAGCTCAAAGCCATGCTCAAACGCAATATGAAGGAAGTAAACGGGGTGAATCTCATCAGCCTGCACAAAGAGTTGCTGCCGGCCGAAACCGTTAAGAACATCGCCTTCCAGTTGCGCGGAGAAGTGAATCAACGCTTCTTCTTCGTGGCAGGAACCATGGACAACGACAAGCCCATGCTCACCGTCATGATGAGCGACGACCTCGTAGCAGGTGGGCTCAAGGCGGGCGACCTCATCCGCGAAGCCGCCAAGCTGATTCAGGGAGGCGGCGGCGGACAGCCCCACTTTGCCACTGCCGGAGGAAAGAACCCTGACGGATTGGCCGCTGCCGTGGACAAAGTGCTCGAGTTGGCCGGCCTTGCCTAAGCAAGTCGGCAGACCAAGCAAGCCACCCACAAACATTCAAACCGATGCCCCCCTTTCGCTCCATCGCCGAGCAGAGAGGGGGGCATCGTTCGTTTCGGCTCATTCGTCGGCAAAGCACAACCCTTTCGGCAGCCACACATTTGCCCATAAGCACCCGGCCATCGCCTCGAAGAACTCCCCCCAAAAACGAATCGGAGATGCGACACAAGCCCATGGCATACGCTGTGCAAATCCTTGAAGATTAAGAGACAAACACCCACTCTACAATGTGTAAACACTTGGCAGACGAAGTGTAAACACTTGGCAGACGAAGTGTAGACACTTAGCAGACAAAGTGCAGGCACTCGACGGACGAAGTGTAGGCACTTAGCAGACAAAGTGCAGACAGTCGGTCGGACAAATTATGAACGCCTGCCTCTCGCCTACCCTATATTGAAGTCATGTTTGCACAAACTTCCTTTGGATTTCCAATCACTATGATTTCCTCTCTTTCCCTTGTGATCGCAACCTTTCCGCAGCCTTCATGACCCAAGAATCGGGAGTTCGCTTGGCAAGCCCGAAGATTCGTAAAAACAAGGTACTAAAACTTGCTCGCTCAGAACAAAAGCACCTTGTTTTTGTAAAGCTTTCAATCTATCTTTGTACCTGAACATTTTTAATTCCATCAAAAACAACTAAAACACGATGCACAAAACACTCTTAATTCTAATCCTTGGGTGCGCTTTGTCCGTAGTCGGTCAAGCACAAACCACAATCAAACACACACCCATCCAAATCGAGACTCCTCAACGCCCCGCCGGGCAAAAGGACGCCATACAACTCGTAGCTCCTAAACTCGAAACCGTGCGCGTGGGCTTCATCGGTCTGGGCATGCGTGGCCCCGGAGCCGTGGAACGCTTCACCCACATTCCCGGTGTGAAAATCGTGGCTCTTTGCGATGTAGAGCCCGGCCGTGTGAGCAAAGCACAAGAAATTTTAACAAAAGCCGGCCTGCCCAAAGCCGCCGAGTATTCGGGCAGCACCGAGGCATGGAAGCAACTCTGTCAACGCAAAGACCTTGACCTCGTCTACGTAGTGACCGATTGGAAAAGCCATGCCGAGATGGGTGTTTATGCCATGGAGCAGGGCAAGCACGTGGCCATCGAGGTACCCGCTGCCATGACCTTGGAAGAGATTTGGAAATTGGTCGATACCTCCGAACGTACCCGCAAGCACTGTATGCAATTGGAAAACTGCGTGTATGATTTCTTCGAACTGACCACCCTCAACATGGCCCATCAAGGCGTATTCGGTGAAATCTTGCACGCCGAAGGTGCCTACATACACAACCTCGAAGACTTCTGGAAATACTACTGGAACAACTGGCGCATGGACTACAACCGTGCCTTCAGAGGCGACGTTTATGCCACCCACGGCATGGGTCCGGCTTGCCAACTGCTGGACATTCACCGCGGCGACCGCATGAAAACGCTCGTGGCCATGGACACCAAGGCTGTGAATGGTCCTGCATACATCAAGCAAAGCACGGGGCAGGAGGCGGCCGACTTCCAAAACGGAGACCAAACCACCACGCTCATTCGCACCGAAAAAGGCAAGACCATGCTCATTCAGCACAATGTGATGACACCCCGACCTTACAGCCGCAAGTATCAAGCTGTGGGTACAGACGGATTTGCCGACAAATATCCACAAGAGATGTACTGTTTGCGTCCCGCCCAAGTAAGCTCGGATGTAGCCCCCGACCACGAAAAGTTGAATGCCCACGGACCTGTGTCCCAAGAGGTAAAGAAAGCCTTGATGGAGAAGTACAAGCACCCCATTCACCGCGATTTGGAGGAAACGGCCAAACGAGTGGGCGGCCACGGAGGCATGGACTATATCATGGACTATCGCTTGGTGTATTGCCTTCGCAACGGATTGCCCTTGGACATGGATGTGTATGACCTGGCCGAGTGGTGCTGCCTGGCCGAGCTGAGCCGCATTTCCATGGAGTATGGATCCATGCCCGTAGCCATCCCCGACTTCACCCGAGGCGGCTGGCAAAAGGTACAAGGCTATCGCCACGCCTTTGCACACTAAACAAAACCATGCGTTGCACCCCGCATCGCAGCCATAACGACTCATGCTTCACCCTTTTTAGATCCACAATACACATGAAAAGAATCTCTACCAAACTGACAGTGGCCCTGGCCGCTGTCGGTTTGCTCTTGACAACTCCCCTGAGAGCAGAAGCTCCCGACCGACTTCCCTATTGGAAGGACATTCAAACCGTATCCGTCAACAAAGAACCGGCGCGCTCGGCTTTCATGAGCTATCGCAGCCGCACAGAAGCCTTGACGGGAAAATATGAAAACTCATCGGCCTATCGGTTGCTCAATGGCAAGTGGCAATTTGTCTACGCAGAGAAGGAAAGTTTGCTGCCCGACGACATCACTGCCGCACAAACCTCGGCTCGCTGGGGCGAAATCAACGTACCCGGCAACTGGGAAGTACAAGGACACGGCGTAGCCATCTACACCAACCACGGCTATGAGTTCAAGCCCCGCAATCCGCAACCGCCCATGCTGCCCGAAGCCAACCCCGTGGGGGTATATCGTCGCAACATAGACATACCGCAGGAATGGCTTACGCAAGACATCTACCTGCACCTGGCCGGAGCCAAGTCGGGCGTATATGTATATGTCAACGGACAAGAGGTGGGCTACAACGAAGACTCCAAAAACCCGGCCGAGTTCTTGATAAACAAGTATGTGCAGCCCGGCAAGAACGTGCTGACCTTGAAGATCTATCGTTGGAGCACGGGCTCGTACCTGGAGTGTCAGGACTTTTGGCGCATCAGCGGCATTGAGCGCGACGTCTTTCTCTATACGCAACCCAAGACCGCCATTCGAGATTTTCGCATCCAGTCGACCTTGGACGACCGTTACCGCGACGGCATCTTCCGCCTCAGCACCGAAGTGCGCAACCGTGAGGAAAAGCCTGCCGGCGTCGCATTGACCTATGAATTGCTTGACGGACAAGGTAAGGTAGTGGCCACCGAAACCCAATCGGCCACAGTAAATGCCGGACAAACGCAAACCATCGTCTTCGACAAGACGTTGGAGAACGTGCGCACCTGGAGCGCCGAAGCCCCCAACCTCTACAAAGTAATCATGACCTTGAAAGAGAATGGACAGGTGACCGAGGTGGTGCCCTACAACGTAGGCTTCCGTCGCATCGAAATCAAACCGCTCGAGGGACAAACCATCAACGGCCGACCCGTTATCTGTTTCTTCTTCAACGGCCAACCCATCAAACTCAAAGGTGTAAACATTCACGAGCACAATCCCAAGACCGGACACTATGTGACCGAAGACTTGATGCGCCGTGACCTCGAACTGATGAAACAAAACAACCTCAACACCGTTCGTCTGTGCCACTATCCGCAAGACCGACGCTTCTACGAACTCTGCGACGAGTATGGACTCTACGTCTACGATGAAGCCAACATCGAGAGCCACGGTATGTACTACGACCTTCGGAAGGGCGGTTCATTGGGCAACAACCCCGAATGGTTGACACCCCATATGGAGCGTACCATCAATATGTTTGAACGCAATAAGAACTATCCGAGCGTGACCATCTGGTCGTTGGGCAACGAAGCCGGCAACGGATACAACTTCTACCAAACTTATCTGTGGACGAAGGCAGCGGACAAAGACTTGATGAATCGTCCGGTGAACTACGAGCGTGCGCAATGGGAATGGAACTCGGACATGTACGTTCCTCAGTATCCCGGTGCATCGTGGTACGAAGAAATAGGACGACGCGGCAGCGACCGCCCCATCGTACCTTCGGAATACGCACACGCCATGGGCAATTCTACCGGCAACATTTGGGGACAATGGCAAGCCATCTATAAATACCCCCACCTACAAGGAGGCTACATTTGGGACTGGGTGGACCAAGGCTTGCTCCAAAAGGACAAAGACGGACGTGAATACTTTGCCTACGGTGGCGACTTCGGTGTGAACGCTCCCAGCGATGGCAACTTCCTCTGCAACGGCTTGGTAAGCCCCGATCGCACCCCTCATCCGGCCATGGCCGAAATCAAGTACGTACACCAAAACGTGGGATTCGAGGCTGTCGACGCCGCTAAAGGTCTGTTCAACATCACCAACCGCTTCTACTTCACCAACCTGAAGAAGTATCAATTGGCCTATACCGTCATGGCCAACGGAAAGGCCGTGCGCAGCGGAAAAGCCGTACTCGACCTTGCTCCCCAAGCCACGCAGCCGTTCACAGTGCCTTTGCAAGGGCTGAAGAAGCAACCCGGTGTGGAATATTTCGTGAACTTCAGCATACGCACACTGCAAGCAGAACCCCTCATTCCCGCAGGACATGAGATTGCCTACGACCAGTTCCGCCTGCCCATCGAAGGCGGAAAGCAAGCCTACAAAAGCGGATCCGGCACACTGACCACGCAAACACAAGGCGACGAAATCATCGTTACTTCGCCCCAACTGCACTTTGTGTTCGACAAACGCAGCGGATTGGTGACTTCCTACCGCGTGAACGGCAACGAATTCTTTCACGAAGGCTTCGGGCTACAACCCAACTTTTGGCGTGCTCCCACGGACAACGACTATGGCAACGGCATGCCGCGCAGGCTGCAAGTGTGGAAAGAGTCGAGCAAGAACTTCCGAGTAACCGATACCCGGCTCAGCACCGAAGGCAACACCGTTCGCCTACGCACCACCTATCTCCTGGCAGCCGGTAACCTCTATGAAGTGAACTACAAGATCTACCCCGACGGAGTGGTAAAAGTAGACGTGCTATTCACCTCCACCGACATGAAGGAAACCCAAATCGAGATGTCCGAAGAAACCCGCATGGCCACCTTCACTCCGGGCAACGAGGCCGCTCGCAAGGCCACGGCCGGTTTGGAAGTGCCACGCATTGGCCTTCGATTCCGTTTGCCCTCCGCCATGAGTCAGGTCAGCTACTTCGGTAGAGGCCCTGCCGAGAATTATGTAGACCGCAACCACGGTAGCTTGGTGGGTTTATACCGGTCAACAGCCGCGAATATGTACTTTCCTTACGTCCGCCCTCAAGAGAACGGACACCATACCGATACCCGCTGGATGGCTCTGACCACCTCGGCCGGCAAAGGCTTGGCCATTGTGGCCGACAAGACCTTCGGGTTCAATGCACTGCCCAACTCGGTGGAAGACTTTGACAGTGAAGAAGCCAAGCACCGCCCCTACCAATGGAACAACTTCTCGGACGAGGAGATAGCCAAGCGCAGCGACGAAGCGGCTCGCAATACCTTAAGACGCATGACACACATCAATGACATCTCACCTCGCAACTTTGTGGAAGTTTGCATCGATATGCAACAGCAGGGAGTGGGTGGATATGACAGCTGGGGTGCTCGTCCCGAGCCTATCCACCAAATACCCGCCAATCGCGAGTATCGTTGGGGATTCACATTGATTCCCGTGCAATCGGCCGCTCAAGCCGAAAAGGCAGCCGCCTACACATACTAAGCTCGGAAACCCACCGCATGCAACCACTTTACAAAGTGGGGCGCTTGCGGTGGGCAACCGTTTACATTCATCACCCTACATCTTGTTGATTCATGAAAGATTTGTTTCACATTGCCTCGCAATTCAACCTCACCGGCACCATCACCTCCATCGACCCACTGGGCAACGGACTGATTAACGACACCTATAAGGTAAACACTTCGCCGACCGACGCCCCCGACTACGTGCTCCAACGCATCAACCACGCCATCTTCCAAAACGTGGATTTGCTGCAAGAGAACATAGCCACCGTAACCGAACACATCCGCCAAAAGCTCGTAGCAGCAGGCGAAACCGATGTGGATCGCAAGGTGTTGACCTTCGTTCCCTCCACATCGGGCAAGACCTATTGGTACGATGGCGACAGCTATTGGCGGGTGATGGTGTTCATTCCACGCACACAGACCTTCGAAGCCGTTACGCCCGAGTATTCTCGCCACGCAGGCGAAGCCTTCGGACGTTTCCAATCCATGCTGGCCGACCTTCCCACTTCGCTAGGCGAAACCATTCCCAACTTCCACAATATGGAGTTCCGATTGCAGCAATTGCGAGAAGCTGTGGCGGCTGATGCGGTAGGTCGGGTGGCCGAAGTCAAAGACCTGCTTGGAGAACTGGAAAGCCGAGCCGAACAGATGTGCAAGGCCGAGCGTATGCACCGCGAGGGACTACTGCCCAAACGCACTTGCCACTGCGACACCAAGGTCAACAATATGCTTTTTGACGAAAGCGGCCGGGTGCTCTGTGTCATCGACCTCGACACGGTGATGCCGGGCTTCATCTTCTCGGACTACGGTGACTTCCTGCGCACCGGAGCCAACACCGGTGCCGAAGATGACCAAGATTTGGATCGTGTGCACTTTAATATGGAAATCTTCAAAGCCTTCACCGAGGGCTATCTCACGGGGGCTTCGTCTTTCCTCACCCCCGTCGAAATCGAACATTTGCCCTATGCTGCCGCACTCTTCCCCTATATGCAGTGCGTTCGCTTCCTGGCCGACTACATCAATGGCGATACGTATTACAAAACAAAATATGCCGGCCATAACTTGGTGCGTGCACGTGCACAGTTCAAACTGCTGCAAAGTGTGGAAGCACATACCCCACAAATGAACGCTTTCATCGGTCGGTGCTTAAGTCGATGACCCACTCGAGCGGCGGTGACCTCGGTTTGCCACGGAGTCACCGTCGCTTCCCCACTCGACCAACAACTCAACATCAATAGGATATATATTCTTGAAGTTCTATTTATTCATTTATATAACATTTTTCTCTTATGGAAACCAACAATCAACAACAGCCCAACTTCCCAAACCAACCTTGGGGAGCTCCGCGCAAAGACTACGGCTTCATAGCCAAGGTATTGATTCTCGGACTGATCTCGGTGGGTCTACTCATCCCACTATTCATGACCTCCGGGCTTGTATCCGAACGGCAAAACTATGCCGAAGGAGCCGTGAGCGAGGTGTCCACCAAATGGGGTGGCGAGCAGGTCATCCTATCGCCCATCATCGCAGTGCCCTATACCATCGTTCGGAAAGAGGGCAGAGACTCCATCTACGACCAGAAGTATATGTACTTCCTGCCTGCCAAGCTGGATGCCAAAGCCCAAGTCGACGTCGAGACACGCAAACGCGGCATTTACAAGGTGCCTGTGTACAACACCGAAGCCACCCTTGCGGGCGAATGGGATTTGGCGACTTTCACCGAGAATCTGTCTCCCGAGCTTATCCAAGCCCTGCGCTTCCACGAAGCCAAGATTCTGTTGGGAGTGAGCGATCTCAAAGGATTCAAAAGCCATGCCGAGGTCATCGTGGACGGAACAAGCTACACCCTACGCCCGGTGAACGAAAAAAGCATCGACTATGAAGTGCAAACCGGCGACCTTTACGGCTATACCGAAGGCCGCAGCCTCAAAGTCCTTGTGGCCGATCGCCCCATGCAGCTCATGCCCGAAGGCAAAATTTCATTTTCCACCCAACTGAGCTTCTCGGGCTCGCAACAGTTATCCATTGCCACCATCGGCAGCAGTACGAGCATAGATATGACGTCCAACTGGAGCGATCCGTCCTTTGGCGGCTACTTCTTGCCCGAAAGTAGCGAGATTGGCAAAGACGGCTTCACAGCCCACTGGCAAACGGTGGACTACAACCGTGGCTATGACAACGTGCTCAGCGAAGAAGAGCTACCCACGGCCATTCAGAACTCGCCCGGCGTGAAGTTTCAACAACTCGTGAGCGAGTACACGCAAACCGACCGCAGCATTAAGTATGGCATCTTGATTATCCTTTTGAGTTTCGTTTCGATCTTCTTCATCGAACTGTCCTTGCGCAAGCTCAACGTCAACGTCAATGTATTCCACTACCTCCTGGTGGGTTTGGCCTTGGTGCTGTTCTACACCTTGCTGCTGTCCATGAGCGAGTTCATCGGATTCGGTTGGGCCTATTTGGTGGCTTCGGTCATGACCATCGGTTTGGTCGGTCTGTTCTTCCGCTCCATCCTTCCTCCGGGAAAGCATTCCTTGATACTAGTGGGCATTCTCTTCTTCCTCTACCTGCTCATCTACCTGTTGATACAAACCACTACCTACACACTCCTCATCGGTAGCTTCGGCTTGTTCTTCATCTTGGCCATGGTGATGTATGTGTCCAAGAAGCTCATCAAGTGATTCCATCGAAAGAGCCTTAAACAAACAATGGGAGCAGACCTCAAGGTCTGCTCCCATTTGTTTTATCGTCGTACTCGAAGCGGGACTTGAACCCGCACAGCCATTACTGGCCAAAGGATTTTAAGTCCTTCGTGTCTACCATTCCACCATTCGAGCTTCCTGTTCAAAGAACAAGAGCGGAAAACGAGACTCGAACTCGCGACCCTAACCTTGGCAAGGTTATGCTCTACCAACTGAGCTATTTCCGCCTTTTTAAGAGTGGGGCAAAGATAGATGTTTTAGCTTTTCCCACCAAACTTTTGGCGGGGTCTTTTCGGCCTTACTCGGCTGTATAGGGGATGAGGGCCAGCATTTCGACCATCTTCTCCACCCCTTCTTGCAGGGGTTTCTGCACCATGGCCTTCATGAAAGGGTTGACATCCAGTCCCACAGTGACACGCATCTTGCAGCTTGTCTGCCCTGTTTCGACCAGCTGAATCCAAAGATTGAACGGCAGGGGCGACTGCACTGTGCCAAACTTGACACATTTGCACGGCTCGCGCTCCACAATCTCGAGCTTCAGCTCGCCCACCGGTGCCACCTCCACGCTGAGTGTGTCGGCATCGAAGTGCAGGTTCTTCACTTTGTCCTCGGGCAAGCGGTCTTTGATGGCCGCCAGGTTGTTGAGGTCGGATATTTTATCGTAAACAGCCTGTATGCTGTGGGGTATCTCCTTGACGGAGCTTTCAAACTTTGTCATTCGTCTGTTGTTGATAAACGAGATGGGGCACCATTCACACCGACCAATGGGCGGGGTCTTTTCGCCATTCGTTGAGTGTGGCGATGTCTTTTTCTTCGATATAACCCGTTTTCAAGGCCACTTGAAGCACTGCCTCGTAGTTGGTGAGTGTCACCAGCTCTACACCGGCTTTCTTGAAAGCCTCCTCGGCCACCGGAAATCCGTAGGTATAGGCTGCCACCATACCGATGACCTCGCATCCGTCGCGGCGAATGGCTTCGACAGCCTTCAAGCTGCTGCCACCTGTGGAAATGAGGTCTTCGACCACCACCACCTTCATGCCCGGACGAAGCTCGCCCTCGATGAGGTTTTCCAAGCCGTGATCCTTGGGTGTGGAACGTACGTAAACGAAGGGCAGATTCAGTGCATCGGCCACCAATGCACCTTGCGGAATGGCTCCGGTGGCTACTCCTGCAATGGCATCGACCTCGCCGAAGTTCTCAAGTATCAGGCGTGTGATCTGTATCTTCACAAAGTTGCGCAGGCAGGGATAGGACAATGTTTTGCGATTGTCGCAGTAGAAAGGCGACTTCCAGCCCGACGCCCAAGTGAAAGGGTTGGCCGGTTGCAACTTGATGGCCTTTACTTTCAAAAGTTTTTCGGCAAAGAGTTGTTCTAATTGGTTCATAGTTGTCAAAGGAGTATTGTGATGATGGTGCAAAAATAAGGAAAGCAGCCGAAGAAGTTGCACAAATCGGGGCTTATTTTGGTTGGGCTGTATAGTTGGAGGGTCGGCATCACCCACCGATGGGGCATGGATTGTTCGCATCCGAAGTGTAAACACTTACCCACCAAAGTGTGGACACTTTCCGACCAAAGTGTAGGCACTTACCGGCCAAAGTGTAGACAGTCCGGATGGCCGGCAAACAGGCAGGGTTGTTCAACAACAAAAGGGGATGAGATGGAGTGCAGCGGCCCGGCGTGGGCAGTGCCTTCGGCCATTGTCCGCAACGACCGTGACAACCGCCACTTCCGGGCTGTTCATGGAAAGTAGATATCGAGGGTTGTCAAAACTCGTCTTCGTCCTCGGGCAGGTCGAGGCAGGCGGCTATGACCTCGCTTTCGAACCCTCGGCTTGCGGCAAAACGATAGAGCTTGGCTCGCAGGTCGTAGGCGTTGCGGGCACGTGTGCCACGCTGTTTGGCTCGCAGCAGATCCGTCAGGTGCGAGCGGTAGGTGTCTTCGTCGATTTCCTCGGTCAGGGCAAGAGCTATCACCGCCGAGTCGATGTGCTTGGCACGCAATCCCTGCCTGATTTTCAGTCGTCCCCAACGTGCAAATCGGTATTTGTCGCGCACGTAGGCACGGGCATATCGGTCTTCGTCCACATAGTTCTCCTTCTTCAGTCGCTCAACGATGGAGCAGGCGGCGTCCTCGTTCACGCCCCAAGCAAGCAAGTGCGACATGACTTCGGAAGGGGCACGCTCGGCCCGAGCGCAATAGGTTGCTGCACGGCTCAAGGCTTCGGAGGGGGTAAGTGGAGTTTTCATCGGCAGGCAGTGACAAATCGGGGATTTTGAAAGCTATCGTCCATCCGGCGCACATCCGTATAGCCCAGCTCCCGAAGCAGACACACCAACGGCTCGGCATAGGCTCGATTGATCTCCAGCCACAGCCTACCTCCGGGACGCAACCCCATCAATCCCAGCTCGGCAATGCGCCGATAGTAGCGCAACGGTTCGTCATCGGGCACGAAGAGGGCAGTGGCAGGCTCCCACAACAAGACGTTGGGTTCCATATCCTTTCGCTCGCTCTCGGTGATGTAAGGAGGATTGCTCACCCAAAGGTCGTAGCCTTGCGTCTCGGCAGGGGGCGTTTGAAACACGTCGTGCAGGCGGAAACGAACCGATGCCCCCAAGTCGCTATTGTTGGTTCGGGCCACTTCCAAAGCAGCCGACGAAACGTCCCAGGCCTCCACCTCGGCCATAGGCCAAGCCAACGATAGGGCAATGGCAATGCAACCGCTACCCGTTCCGATATCGAGCACCCGCCGGGGCTGCGGTTGGGTTTGACGGATATGCTCCACCAGCTCGGCCGTTTCGGGACGAGGAATCAACACATCGCCACTCACTCGAAAACGATGACCGGCAAAATCGGCATAGCCCAGGATGTGTTGCACAGGCTCGTACCGACAAAGCCGCTGCACAACCGCCTCGAGGCGAGCCATCTCTTCGGCTGTCAACGTGGCCTCATAGCCTGCGTAGATTTGGGCGGTGCGCCAACCGAAGAGTTCGCTGCACAGCAGTAGAGCCAAGGCTCGGCTCTCGCCTGCCTCGTAATGGGTCGACAAGCGTTGGGTGATGGATTGAATGAGCTTTTGCATGGAGAGGCGTATCGTTGAATCCGACAAAAGTAAAACATTCCCTCGGCTCGACCTCACCATTTGTAGGTATTTCGAGCTTTGGGGATGGTTTACAGAGAACAAAACCGGTAGTAGAAACGTTTTACTTAAAGAAAACTGCAACAAATACGAACACATCCATGAATCCATTCGAAAAAGCCACTGTGTTGAACTTTGCTCAACAGGTGGAGTATGCCCAAGGTGGCATCATCAGCAAACAAATCTTGAAGAACGAAGCAGGAAACCTCACCCTCTTTGCCTTTGACCAAGGGCAGGGATTGAGCGAACACACCGCTCCGTTCGATGCCGTGGTTCAAATCTTGGACGGCGAAGCCGAGGTACGTATCGACGGACATCCTTTGCGGCTCAAGGCCGGAGAAAGTGTCATCATGCCGGCCCATCGACCCCATGCCCTCAGTGCACCACTGCCCTTCAAAATGTTACTCACCATGATAAAAGGATAAAGACAACCATGAGCGAAGCCATCAACAACTCCCAAATGCGCAAGGAGATGCTCAAGCATCTCATTCTCCAACTGCACGAAAATCAAGCTCCCGAGGCGGTGAAAAGCCGCTTGGTGGAGCTACTGCGTTCGATTCCCTACAACGAAGTGGTGGAGGTAGAGCAGGAACTCATTGCCGAAGGGCTGCCCGAGGACGAAGTGCTACAATTCTGCGACCTGCACACTCAAGTGCTCGATGGCCACATCGACCACTCGGGAGCCAAAGAAGTGCCGCCCGGACATCCCGTGGACACCTTCAAACAAGAAAACCGGGCCGTGGAACGGGAAGTGACCCACATTCGCCAACTTTTTGACCGTGGCAACAAACTGACGGACGAAGAGGTACCCGCCTACCTCCTGCAGCTCAAGGCCGCCTTTAATCTACTGTCCGATTTGGATAAGCATTACAAGCGAAAGGAATATCTCTTGTTTCCGTTCATCGAAAAGGCCGGCATCACGGGTCCTCCCAAAGTGATGTGGGGCAAGCACGACGAGATACGTGCCCTTTTGGCCGCTGCCCACGAAGCCTTGGCCGCCGATGGCGTGAAAGCCTCCGAAGTGCCTTCAATCATCGTGATGCTACTGGTTCCGGCCTTGGAAGCCATCGAGGGAATGATTATGAAAGAGGAAGAGATTCTCCTGCCCATGGCCATGGATACGCTGAAGGAAGAAGATTGGTATCACATTCATCAAGAGACACCTCAGTTTGGTTTCACTCTCTACGACCCAAGCGTGGAATGGAAACCGGCCGACATCAGCCTGCCCGAGCACCCCTCCTACCTCGGTGGCGACGCTATCCGTCTGTCCACCGGCAGCTTCACCGGCAGCGAATTGGAAGCCATCTTCCGCACGTTGCCCATCGACATCACCTTCGTGGATAAGAACGACAAGGTGAAGTTCTTTTCGCACGGAACGAAGAAAGTGTTCGACCGCAACCGAGCCATCATTGGGCGCGACGTTCGTCAGTGCCATCCCCCCGGAAGCGTGCATATCGTGGAACAGATCATCAGCGACTTCAAAAGCGGCAAGGAGAACAAGGCTGCGTTTTGGATCTCCAAGTTCATGGGACGCTTTGTGTATATAGAATACACCGCCTTGCGCTCGCCCGAAGGCGAATACCTCGGCGTGATGGAAGTCACTCAGTTTATCGACGACCTGCGAGCCTTGGAGGGCGACCAGCGTCTGCTTTCTTACTCGGCAAAGTAGCCATGAGCACCATCGACATCAATCTCCAAACCAAGGTGGCCGATTTGCTGGAGGCCTATCCCGGTGTGGAAAGCGAACTGTTGGCCCTATCGCCTGCTTTTCAGAAGCTGCGCAACCCCGTGTTGCGACGCACCGTGGCACGCATGACCTCCTTGCAGCAGGCTGCTCGAGTGGCCGACATCGACCCCTCGGACATGATTGCCCGACTGAGAAAGGCCGCCGGCCTGCCACCTACCGACACAGGTATCCACACCGAAGAAACCGATGGCGAAGAGATGCCGCCGTGGTATGCCCCCGAACGCGTCATCAAGCAACTGGATGCAGCAGCCTTGATAGAGAAGGGCGATGTGCCGTTGCAACCCATCTTGCAAGCGGCACACAGCCTGCAAGCGGGGCAAGTGTTGGTGGTCAAGACACCGTTTCGCACCGTTCCCGTGGTGGATCGCCTGCGCCAACAAGGCTTTCGCGTATGGGTGGCCGGCGAACACGAGTTT
>JAXFUC010000153.1:0-9515 GCA_034176395.1 Bacteroides sp. | reverse complement strand
CGTCGCATGCAGCAGCACACTCCTCAACGCCCCAACTCGCAAGTACGAAGGTGAAACGCCTGGCCTCCCACCGTGTCTTTTTTGCAGAACAAGGGTTTTGCACGCTTGGCATAGTCAGTATAGACGATGAAGGCAGGCTGCAAGCCATCGAGGCCTTTGAGGCCGAGCAGCCCGCTGTGGAATGGCATCCGGGTGTTCTTTTGATAACAACTTGCCGGGTGTCCACGCTCGAAGAAATCATTCCCTTGCTGCTCCATCGCTCATTGCCTGCCACCACCGAGTCGGTGAAGGTTTGGAAAGGCAGTAGGGTCTTTGTCTACCTACTCTATCCCTTCGATTTTACGACAATGAGGCCTGACGCCGAAACTCGGCACAAGCTATTGCTGTGGCCATAGCCACGTTGAGCGACTCGCTGGTGGCTCTGCCGCTGGGATAGTTGGGGATGTAAAGTCGGCGGGTGATGTAAGGTTCCAACTCCGGTGAGATTCCTTTGCCCTCATTGCCCATGACCAGTACTCCTTGGGTGGACAAAGGTTGTTCGTACAGATTGTCGCCGTTGAGAAAAGTGCCGAAGACCGGGGTCGATTGGGGAAGCTTTTGCAGGAAGTGGGGTAGGGAAGTGTAGTGAAGTTTGACACGAGCCAATGCTCCCATGGTGGCTTGCACCGTTTTTGGGTTGTAGGCTTCGACCGTATCGGGCGAGCAAAGAATGTGTTCGATGCCAAACCAATCGGCCAATCGGATGATTGTCCCAAGGTTGCCGGGGTCTTGCACGTTGTCCAATGCGATGGACAGCTGCCGAGCAACGGTGTTTACCTCCAATTCGTAGCTTGGTTGCTCGAAGATGGCAAGCACTTGCTGGGGTGTTTGCAAAAGACTGGCCCGTGCCAAGTCTGTTTCGTTCACGATGTAAATTTCTTGGGCTTGAGCGGTTGGGTTGTTATCCATCCATTCCGAAGTGGCCAACAATAGGCGACACGGAAAGGCCGTGAGAAGGTCGTCCACCAGCTTAGGCCCTTCGGCCAGGAAAACTCCTTCCTCTTTGCGTACTTTTTTTCTTTCCAGCGAACGGATATACTTCAGTTTGTTTTTGCTCAATTCGGTCATGTACGGATGTATTTGCAGGCAAAACTATAAAGAAGTTTCCAAAGGAGTGCTTGTGAGTGCCTTTTTCCCCATTTGTTTCAACAGACAGAAAATAACGCTTACTTTTGCAGCTACCAACCGGGGAGCTCTCTTCCCGCTTTCTTCCCCCTATGAATAGACGTTCAAATCCTTTATACCTGCTTATTTGCCTTTGGTTGCTGACGGCGTGCAGTGCCACCAAGTTTGTTCCCGAAGGTAGCTATTTGTTGGATGAAGTGAAGATCAAGACCGATGACCGTGCGGTGAATGAGTCCGGTTTGTATTCTTATCTCCGCCAGAAACCCAATACAAAGTGGTTCAGTCTACTAAAGACTCAACTTTATATCTATAACCTTTCGGGACGCGACTCGACCAAATGGAGCAACCGTTTCTTGAGACGTTTGGGCGACGCTCCCGTGATTTACAACGAGGCGGAGGCTTTGCGTTCCAAGGAAGAGTTGAAGAAAGCGGTGGTAAACCTCGGCTATATGCAGGCCGAAGTGACCCATGAGGTCAAGACCAAGAAGAAGAAAGCCAAGGTCTACTACACGATTTCGCCCGGCCCATCCTATATCATTCGCTCGCTGAATCACGACATTTACGGTGCCGAGATGGATAGCATCGTGAGGAGCCATGCTCCCAAGAGTTTGTTGAGAGTAGGCATGCCGTTGGATGTAAACCGGTTGGATGCAGAGCGGCAACGCATTGCCACCGAACTGTTAAAGGCCGGTTATTATAAGTTCAACAAAGAGTACATAGGTTATACGGCCGATACGGTGAGTGGAACGCACCGGGTGGATTTGACGATGCACCTGCGTGGCTATCGGCAAACCTTGGCCGACTCCTTGCAAACCCATCGCCGCTACCACATCGGCAACGTGCGCTTTGTGACCCATCACGATGTACTTCAGCCTTTCACACAGGTGGCGGCCGACAACGATTCTCTTACCTATCGCGACTATACCATTTATTATAAAGGAAAACCTTATTTGCGTCCGAATCCCTTGGTGCAGACACTTCGTTTTGCTCCCGGAGATATGTACAACGATCAGGCGGTGCAAGACAGTTATTCGGGTTTTGGACGTATGACGGCATTGAAGTACACCAACATTCGCTTCGTGGAAACTCCCTCGGGCAATCCCGGGCGTGGGGCGTTGGATGCTTATGTGTTGTTGATGGGAAATCGCCCTCAATCGGTTTCGTTTGAGGTGGAGGGGACAAACTCGGCGGGCGATTTGGGTGCGGCGGCCGGCGTGTCCTACCAGCATCGCAACCTATTTCGAGGCTCGGAACTGTTTACTGCCAAGTTGCGTGGAGCTTACGAAGCCATTACCGGATTGCAGGGCAGTTATGCCAACAATAACTATACGGAATATGCGGTGGAAACGCGGTTGAATTTTCCTTCGTTCTTGTTTCCTTTTCTATCGTCAAACTTTAGGCGCAAGGTGCGTGCCTCCACCGAGTTCGGGTTGCAGTACAATTACCAAGTGCGACCCGAATTTACGCGTACCACGGCTTCGGCCTCTTGGAGCTATCGGTGGAGCAATAGCCCTCGTTTGCAGCATCGCTTCGAGTTGTTGAACGTTTCCTTCATGTACCTGCCTTATATATCCGATCGCTTTCGCGAGGATTATGTGAATCGTGGCTACGACTACATCTTTCGCTACAATTACCAAGATAGGCTGATCATCAACTCCGGTTACAATCTGTACTACAATAGTTCGGGTGCCGACCGCATACACAACGCGGTGCGCCCCAATTCCTATTCGGTGCGTTTCAACGTGGAATCGGCCGGTAACCTTGCCTATGCACTGTCCAAGGTGGCCGGCATTCGTAAGAACGAGCATGGCGAACACGTCATTCTCAACATACCCTACGCACAATACCTCAAGGCAGAGGTCGACTGGGCTTCCAATCTTCGCATAGACAGTCGCAATGCAGTGGCATTCCACTTGGGGCTGGGTGTGGCTGTGCCCTATGGCAATGCCAAAGTGATTCCTTTGGAGAAGCAATACTTCTCGGGCGGAGCCAACAGCGTCCGAGGTTGGAGTGTGCGCAGTTTGGGGCCGGGCTCGTTTGCCGGCAATGGGAACCTGCTGGAGCAAACCGGTAACATCAAGTTCGATGCTTCCGTGGAGTACCGAAGCAAACTGTTTTGGAAGCTCCAAGGGGCGGCATTTGTCGATGCCGGTAACGTTTGGACCATTCGCGATTATGAGAACCAGCCCGGCGGACTGTTTCGCTTCAATAGCTTTTACAAGCAAATAGCAGTGGCCTATGGGTTGGGGGTTCGGCTCGACTTGGACTTCTTCATTGTCCGCTTCGACGGCGGAATGAAAGCGGTGAATCCGGCCGAGGGTATTGATGAAGAACGCCTCCCTCTGCTACGCCCTGATTTTGGACGCGATTTCGCTTTCCACTTTGCCGTGGGATTTCCCTTTTGAGAACGCTGTGTCGTGAGTCGGAAGTTGCCGACTTGATGCTTTGAAGTTGTCGACTTGATACTGCAAAGGCCGATTGCTCGAGAAAAAACAATCGGCCTTTGTTTGTGTATGCAGGCTTGCCGAGCGGCTGATTATTCGGCCGACTTACGGCGGATGCTACGCTTGGCAGTGGTGGGGGCTTCCACCTTGGTTGCGGTTTGTACACCGGCCAGCTCGGGGTCGATCATGATGCGTCCGCAGTACTCGCATACGATGACCTTCTTGCGCAAGCGAATGTCCAATTGGCGTTGAGGCGGGATTTTGTTGAAACATCCTCCGCAGGCATCACGTTGAACGTAGACCATGCCCAAGCCGTTACGAGAGTTCTTGCGTATGCGCTTGAACGATTGCAGCAGGCGCGACTCGATTTTGGTTTCAAGTTCTTTCACCTTCTCTCTAAGACGTTCTTCTTCTTGCTTCGTTTCGGCAATGATCTCGTCCAATTCGTTTTTCTTCTCAACCAAATCCTTTTGACGCTCTTCCAGCAGGTGTTGGTTTTTGATTACTTCGGCCTCGCGTTCGTCCTTGTTGGCTGTGAATTCGCGAATGCGCTTTTCGCACAGCTCCACTTCCAAGGTTTGAAATTCGATTTCTTTGGACAGAAAGTCGTACTCACGGTTGTTTCGTACGTTCTCTTGCTGTTCTTTGTACTTGGCCACCGCCGTTTTGGCTGTTTCTATTTCGATTTTCTTGCCGGCGATGCTTGCTTTCAGCTCTTCGACCTCGGCTTTGATCTTTTCGATACGTGTGCTCAAACCGGCCACTTCGTCTTCGAGGTCTTGCACCTCCAAAGGCAGTTCGCCTCTCAGGGTCTTGATTTCATCGATTTTCGACAACATGGTTTGCAGTTGATACAAGGTGCTCAACTTTTCTTCCACGGTGAGCTCGGCCAAGTCTTTCTTTGTTTCTTTTGCCATAGTGTTACAGATATGTGATAGGATTTGTATTGATTTCGCTTATTCGGGTCTTTAGTTCGGGGCGGGTTGCTCGAAGCATTTCTTGCAGCAGCTCGGGCGTGTATCGCTCACTTTCGTAATGCCCCATGGCGGCCAGCACCAACCGATCTTCGTAGCCGAAGTAATCGTGATATTTGATTTCTCCGGTGAGAAAGATGTCGGCCCGGACGGCCACGGCTCGGGGAATGAGGAATGAGCCTGCTCCACCACAGAAAGCCACGCGCTTCACCTTCACACCTCGCAGGCGAGTGTGGCACAGGCGACCCACGCCAAAGACGTCTTTGACACGGTGCAAGAATGTTTCTTCGTCGACGGCTGTTTCCAACTCGGCCACCATACCTGCGCCCACACGATCCCAACTGTTTTTCAAGGGAATGAGGTCGTAGGCCGGTTCTTCATAGGGATGAGCGGCCAACAGAGCGTGCACGGCTTCGGTTTGTTTATAGGCCGGAAGTACCACCGATACGAGGGTTTCGGGTTCGCGGTGCAATTCTCCCACGGATCCGCAAAAGGGCGTGCTTCCCTCGAGTGCTCGAAACGTGCCCTCTCCGTTCAAATTGTAGCTGCACGAGTCGTAATTGCCAATGACTCCGCAACCGGCATCGAAGAGGCTTTGCCTCACACGCTCGGCTTGCTCGGTGGGCACGTAGGTGAGTAGCTTGAGCAAACAGTCCTTTTGAGGTGCAAGAATGCGAGGGCGAACCAACCCCAACTTTTGGGCAATCTTGTGGTTGACTCCTTGCATCACGTTGTCGAGATTGGTGTGAATGGCGTAGATGGCCACGTCGTTCTTGATGGCTTTGAGGATACACCGTTCCACGTAGTCGCGTCCGGTGATAGATTTGTAGCCTTTGAACAACAGCGGATGGTGGGCAATAACAAGGTTATAACCCAAGGCTGTGGCCTCGTCTATCACCGCTTCGGTGATGTCAAGACACAACAAAGCCCCTGTTGCTTCCGCTTCTGTCAATCCAATTTGCAAGCCGGCATTGTCATATCCGTCTTGCAAGGGCAGAGGCGCGAACCTTTCAAGGGCGCTTACTACTTCCTTTATTCTCATTAAAGAGGGAGATTTGGGCAACAAAGGTACAAATAAGTAGCGAATGAACGGTTCATTTTTGAAAATAAAACCGAAGGCTGCTCGGACGTGGTTCTTGGAGGGTCGATGGAGAGAGGAGAGAAGGTTTGCCAAGGGCGGTTCGCATCTTTTCGATGGAGGGTGACAAGGAGCGAAGCGGAAGCCGAGACCGATTGATAAGCGATGCATGAGCGGTCTGCATGCGAAGTCCAAACACTTCGTTCGGTAAGTGCCCACACTTTGCTTGGTAAGTGCCTACACTTTGTCGGGAAAGTACAAACACTTTGCTCGATAGGTGCAAACCGTCGATCTTCCTATCTCCGAATTCGGAGGAGGAGAGGATTGGCTGCCTTGTCGGGATGGGGGCAAGGTCTGTGAGTCGGACGGGGCGAGCGAAGGGGAGGTGAGGGTGGGCCTTCGGTCGTGGTCGAGGCCTATTCCTTGACCAAGGCCTTGTAATGCTCGTATCGAGCCAAGATGTCTCTCACAAAATTATAGGTTTCTTCGCCGCGGAAATAGCCGTTGCGGCACACCGGGTCGGTGAAGTATTCTTCGTGACTCTTCAGCAGAATGTACTCTTCCACATTGGCCTCCCAGACGTGAGGGTCTTTGCCATATTTCTTGGCCAAGGCCATGGCGTCGAGAATGTGTCCCAGGCCGGCATTGTAGGCGGCCAGCACAAAGCGTATTCGCTGTTCGGGGTCGGTCACTTGGCGCAGGCTCTCGCCCGTCTTCTTCAAGTATTTGGCGGCTGCTTTGATGCTTTCTTCGGGGTCGTGCTCTCGGCCTTCGGGCACTCCCATGAGACGTGCGGTGCGTGGCATGAGTTGCATCAGTCCACGTGCACCGGCCCACGAAACGGCCGCCGGGTCGAAGCGAGATTCCTTGAAAGCCAAGGAAGCCAGTAGCCTCCAGTCCCATCCTGCGGTGGGCGCGTATTGACGAAACAAGGAGTCGAAATGGGAGATACGTCCTTCGGTTACGGACAAGATGGGGGCTTGTGTGGGAGATTTCTCTTCCTCGAAGTAGCGACGCATCGAAGCATGATACCGAGGAGAGATGCGGTCTTGCTTGAACCAATTATCGGCAGCTTCGGCCAGTAGCGGCGCATCGGGACGAACGGCCCACGACAAACGTTGGTCGAAACTGACCGATAGGCGGATGTCAATGCCCGGATAATAGGTGCGGTTGAGGCGGGCAATGTCGTCGTCGGCCACGGTGGCTTCGATCTTTCGTGCGGCGACCAAGGCTATCAGCTCTTCGACCGTCAGGCTGTCATGACCCACGGGGCGAATGTCTATGCCGCCGCCCAGCTCGTCGTTGAGATTCAGCATGCGGTTGTAATATCGCCCTTCCTTGGCATGAACCGTGCGACCCGGCAATTCGGTGACATCTTTGGCCGCCTTGCCCGGTTGTTGCACCAATACTTGGTGGGTGATGGTCTCTACGCCGCAAAAACGCAAACTGTCGCGTCCTTGCCGGCTCACCGGCAGCGGGAAGGCAATGAGGTCGCCCTCGCCGGTCAGCAACCGTTGGGTCATGTCGGGGATGCTTGCGCAGGTGATGATGCGTAGAGCCAGCCCCAAACTGTCGGCAAAATCCTTGCATAATTCATATTGAAACCCCATTTCCTGACCGCGATAGAGGAAGTACGAAGTGGGGCCATACAGTGTCAGAACCACCAGCTCGCCGCTGTCCTTGAGTTGGGACAAATCTCTGCCGTTCGAGTCTGCCGTTTGTGGCGACTGCCGGCGATGTAGAACGAACAGGAGCAAGCAGAGGAGAATCAGGGCCAACGGTATAAATCCCAAACCAAGCTTCCGAGGATTGAAACGAGGGGATATTAACATAAGTTTGTGCTTTTGTGTGGAGAAAAAATGTACTTTTGCGGCTACAAAAATAAAAAGTTAATCCATAAAGTCTGCACTCAATGGTAAAACATCTTGTAATGTTTAAGCTGAAAACCGAACTGCCTCAAGAGCGATTGAACGAAATCATGCAGCAGTTTAAGCAAGCCATTGAGAGGCTTCCGGAATCCATAGCGTGTATCCGAAAAATTGAAGTTGGCATCAATATCAATCCGGCCGAGAGTTGGCATGTGGTACTTTGCAGTGAGTTCGACAGTTTGGAAGATGTGGCGACCTATGCCTCCCATCCGGCTCATGTGGCGGCAGCTTCTTTATTGGCAGAGGTAAAAGAATGCAGAGCTTGTGTCGACTATATGTGCTGATTGCATACGAAGGGGCAATGGATGCCCCCGCCGAAACGAAATGTAGTGTTGTAGTTACTTGAAAATCTAATATCGCAAATTTAAGAAAGATGAAAGCTAAAAATCTCCTCATGTGGCTCTTCTGCTTCTTGGCAATCGGGCTGCAAGCGCAGGTACAAACGCCTGCACGTTTCAAAACAGAACTTCGCAACGTATCGGATACGGAGGTGGAAGTCGTTTTCTCGGCAACCATCGATGAGGGTTGGCACGTTTACTCAACGGAATTGGGCGAAGGCGGCCCCATTTCGGCAACATTCAATACCGACAAATTGGTGGGTGCCGAACTGATTGGCAAGCTCAAGCCCGTAGGAAAAGAAGTGGCTGGCTATGACAAAATGTTTGACATGAACGTGCGCTACTTCGAGCACAGTGCCAAGTTTGTGCAACGCATCAAATTGAAAGGCGGCGCTTACGAAATCAAGGGATACTTGGAGTTCGGTGCTTGCAACGACCAAAACTGTTTGCCTCCCACCGAGGTGGCAGTCAACTTTAAAGGCGAGTCCAAAGCCGCCCCGGCTGCAACTACTGCTGCGACCACTCCTCAAGATGCAAAGCCCGATGAAGCAGTCGCTCAACCCGCCGGTGCAGACAGCACGGTTGCGGTTGCTGTGGAAGAACAAGCACCGCAAACCATTGATACAGCTGCAGCAGGTGACCTTTGGACGCCGGTTATCAGCGAACTGAAGGAACTGGGCGAGGCACATACCTCCACCGATATGTCGTGGTGGTACATCTTCGGTGCGGGCTTCATTGGCGGATTGTTGGCATTGTTCACTCCTTGTGTGTGGCCCATCATCCCCATGACCGTGAGCTTCTTCTTGAAACGCTCCAAGGATCGCGCCAAAGGTATTAAGGATGCCGTTACGTATGGTATCTCTATCGTTGTGATCTACGTAAGCTTGGGACTCATTGTGACCTTGGCTTTCGGCCCTGCGGCTTTGAACGACCTTTCCACAAGTGCTTTGTTCAACATTATCTTCTTCTTGATGCTGGTGGTGTTTGCAGCCTCTTTCTTCGGTGCGTTCGAAATCACGCTGCCCTCTAAATGGAGCAATGCCGTGGATAGCAAAGCCGAATCGACCACCGGTTTGTTGAGCATCTTCCTGATGGCTTTCACATTGGCTTTGGTGTCGTTCTCGTGCACGGGACCCATCATCGGTTTCTTGCTGGTGCAAGTATCCACCACCGGTGGGTGGTTGGCACCTGCCATCGGTATGTTGGGCTTCGCCTTGGCTTTGGCCTTGCCCTTTACCTTGTTTGCCATGTTCCCCACTTGGTTGAAATCCATGCCTAAGTCGGGCGGATGGATGAACGTGATTAAGGTTTCGTTGGGCTTCCTCGAACTTGCTTTTGCTTTGAAGTTCCTCTCTGTGGCCGACTTGGCTTACGGCTGGCGCATCCTCGACCGAGAAGCTTTCTTGGCGTTGTGGATCGTGATTTTCGGTTTGCTCGGTTTCTACCTCTTGGGCAAAATCCGCTTCCCGCACGACGATGAAGAAAGCAAAACGGGCGTGGCTCGCTTCTTCATGGGCTTGGTTTCGTTGGCTTTTGCTGTGTACATGGTTCCAGGTCTCTGGGGTGCTCCGTTGAAGGCTGTGAGTGCC
>JAXFUC010000152.1:0-4054 GCA_034176395.1 Bacteroides sp. | reverse complement strand
TCCCAGCACTCTCAAAGCATCGACCAGCAAACCGATGGGCCGCTGTTTCATCCGCTCGCTGCCGGTGAGTAATCTCTTTCCCGGAGTAATGGCTAAAAAAGCCGTAAGAAAACGCATAGCCGTACCTGCTGCCCCCACATCAAGCATCTCTCGATGAAGGTGAGTCAAAGCCCGATACAGCACTTCCACATCGTCGCACCGACCGGATTCTTCGACGATGCTCCCACCTTGGCTCAACGCCGATATAATCAAAGCCCGATTCTCCACGCTCTTGGATGTAGGAAGGTCAATCGAGACATGTAGCGAATGGGGGGCAAATAGCTGCAAGCAACGAGCAGTCAACATATGAAGAGGGGGGGTATCGTTCACTTAATGGTCACCATGGTAGCTCCAAATCCATACTCTTGAAAAGAAGCATCCTGATGTCGACACCCGGGATAACGACGCTTCAAATCTTCAAGGATGGAACGGCGCAACACACCATCGCCTTTGCCATGTACGAAAACGATTTTCTGCTCTCGGTTGCCCAAATTTTCATCCATAACTGCTCGGAATCTACACAATTGATAATCCAACATATCGGCAGCAGACATGCCCGTGGTATCGTCGAGCAGTGCCTCGATGTGAAGGTCAATCTCCATCAGTTCCTTCCCTTGCTTGGGCTTATGAATGGGCTGGGAGCGAGGTTTATCCACCGTTTTCTTTTGCAGCAAAGCCTCTTGTATGGCTTCGGCAGAGACAAACACTTGCCGGGTTGGCACATCGTTACGAACAAGGTCGTAGACCAAGGCCGGTTGTTCAAAGAACGGTGATTCTTGAAAGGCATGTAACTTGTAAAACTTCACCGTGTCAATGCGCAGCTCCACGTGCACGGGGGCTTTCATTGCGGCCGGTTTACCATCCTTGAAAGCGATGAACTGAATGGACACACGTTCTATATCGTTCAGCTCACTATGTGTAAACTCATCCAAAAGCAGTTTTGTATTAGGTTCGATCAGTCCATGCGAACGAACTTGCCACGAAGTGCCCGTGGCGTTCATGTAAGTATAATAAAGGTAGTAATTGCTGTCGTTCACAAAATGAGCCTCGAACACGGTCGATTGAAAGGCTTTGATGTTTTCGGGGACAAACGCCAAATAGGCATTCATCACATCCCCTCCGCGCACTTCGGCGCGGTGCGGCAAAACAGACAGAGGCGGAGCTTGAGGTTTGGACTTCTCGACTGTCTCGTCCTTGGTTTTCTTCTCTTTTTTCAGATTGTAATCATCGGTTTCGATAACCACACAATCCCTGATGGGCATGGGAATTTCAAAACCATCGACATCTTCCACCAAAGCCAAATCCTTTCCTTGGAACCCCACTACGATTCCTCCTCCGACTTCGCTTAGAAAGCGAACTTTATCTCCTATCTTCATATCTTGACTTAACTACATTCACGTTATTCAACTAAAGACAAAAGTAGGCAAAGATTCGCTGGATACAATCGCTTACCAAAAGGATTTTCTTGGAGTTGATACTGTTTCTATGTAGCCGGAGAAGAATCCACAGATGCAAATGAACTATAATACAGCTCGTCGTTGTTAGTTTGAGCGATACTGTCTACTTTTGTCCGGTTGTGAGAACAAAGCTACAAGCCGATGGAAGAAGAAAACAATAGAACGATGCGCAAACGAGATGTCGTAATTGTAGGAGGTGGACTAACAGGGCTAACCCTGGCACATAGCCTCTTGAAAAAAGGCATAGACCTTGAGGTCTTGGAGCGAAAAAGCAGGGTAGGAGGGCAGATTCAAACCTTTGAAGAAGAAGGTTTTGTTTTTGAAAGTGGCCCAAACACCGGCATCATATCCTATCCCGAAGTTGTGGAGCTACTTGATGAACTTCGCCCACATTGCACTTTGGAAACCGCTGATCCTCGTGCCAGGCAGCGATGGATTTGGAAAGGAGATCGGTTTCATGCCTTGCCATCGGGACCGCTATCGGCACTGACCACATCGCTGTTTACCACCCAAGACAAGCTCCGTATTTTGTGCGAACCTTGGCGTTCCAAGGGCATCGACCCCAACGAAAGCGTGGCCGACCTAACACGCAGAAGGTTGGGGGAGTCGTTCCTAAAATATGCCGTTGATCCCTTCGTGTCGGGAATTTATGCCGGCGACCCATATCGACTGATAACTCGCCGGGCTTTGCCTCGTCTTTACCAGCTGGAACAAACCTATGGAAGCTTCATTCGTGGAGCATGGCGAAAGTCTCGAATGCCCAAGAGCGAACGTGACCGACGGGCCACCAAGGAAGTTTTCTCTATCCAAGGGGGCTTGCATAAACTCATCCACGCCCTTGAACAATCGGTCACACAGACACGCATTACTTTGTCTGCAAACAATGTTCGTATTTTTCCTCCATCGAATGGAGTTTGGCAAGTCAACTACCAAGACGAAACAGGAAAGATGCAAACACTTATGTGCAAGCAGGTGGTCTGCACCGTTCCGGCCTATGAATTGCCATCCTTGCTCTCTTTCATCACCGGTGAACAAAGAGCTGCATTCGAAGCCCTCGAGTATGCCTCGGTAATTCAAGTGGCAGTCGGATTCCGACAACTACCCACTGCATCTTATACATCCTTCGGTGGGTTATTCCCTTCGTGCGAAGGGCAATCTACGCTGGGTATCCTATTCCCTTCGTCCTGCTTCGCCCACCGAGCACCTGCGGACGGAATGCTTTTTTCGTTCTTCCTTGGAGGAGTTCGCCAACCTCACATCATCACACTGAATGACAATGAAATAGAATCTATTGTTTTGGATAGCATACATCGACATCTAAAGCTTCCGCCATCCATTACCCCCGATTTGATTCGTATCTTCAGGCATCGCCATGCCATTCCTCAGCACGATGTGCGTAGCGATGCTTGTCATTTGGCTTTAGAGGAGCTAAAACAAACATATCCCGGACTGGTGATTGCCGGCGGAATGACGGGCGGTATCGGTATGGCCGACCGCATCAAGCAAGCCATGCAACTTGCATCGACATGGGCATCCACTTAATTCAGCAACCAAAGTGCCTACACTTCGGGCCTGAAGTGTAGGCACTTTGAACGTGAAGTGTGGATACTTACCAAGTCAAGTGCCCACACTCTGTCCGCCCCTGTCTGGATGTTGAGAAAATTAAACAGCAAACTCGTCTCTATAATTCGAGAAAAGAAGTTCTTACTCTCCAAACATCTTGTTTCCTCACCAGGTTCTATTTCAAAAGTTTTTGTATGTTCGAGGAAAGCACTATCTTAGCGTGGTTTTTATTAGCCCCGAAATGTTTGTAAAACAAATAAAGCAACTAAATGATTGACCAAGACAAAATTATAAAAGTCAACATTGAAGAGGAGATGAAGAAGTCCTACATCGACTACTCCATGTCCGTAATTGTGGCTCGCGCTCTGCCCGATGTTCGAGACGGATTCAAGCCCGTTCACCGCAGAATACTATATGGTATGATGGAATTGGGAAATACCTCGGACAAGCCCTACAAGAAATCTGCGAGAATCGTCGGTGAGGTGTTGGGTAAGTATCACCCTCACGGAGACAGTTCAGTCTACATGGCCATGGTGCGTATGGCACAAGAGTGGTCGATGCGTTATACGCTGGTCGATGGACAAGGAAACTTCGGTTCAGTGGACGGCGACAGCCCTGCTGCCATGCGTTATACCGAGGCTCGGCTTAATCGTTTGGGCGAAGCCATGATGGACGATCTCTACAAAGAGACGGTAGACTTCGATCGCAACTTCGACAACACATTGGACGAACCCAAGGTGATGCCCACGCGTATCCCGAACCTACTTGTCAACGGAGCCGCCGGTATTGCCGTAGGTATGGCTACCAATATGCCTCCTCACAACCTTTCGGAAGTTATCGACGCTTGCCAAGTGTATTTGAACAATCCCGATGTGGAGGTCGAAGAATTGATGGATTATGTGAAAGCACCCGACTTTCCCACCGGTGGTTACATCTACGGCATGAGCGGTGTGCGCGAGGCTTATCTCACCGGTCGCGGACGAGTGGTGATGCGT
>JAXFUC010000151.1:0-4602 GCA_034176395.1 Bacteroides sp. | reverse complement strand
GCCATAACGCCGGTTGTCTTGGGGGGTTTAAAGTTCCTTGAGCCGCGCGGGTCCGTGGACCTCGCGTTTGTGGGGGTCTCCTTCGGGCATGACACCGGTCTGGGTGGTGAAGGCTTGGTACACGACTCCATCGGCCGGGCTATACGGCAATACTCGGCCGTAAGTGAGGCGCAGGGTGGAGTTGGCATCGGGATAAATGGGCAGTCCCTTGCTTTGCTTGAGATCCATCATGCCTTTGACCCAGGTTTTGTGAGCGGCGGAATAGTCGCGATTGGCATCGCGCACGGCGAAGACGGTTTGGAGTAGTCCGGTGGTGATAGATTGCTTGAGATAGAGCATCAGGTCGCTTCGCAGGGCTTGAGCTTTGGGGCGTGCCATGAAGCGTTCGAAATTTTTGCGACTTCCGAAGACCGACTCCTTGAAGCAAGCGTCGATGAAAGCATCGCTATCGCCTTTGAACTGCTTGGCAATGAACGAGAAGGCACCGATGCGTTGTTCGGCCGGAATGTATTTGGCATAGACCTTCAGCATTTCTTTACCGACCAAACGTTCTACCTCCGGAAAGGGAATGGCGGCGAAATACTTTTCGCTTGCGGCTCGGAAGGCTTGCATGGCTCGTTCCAACTCGGCTTTATTCTGTTTTTTGCTGCTTAGGAGAACGAGTAGCTTGTTGGCTTCAATTTCGGGTAGATTCAAGAAATCGAGTGCCGTGATCAACGCTTCGTCGATGGCTTGTTGGTGGTAGATAATCTCCCGACGTTCGGCCACGATGGAGCGTATGCGGTCGAAGGCCTCTTGGTAGGGTTGATTCGTTTCTCGTCCGTAGGCCAAGAGCTCTTCTTGCTGGGCACGTTTGGTATCGAGCACGTTGAGACGCACGAGACCTTCGTTCATGCCGATGGCATTTTTCCAGTAATTGGCCGATTGGGCATATTTGCTGGCGTAGTGAATGCGCACGGCCGGGTCTTTTTCCATCTCTTGTGCAAGGACTTTTTGACGAGCTTCACGCACGTGGTGGCGCATGAAGTTGGTGGTTTGCATGCGTTCTTCCACTTCATCGGAGGTCATGTAGCGCCAGTTGCGTCCCGGAAATCCCATGATGAAGGTGAAATCGCCCTCTTTCACGCCGGCTAAGCTGATTTGGATGTGTTTTTTTACACGGAGCGGTACGTTGTCCTTGGAATAAGGAGCCGGCTTTCCGTCCTTATCGGCATAGATGCGGAAGAGTGAGAAGTCGCCTGTGTGACGCGGCCACATCCAATTGTCGGTGTCGGCACCGAACTTTCCGATGGAAGAAGGGGGAGCTCCTACCATGCGGATGTCGCTATATTCGGTTTTCACAAAGAGGTAATAGCGATTGCCCCCATAGAATGGTTTCAGCTCCAAGCGAGTGGCCGAGGTCAATTCTATCTTCTCATCGGCGGCAAATCGTTTGGCCACTTCGTTCAAGTAGTTGGTCGATAGGTAATTTGTGCCGTTGGGATCGGGATCGCTTTTGAGGCATTTCTCTACGTAATCGGTCACATCGAGAATGCGGTCGATGAAGGTGATGGTGAGCCCCGGGGTGGGGAGCTCGGCTTCGCGTGTCATGGCCCAAAAACCGTCGGTGAGGTAGTCGTGTTCTACCGAACTGTGTTGTTGAATGGCACCATATCCGCAGTGGTGATTGGTTAGCACCAAGCCTTCGGCCGAGATTACCTCGCCCGTACAACCGCGTCCAAAGTGTACTACAGCGTCTTTGAGCGACAAACCGTTGGCGTTGAAGATCTCTTCGATGGACATTTCCAGACCAAGCTCTCGCATGGCCGCTTCGTTTTGTTTTTTCAGGTCGGTTAGCATCCACATGCCTTCATCGGCATGGAGTGAGGGTAGAGCCGCAACCCAGCAGGTTGCGGCAAGGAGTAGTTTTTTCATAGGTTTTGTTTATTCAATAATGGTCATTTCATCGACAAGGTGTTTGCAGTTGCCCAGCTTTTCGAGGATAAAGAGGACATAACGAATATCGAGGTTGATACAGCGTTGTAGCTTGTTGTCAAAATTAAGGTCACCGCTCAATGACTCCCAGTTACCGTCGAAGGCACAGCCGATGAGTTGGCCACGTCCATTCAATACGGGGCTACCTGAGTTACCTCCGGTGATGTCGTTGTTGGAGAGGAAGCAAACGGGCATACGTCCGTCGGCCAGCGCATAACGACCGAAGTCCTTGTTGATGATCAGTTCTTTGAGCTTGGCCGGTACGTTGAACTCACGGTTGTTGGGGTCTTCCTTCTGCAAGATGCCTTCGGCCGTGGTGTAGTGTAGAAAGCTTACACCATCGCGCGGGCTGTAAGGTTTCACGTTACCGTAAGTAAGGCGCAGGGTGAAGTTGGCATCGGGGTAGGAGGGAGTGGGTTGCTTCATTTCTCCCAAGCCGCGAATGTAAGTTTTATGAAGTAAGGTCAGTGCCTTGGTTGGCTCGGCCATGGCTCCGCGCAGCTCTTCGTAAGCTGCAAACTTGGCTTCCGCCCATTGAAGCGAGAGGTCTTGCTTCAAGGCTTTCAGCGTAGGCTTCTTCATGAACTTCTCGAGGTTCGTACGGTTGGCGAAGATGGAGTTGTTGTACATATCGTCCACGAAGCGTTCGTAGTTGCCTTTGTATTTTTCTGCAATGACTTTGTAGATGGCGGGGCGTTGGTTAGCCGGAATCATTTCTGCATACAGCGGGAGCAAGGCTTTGGCCACCTTCCGGTCTACTTCGTGGTCGTAATCCTTGTTGTGTATACGTTCGTAGATGCCGTTGAACTTGCCGAGTATCTCGGCTGTTTGCTTGGCATTCTTGGTTCTCAAGGCCTCGCGCAGATTATCCAGTTTGAGACTTCCAAACTCGATGCCACTGAAAAAGACTTCTGTAAGACAGGTCATGCGGTAGTTCAACGGCGAGGTTTCGGCCACGCGATTGTCGATTTGCTTCACCACGTTTTGGTAATCGACATTGTTTTGACTTTGGGCAAAAGCTGCAAACTTGGCTTCTTGTTCGCTCTTGGTTTCCAGCACACGGTTGTCCACGATGGCCTTGTTCATGCCGATGGAGTTCTTCCAATAATTGCTTGATTGGGCATACTTATTGGCATATTGGATGCGCACCTTATCGCTGGCGGCCATCTCGGCTTTGAGTACATCTTGACGTGCACCGCGAATACGGATGCGAGGAGCATTTTGAGATTCCATGCGTTCTTTCACTTCCGAAGCGGTGAGGTAACGACTGGTACGTCCGGGGAAGCCCATAATCATGGCATAATCGCCCACCTCCACTCCTTTGAGCGAGATAGGCAGATGCTTGGGAGTCTTCAATGGTACGTTGTTGGGACTGTATTCGGCCGGGTCTCCGTTGGGAGCAGCATAAACGCGAAACATGGAGAAGTCGCCTGTATGGCGTGGCCACATCCAGTTATCGGTTTCTCCTCCGAATTTTCCAACAGAGGAGGGAGGGGCGGCTACCATACGGATATCGGAATAGACCTTTTTGTAGAAGAGATAGAATTTGTTACCAGCATAGAGTGGCAGGGCTTGGGGTACAATGCCCGGACGATTCTTCAAATCGCTTTGGTTGAGCAAACGAAAGGCAAGCTGGTTGAGGAAGTCGCTGCCCATGGCATTGAACTCATCGACCTCACCTGTGGCTATCATACCCTTGACAAGCTCGGTAATATCCTCGATACGCTCAATGAAGGTGAATTTCAATCCAGGAGTGGGTAGCTCTTGCTCCTTGTTCATAGCCCAAAAGCCATCGGTGAGGTAATCGTGCTCCACGGAGCTATGTTGTTGAATGAATGAGTAACCACAGTGGTGGTTGGTAAGGATAAGTCCTTCGGGAGAGATAATCTCTCCGGTGCATCCGCCACCAAAGATACCCACGGCATCTTTCAGCGATACGCCACCGGGGTTGTACAAATCCTCGGCTTCGAGCAGAAGTCCTTGTTTCTTCATCATGTCGATGGCATTTTGCTGCTTCATCAGTTGCAGCAGCCACATACCTTCGTCGGCTTTGGCCATGCTTGCAATCATGGTACAGATGGCAAGCAGATAGAATCTAATTTGTTTCATGTGTATTGAATAGATATTAGTGAGTTACAGAATTGTGTTTCGTTGGTGCTTGAACTCTCCTTGGGTGATGGCGTCCATGATGTTGGCCGGCGGTCGTTGGTGCATTAGTTCATTCTTCATATAGTCCATGTAGGGAGCCACGTGAGCAAAGAAACGATAGTAGCCTGCGCATAGATAGTTCAGTCCCGGTTCTCCTTGAGTCGTTTGGGTAAAACGATTCTTGGGACATTCGCCGTTGCAAGCAAACAGATAATTGCAGGCTTTGCATTGCGGTGGTAGCGACTCTTGTTTCTGACGGCCGAATGCTTGTTGTCCGGAGCTATACATCATTTCCACGAGTGTGTTTTGGTGGATGTTGCCCAGTCGATATTCCGGAAACACATAGTGATCGCAGGCATATACATCGCCGTTGAACTCCATGACACCGGCATGGCCACAGGTTTTGGCTAAGGTACATACCCCGGGTTCCATTCCCATCCAATTGGTCAACGTGGAGTCAAAGAGCTGGATGAACATCCG
>JAXFUC010000150.1:0-31845 GCA_034176395.1 Bacteroides sp. | reverse complement strand
AGAACACGATTCCTTCGTTCCCATTTCTTTGTCTGTTGGTTTCGGGCGGAAATTCGCAGATCATTTTGGTCAAGGCCTACAACGATATGGAAATCTTGGGGCAAACCATAGACGATGCAGCAGGAGAAGCCATTGATAAATGCTCCAAGGTGATGGGGTTAGGCTATCCCGGAGGTCCCATTATAGATAAGCTTGCACGTCAGGGAAATCCTAAGGCATTTACGTTCAGTAAACCACAAATTCCGGGGTTGGATTATAGTTTCAGTGGCCTGAAGACTTCGTTTCTTTATTCGCTACGTGAATGGTTGAAGGATGATCCTCATTTCATTGAGAATCGTAAAGCTGATTTGGCTGCTTCGTTAGAGGCCACGGTGGTGGAGATTTTGATGAGCAAACTACTCAAAGCATCCAAGCTTCACGGCATTCGACAAATAGCATTAGCCGGGGGGGTATCTGCAAACACCGGCTTGAGGAATGCTTTCCATGAATATGCAGAGAGGTATGGTTGGGAGGTTTTTATCCCCAAATTCAGTTATACCACGGACAATGCGGCCATGATTGCTATGACGGGAGTTTTCAAGTATCAAGATGCCGATTTTTGTTCCATGGATGCACCGGCCTATTCGCGTGTAACACTTTGAGTTGAGATCGATAGCCAATGTTTGCGGAAATCATAACCATCGGAGATGAACTGCTCATCGGTCAGGTCGTGGATACCAATTCGGCTTGGATGGGGCAGAGATTGAACCAGATCGGAATCGAGGTGCTTCGCCGAGTATCGGTGCGTGATCGCGAAGATGAAATACGTGATGCCATCTCAGAGGCTTTTCGACGTTCGGACATAATTTTACTTACCGGTGGCTTGGGGCCTACCAAAGACGATATAACGAAGCAGGTGCTTTGCGATTTCTTTCACACACGACTGGTTTTCGATGAAACGGTATGGGAGAATGTTCAAAGATTGCTGGCCGGTAGGGTTGCTCTCAATGCGTTGAATCGAGATCAAGCTTTGATGCCCGATTCGTGTACGGTGATTCCCAATCGGGTGGGGACAGCAGCCGTTAGTTGGTTTGAACACGAAGGGAGAATCTTGGTTTCCATGCCGGGAGTCCCGCAGGAGATGAAAGTGGTCATGACGGAGTCTATTTTGCCTAAGTTGAAGGAGCGATTTTCCAATAATGTGCTACTTCATCGCACATTCTTGATTAATCGCATCCCCGAATCGATTTTGGCCGAAAGGCTTGCGAACTGGGAGTCTTTTTTGCCTCAAGACTTCCGTTTGGCTTATCTACCGGCATTGGGGTATATGAGGCTGCGGTTGACGGCAAGAGGGAGCGAACGAAAGAGGTTGGAAGATAAACTTTCTGAAGTTAGTGACCGACTACTTTCTCTACTTGGTGAGGATGTTGTGGCCAGCGAAGACATTCCTTTGGAGATATGTCTTGCTGGACTTTTGAAAGCACGAGGTGCTTCTCTGTCAACGGCTGAAAGTTGTACCGGAGGGGCTGTCGCGGCACGTATCGTGGCACACCCCGGTGCTTCTGAGTTTTTTAAAGGTTCCATCGTGGCCTATTCTTGCAAAGCTAAGGAGGAATTGCTACATGTTTCTTCGGATATTTTGGATAGAGAAGGGGTGGTAAGTGAAGCCACTGCCGTTGAGATGTTACGAGGAACTATGGCGCAATTTCATACGGATTGCGGCATCGCCACCACGGGATTTGCGGGTTCGGAGGAGTTTGATGATTCTGCGGAAGTGGGGAAGATCTGGATTGCGGTTGGTTATAAAAACGAAATAAGAACTTATCTTCAACACATTCATCGGGGAAGAGAGGCTAATATAGAGCGAACTATCAATAATGCGCTGTTAATGCTTATCGATCTACTTAGATAAGTGAAAAAGATATTTCATTGGGCGATTTGTTTGGGAAACGCTTGTTTTATAAGGATAAAACCACTTACTTTGCGTCCTGTTTGAAGGGATTCAGATATAAATACTATAAAAATAAGATAGCAATGTCGAAGATTTGTCAAATTACAGGAAAGAAAGCCATGATTGGCAACAACGTTTCACACTCCAAAAGAAGAACGAAGCGCTCTTTTGATGTGAACTTGTTTAAGAAGAAGTTCTACTATGTGGAGCAGGATTGTTGGATTAGCCTTAGCATCTCGGCTAACGGACTTCGCACCATTAATAAGAAAGGACTGAACGCTGCGCTGACAGAAGCGGTGGCTAAAGGTTATTGTGACTGGAAAAGCATTAAAGTAATTGGCTAACGCCCTAAAGAGGAGAATCAAGCAATGGCAAAGAAAGCAAAAGGCAATAGAGTACAAGTGATTCTGGAGTGTACAGAACACAAAGAGAGCGGTATGCCGGGAACATCTCGTTACATCACGACGAAGAATCGTAAGAACATCACAGAAAGATTGGAATTGAAGAAGTACAATCCCATCTTGAAACGAGTTACTGTTCACAAGGAAATTAAATAATCGAAAAACTTAGTATAACTCATGGCAAAGAAAACAGTTGCAAGTTTGAGAGATGGTTCTAAGGAAGGCCGCTCTTACACCAAGGTTATCAAAATGGTGAAGTCTCCCAAAACTGGAGCTTACGTTTTTGATGAGCAGATGGTTTTGAACGAGAAAGTACAAGACTTTTTCAAGAAATAAAAAACGTCTACTTCGAGTAGAAACAGTCTCCCTTTCCGATCTTTCGGAAGGGGAGACTGTCTTTTTATCTTTCAGTAGGTATTGCTCGTTAAGAAGATGTGAGTTGGGAAGAGGGATAGTTCTGTAAAAGTTGGAATTGAATGGAGGAATGGAGAATTGAGTTTGGGGTGAGTTAGCGTTGGATTGGTATAATGTATGGAGAGTATGAGGATGAGTGGATCTTAAGTGCAGAATGTTTTTTAAGTTGGAGGAGTAAGTCGCTCCTTTACTAAAGTTTGGTGTCCTTTTTTTTACCTCCCTTTTCTGCATTCCACGTCTTTGTGTTATCTTTGTACCACAATCTACTACAAAACAATTCGATACGATGGGATTCTTTAGTTTTTTCTCTAAGGATAAAAAGGAGACATTAGACAAGGGATTGTCTAAAACAAAGGAGAGTGTCTTTACCAAAATTGCTCGTGCTGTGGCCGGGAAATCCAAGGTGGACGATGAAGTTTTGGATAATTTGGAGGAAGTACTTATAACTTCGGATGTTGGTGTAGAGACGACTTTAAACATCATTAGACGTATCGAGAAGAGAGTGTCCTCTGATAAATACGTGAACACTCAGGAATTGAATCGTATCTTGAAAGAAGAGATCGCTTCACTGCTTACCGAGAATAATTCCGGAGACCATACCGATTTCGATGGGCTATTGGAAAAACGCCCCTATGTCATCATGGTCGTAGGTGTCAATGGAGTAGGTAAAACCACTACTATCGGCAAATTGGCTTATCAATTTAAAAAGGCTGGGAAATCGGTTTACTTGGGAGCCGCAGATACCTTTCGTGCTGCCGCAGTGGAGCAACTCATGATTTGGGGAGAACGGGTTGGAGTGCCTGTGATCAAGCAAAAGATGGGAGCGGATCCCGCTTCTGTGGCTTTTGATACTTTGAATTCGGCTGTAGCAAACAATGCGGACGTGGTTATTATCGACACCGCCGGCCGTTTGCACAATAAGGTTGGCCTCATGAACGAGTTGACCAAAATCAAGAATGTGATGAAGAAAGTTGTGCCGGATGCTCCGCATGAAGTCCTTCTTGTACTCGACGGTTCTACCGGCCAAAATGCCTTTGAGCAAGCAAGGCAGTTTACATTGGCAACCGAGGTGACGGCCTTGGCTATTACTAAACTCGACGGAACGGCTAAAGGTGGAGTCGTTATTGGCATTTCTGACCAGTTTAAGATTCCTGTGAAATATATAGGGTTGGGAGAGAAGATGGAAGATCTCCAGGTTTTCCATAAAGAAGAATTTGTTGATTCTCTATTCAGTGAGAACTCATGAAGAGAAGAACCGTTGATATTGTGACGTTGGGGTGCTCCAAGAACTTGGTGGATTCAGAACAGATCATGAGGCAGCTGCAGGCTGCCGGATATAATGTAACCCACGATTCGGAAGCTCCCAAGGGTGAAATAGCGATTATCAATACCTGTGGTTTCATTGGCGACGCCAAAGAGGAATCCATCAATATGATTTTGGATTTTGCCAATCGTAAGGAGCATGGCAACCTAAAGGAACTGTACGTGATGGGCTGTTTGTCCGAGCGTTATCTCAAAGAATTGGAAGCCGAGTTGCCTCAAGTTGATAAATTCTATGGTAAATTCAATTGGAAACTTCTACTCAAAGATTTGGGCAAAGCCTATGATGCCGGACAGAACTTTGAGCGTATCATTACCACTCCTCGCCATTTTGCCTACTTGAAGATTTCGGAAGGTTGTGATCGCACGTGTTCCTATTGTGCCATTCCAATTATTACAGGGCGACACACGTCACGTCCGATGGAAGAAATACTTGAAGAGGTGAGCTATTTGGCAGCACAAGGAGTGAAGGAGTTTCAGGTGATTGCTCAGGAATTGACATTTTACGGACTTGATCTGTATAAACGGCAGGCATTGCCCGAATTGATTGAGCGTATGTGTACCATTCCCGGCGTGGAGTGGGTGCGTTTACACTATGCCTATCCGGCTCATTTCCCTTTGGAACTCTTACGGGTGATGCGTGAGCAGCCCAAGGTTTGCAACTACTTGGATATTGCCTTACAGCACATAAGCGATGTCATGTTGACCAAGATGCGACGCAACGTGACCAAAGAACAAACCTATGCTTTGATAGAGCGGATGCGTCGGGAAGTTCCGGGTATTCATTTGCGCACCACCTTGATGGTAGGTCATCCGGGCGAGGGAGAAGCCGAGTTTGAGGAGCTTAAAGAGTTTGTTCGTACCGTTCGTTTTGATCGTATGGGTGCCTTTGCCTACTCTGAAGAAGAGGGAACTTATGCAGCTGAACACTACGCCGATGAAATACCCCACGAGGTTAAACAAGCTCGCTTAAGTGAACTCATGGATATTCAACAAGGTATATCGGCCGAATTGGGAGCATTGAAGATCGGCAAACAGCTGCGTGTCATCATCGACCGAAAAGAGGGGGATTACTACGTTGGGCGCAGTGAGTTTGATTCTCCTGAGGTTGATCCCGAGGTTTTGATTAAGGCTGAAGAGAAAGTACTGGAGATCGGTTCATTCTATGAAGTGCAGGTCACCGATTCGGACGATTTCGATCTTTACGCCACTGTTGTCACTTGTTGAATCAATGAATCATAAAGATTTTATATCCAAACTTTCGGAACACACGGGGCGCAGTTATAAGCAAACCGATGCTTTAGTCGGGGCTTTGGTAACTTCTTTGGTTAAAGAGTTAGAGGAGACCCACAACGTGGATCTGCCCGGATTGGGACGATTTGAAGTGGAGAAAGAATTGGAAAAAATCGTTGAAAGTCCATCGGATGGTACACGTCTATTGATTCCTCCCATGCTTGTGATTCGCTTTGAAGCAAATGTGGATGAGAAGAACGTCCCCCAAACAGAAGTACCTACTAATTCCGCCGATTTATGAATGACACCTCATTCCTTGGGCGATTGATGACGACATGGAGTGCCGAGTACGGTCTTTCTGCCGAAGAAAGCAAATGCCTTGTCGGGGCGCTCGTGGAATTACTCGCCGACTCATTGCAGAATGAAGGCTACGTTCGTATCAAAGGTTTGGGTACTTTTCGGCTGATTCAAAAAGAGATCGGTCTTTCGATGACTGATCGGGAGGAGAGTAATCTCACCTTTACCCCCGATGATGAATTAAAGCTTTTGATAAATAAACCCTTCGCTCACTTTGAACCGGTACCGCTCAATCCTCATACCCATTTTGAGGATGTCGAAGCAGTCCATGCACCGGTTTTACGCGAAATGGATTCTATTGTCGAACGTTTTTCGGAAGATTCCCAAGAAGAAACGGAGGTAGTAGAGGAGGATGGCAGGATGGATGAACGAGCGGAGGTCTTTTCTCCCCCTGTCTCTTCTTCGATCATGGAGGTGAAAGAAGAAAGTGAGACGTTGTCCAATAAGACTCCTTTCCGTAAGAAAAGATGGCCATTATTGTTTTTGACGTTGGTTCTGTTGCTCCTTTGTACGTGGGGAGGATATGTCATCTTCCGAAGCTATGAGGTAGAGGTCGCTGCTATACAAGCACGCACCACAATACCTGTGCCTGGCGATGTTCTGCACAGCGAGGATGAATTCTCCCAGGTATGGCCGGATTCTGTGAAGGTGATGGCACATGATTCACTTGCTTTGACGATGTCGGTGGAATCTTCCGATGGATCGGCACAAAAGAAAGACGACTCCGTTTCGGAACATTCGGGTGCAATGAGCGCGCAATACATTGACTCGGCACGTTATGAGATTGTGGGGACACAAACTGTTCATGTGGTGGCCGAAGGGGAGACCTTGGTTCGCATCTCCTTGAAGTATTATGGAACTAAAGCCATGTGGATTTATATTTACGAACATAATAGAACCACCATCTCCAACCCCGATAACGTACCTTACGGAACGGCCTTGAAGATTCCCGTGTTGAAGAAGCAAGAATAGTCCTTTGTTCCGCCTGTTTTTGAGGAGCATTTATTTATCCCCTTTCATTTTCCTTCGGCTTTCCTCTGCTGTATTTGGCTGGCTGTTTGCGTACACTTGATCTGCTAAGTACATACACATTGTCGACTGACTACCTACACTTTGTCGGCAAAGTGTAGGCACTTTGTGCATTGAGTGTTATTCCTATATTGCGAACTGTTTTGTGGTGATACACGAATAGGTTTGCCATATCATGTCGTTTACGTTAATTATACAGTGGATAGTTCACTGCGAAATCAGACAAATAACCTTGGGGTTAAAACCTATTCATCCACAAATTAATAACCCTTCACACGGAGGAGCTAAACTCCGTTCAGTAGGCTGTTTTGCATAGGAAAAACCATCTATTTTTAATATAAATTAGTTGCTTCGCTGTACGAAATGGGCTACTTTTGGGAGTTCCTTTCGGTCCGAATATCGGGATGCCGGATGGAGCGAACGTATAGAGTAACATTGTAAACAAAATAAGTATGGCTGAATCTATTGACATCCGCGAACTCAATGAGCGGATAGAGCGTCAAAGCGCTTTTGTAACCAATCTCACGACGGGGATGAATCAAATTATCGTGGGGCAAAAACATCTCATCGAATCCCTACTCATTGGGTTGCTGTCGGATGGACACGTATTGCTCGAGGGGGTTCCGGGGTTGGCTAAGACGTTGGCCATTAAAACGTTGGCTTCGCTCATTGATGCTGATTACAGCCGTGTTCAATTTACTCCCGACTTACTCCCCGCCGATGTCATCGGTACATTGGTTTATAGTCAGAAGGACGAAACCTTTAAAGTGCAACGTGGGCCCGTGTTTGCCAACTTCGTATTGGCCGACGAAATCAACCGAGCACCGGCTAAAGTGCAAAGTGCATTACTCGAGGCCATGCAGGAACGCCAGGTGACTATCGGTAAAGAAACCTTTACGCTTCCGGCTCCTTTCTTGGTGTTGGCTACCCAAAATCCCATTGAGCAGGAAGGAACTTATCCATTACCCGAAGCTCAGGTTGACCGTTTTATGCTCAAAGTATGTATAGATTACCCCAAGCCCGAGGAAGAAAAGCAAATCATTCGTCAAAACATCCAAGGAGAGGGAACAACCATCCGCCCGTTGCTGACAACAAACGATATTTTGGAAGCACGACGTGTTGTGACGCAGGTTTACCTGGATGAAAAAATCGAACGTTATATCGTTGACATCGTTTTTGCCACTCGTTATCCCGAGAACTATGGGTTGAAAGAACTCAAGGAGATGATCAGTTTCGGTGGATCGCCTCGTGCTTCCATCAATTTGGCACTTGCAGCTCGTGCTTACGCATTTATCAAACATCGTGGTTATGTCATTCCGGAAGATGTGAGAGCGGTGGCTCACGACGTACTGCGTCACCGCATTGGATTAAGTTACGAAGCCGAGGCCAACAATCTGACATCGGATGAAATAATCAGCAAGATCTTGAACAATATCGAAGTACCCTAAACACCGAATCCTCTTGAAGCGGTAATTTCAATGATGGAGTATATAGGAGTATGGAAACAAGCGAGATTCTTAGAAAAGTAAGGCAAGTAGAAATCAAGAGCCGGGGATTGTCCAATCATGTCTTTGCCGGCCGCTATCACTCGGCTTTCAAGGGAAGAGGTATGTCTTTCTCGGAGGTGCGTGAGTATCAAGTGGGCGATGATGTGCGTGACATCGATTGGAATGTGACAGCTCGATTCAATAAACCTTATATCAAAGTTTTTGAAGAGGAGCGAGAGTTGACGGTATTGTTGCTGATCGATGTTTCGGGTAGTTTGGAGTTTGGCACCGTAACGCAGACAAAGCGAGACCTGGTGACCGAAATCGCTGCCACACTTGCTTTTTCGGCTATGCAGAACAACGATAAGATCGGAGTCATCTTTTTCTCGGATCGCATCGAGAAGTTTATTCCTCCTAAGAAAGGGCGTAAACACGTTCTCTACGTATTGCGCGAACTCATCAACTTCACGCCTATAAGTCGGAAAACAGATTTGAGGTTGGCCTTGGAACACCTTACCAATTTGATGAAGCGTCGTTGCACGGCTTTCATCTTGTCCGACTTCTTGGTACAGAGCGACTTTAAGAATGCGCTGACCATTGCGAATCGAAAACACGATGTCATGGCCATTCAGGTCTACGATAAGCGTGTGTGCGAACTGCCCGATGTGGGGTTGATGCGTGTAAAAGATGCTGAGAGTGGGCAAGAGTGCTGGATTGACACCTCGTCTTCTTCGGTAAGAAATGCACATCGCCAGTGGTGGGAAAAGCAGCAGGCATCACTTAATGAGGTGTTGAACCGCAGTAAGGTCGACTCTGTTTCCATACGTACCGACCACGACTATGTAAAAGCTTTAATGAACCTCTTTGCTCGGCGACATTCATGAGAACATCACATCTACGTATATACCTCCTATGTATCATTTCTGTCCTTGGAATGATTTTCGAACGGGCTTGTGCTCAGGTACAAGTGGAAGCTAAGATCGACTCACTGGAGATGTTGGTGGGCGAGCAAACCAAAATCACTCTTAGAGTGACTTTGGATGCACAGCAGCGAGCTGTTTTTCCCACGGTGGTCGATACGCTTGTGAAAGGGGTGGAGCTGATAGAGACTTTGCCTGTGGATACACAGAAGCTCGGAAGTGATCAACGAATGAGCTTGAGCCAATCTTATGTGGTTACCTCATTCGATTCGGCATTATACTATCTGCCTCCCATGCAGGTCATGGTCGACGGACAGGCATACGCCTCCAATCATTTGGTTCTCAAAGTCCATTCTATCCCCGTCCCGATAGATTCACTGAACCCGGATGCTATTTTCGGCCCTAAAACAGTGATGGATGTGCCTTTTGCTTGGGAAGATTGGTATGCGCTTATCGCCTGTATCTTTCTCTTGATTCCATTGGTTGCGGCACTGATCTACTTGGTTATTCGATTAAAAGACAACAAACCCATCATTCGAAAAGTCAAACGAGAACCTAAATTGCCACCTTATCAAGTGGCCATTGCGGCCTTATCGGACACGAATGCTCAAAGAGCTTGGCAAAGAGGTGGTGCGAAAGTGTATTATACGGAGCTTACGGATGTTGTTCGCACATTTCTGAAAGAGCGAATGGGATTCAATGCATTGGAAATGACTTCTGCCGAGATTATGAACAAACTGATGGAGGTCTGTGCCAAAGAAGAACTGTCCGGTGTGCGCTCATTGTTCAATGTGGCCGACTTGGTGAAATTCGCTAAGTACGAACCGACTCCGAACGAATACGGGATGCATCTGATCCAAGCGAAAGATTTCATCGAGGCACAGAAGCAACCGGAGGACGACCTTCCACCTCAACCGCCGACTGAAGAAACCATCGTCGAACCGCGTTCCAAGCGCATTAAGCTGGCCCTTATCGGAGGAGTTGTGGGGATTGTTTTGGGAATTGTCTCTGTGTTGATATATGCCGTTGTGCAATTGTTAGAGTTGATTTAAGATTCAAACTGGAGTAACGATATGCAATTTGCCCATATAGACCACCTTTATCTACTGCTTTTGCTCGTACCATACATTGTTTGGTACATTCGTAGGCATCGTACTTTGGAGGCTTCCATGCAGCTGTCCGACACACGCATGTTCCACCAAATGCGCAAGGGGTACAAGCATTATCTATTGCATTTGCCTTTTATCTTGCGAATGATAGCCCTCTCGCTCATTATAGTAGTCTTGGCAAGACCGCAGCGAACCGATTCTTGGCAAAACAGTGAGATCGAAGGAATCGACATCATGCTGGCTATTGATGTCTCTACGAGTATGTTGGCCGAGGATTTGAAGCCCAATCGGCTTGAGGCTGCCAAGGATGTGGCTACCGAGTTTATTAATGGTCGCCCCAATGATAACATCGGTATTACGTTATTTGCCGGTGAGGCATTCACACAGTGTCCTTTGACTGTCGATCATGCTGTCTTGCTAAATATGGTTCACAATATCAAATGCGGACTGATCGAAGATGGAACAGCTGTGGGCATGGGAATTGCCAATGCCGTAACCCGTCTCAAAGAAAGCAAGGCTAAGTCGAAAACCATCATTCTGCTCACAGACGGAACCAACAACAAAGGAGAAATATCTCCATTGACCGCTGCGGAGATTGCTAAAAGCTTTGGTATTCGTGTCTATACCATTGGGGTGGGGACAAACGGAGTGGCACCTTATCCCTATCCGATAGGAAACACGGTGCAGTATGTCAATGTCCCCGTTGAGATAGACGAACAAACATTGACTGAGATTGCAGGAATCACCGACGGAAACTATTTCAGAGCCACGAGCAATTCAAAGTTGAGAGAGGTCTACGAGGAAATCGATAAATTGGAAAAGACTAAGTTGAACGTAAAGGAATACAGTCGAAAGGAAGAAATGTACCACTTCTTCGCCCTGATTGCTCTTTTCTGTGTGTTGGCCGAATTGATATTGAGGAACTCGGTTTTAAAGAAAATCCCTTAAAGAAAACAAGATGTTTCGATTTGCAGAACCTATCTATATATACTGCCTGTTGTTGCTACCCATTTTGGTGGCGTTCTATTTCTATTCCAACTATCGCAGACGACAGCGACTGAAAGAGTTTGGCGACCCCGAACTCTTGGCCGGGTTAATGCCACAGGTTTCCCGCTTTCGCCCTCATATCAAATTCTGGATTACTTTGTCGGCCATAGGGTTGATGTTGGTGTTGTTGGCTCGTCCCCAATTTGGTTCTAAGTTTGAGACTGTAAAGCGAAAAGGGGTGGAAGTAATCGTTGCCTTGGATATATCCAATTCTATGCTGGCCGAAGATGTGCAAGGAGGTCGTTTGGAAAGAGCCAAACGATTGATAGCGCGCCTGTTGGACGAACTGGATAACGATAAAGTAGGGCTGATAGTATTTGCCGGAGACGCTTTCACCCAACTACCCATCACGAGCGATTATACCTCTGCAAAGATCTTTTTGGAGAGCATCGAACCTTCTCTGATTACGAAGCAAGGAACTGCCATTGGACGTGCTTGTGAATTAGCAATACGCAGTTTTACTCCCCAAGAAGGAGTTGCACGAACCATTGTGCTTATCACCGATGGAGAGAACCATGAAGATGGTGCGATGGAGGCAGTTAAAGAGGCGGTGAAGAAAGATATTCAGGTCAATGTGTTGGGAGTGGGAACACCCGAGGGGGCTCCGATTCCAGCCGATGGCAACGGCGATTATCGCCGTGATCGTGAAGGAAATGTGATCGTTACACGCTTGAATGAAGCCATGTGTCAGGAACTGGCCAAGGAAGGCAGGGGAATTTATGTAAGGGTAGACAATACCAATGCTGCTCAAAAGGCCATCAATAGCGAAGTGAATAAGATGGCCAAGGCCGATGTAGAGTCTAAAGTTTACACCGAGTATAACGAGCAATTCCAAGTCGTTGCTTGGGCTGTATTGATTTTACTGCTTGTCGAACTCTTGATATTGAATCGTCGCAACGCAGCGTTCAAACGAGTTCACGAGTTATTTTCCAAATAATACTCGTCATATCTATGGGAACAACTATTATGAAATATACTTTTTTCATAGTCTTGGCATTTGCGTCTGTCCATGTTTGGGGACAGAAAAAAGAGCGTATCAACATACGTAAGGGTAATAAACTATTTGCAGATAGTACTTTCGTTGAAGCCGAAACGCGTTATAGATTGGCGTTGGATATTAATCCCAATTCTGCCATCGCTCGGTACAACCTCGGCAATACCTTGCTTTCTCAGAATAAACCCCAAGAGGCGATGGAGCAATTCACAACCGCTTCACAGCTAGAAAAGGAGAAAAGCAAGCAGGCTCAGATTTTCCATAATATGGGTGTGATACATCATCAGGGGAACGATTATGCAAAGGCCATCGAAGCCTACAAAGAGGCATTGCGCAGAAACCCGGCCGATGACGAGACACGTTACAACCTTGTGTTGGCTCAAAAGAAATTGAAAGAGCAGCAACAACAGCAACAGCAAAACCAACAAGAGCAACAAAAGCAACAAAAGGAGAATCAGAATCAAGAAAAACAGAAGGGGCAGGAGAAAGAGCAGCAAGACAACAAACAACAAACAAAGAACGATTCGAAATCTCAAATGTCTAAAGAAAATGCAGAACAGCTGTTACGCTCTGTGCTTCAAGATGAGAAGAGTGTGCAAGACAAGGTTAAGAAGCAGCAACGCATAATTGAGTCCGGACGTTTGGAAAAAGATTGGTAAGTGTGGATCGGAGAATGAAGAATAGAAGATACTGATGATTATGATAAAGAGATATTTCTTTTTAGGCTGGCTATTTACATTTTGTTTTTTGACAGCTTGGGCCGATAATGTGAGTTTTGTGGCTTCTGCTCCTAATTCGGTGGTAGTGGGTGAACAGTTTCGTTTGTCCTACCGCATCACATCCACACAAGTACAAGATTTCAATCCGGGCTCTATCAAGGGATTCGATGTACTTATGGGGCCGAGTCGCTCTCAACAGAGTAGTGTGCAAATAATAAATGGAAAGCAAAGTGCGTCCGGTAGTGTCACGTTTACCTATATCCTTATGGCCAATGCGGCCGGGGAATTTACCATTCCCGGGGCAACCATCGTTGCCAATGGGAAGCCTATGACATCCAATGCTTTGCAAATAAAAGTGCTCCCTCAAGATAAAGCGTCCAATCGCCAGGCTTCCGACGGGCATAATTCCGTTTCTGTGTCCGATAAAGACCTATTTATTACGGCATCGGTCAATAAGACTCAGGTGTACGAACAAGAAGCTTTGTTGCTGACTTACAAGATCTACACACGAGAAACCAATATACAGTTGAACAATGCAAAGCTACCCGATTTCAAAGGGTTTCACTCCCAAGAGATTGAGGATGGAAGTACCAATCGTTGGGAACAGGAGCACTACAAAGGACGCAACTACTTTACCACGATTTACCGAAAGTTTGTGCTTTTTCCCCAGCAGGCAGGTCAATTGGTTATAGAGCCTGCTCAATTTCAGATGACGGTGAGCAAGGCTCAAGCTGTGGATGATCCGTTCGAAGCTTTCTTTAACGGTGGCGGAAGTGTGATTGAAATTCGAAAGAATTTATTGACTGCTAAGACGATTGTAAACGTTCAAACTCTCCCTGCCGGCAAACCCGATGATTTCACCGGAGGAGTGGGAGAGTTTACCTTAACTTCGGCCGTTAACGCCGATCGACTAAAAACAAACGATGCCTTGACCTTGAAGGTAACCATCTCGGGTACAGGAAATCTGAAACTTCTGAACGAGCCGAAACTTGCGTTTCCCAATGATTTTGAAACTTACGATCCCAAGTCAAACAATGATGGGGTTAGACTGACAGCTCAAGGTCTTACCGGTAGTAAGGTGGTGGAATACTTGGCTATTCCTCGGCATGCCGGAACATTCAAAGTTGGGGGAGTCTCATTCAGTTACTTCGACCTACGCAGCAAAACTTACAAGCGACTGCAAATTCCCGAATATTCGATTGTGGTTGAGAAAGGAGAAGGCAGTGCAGCGCAGACCGTGGCCAATTTTACCAATAAGGAAGATTTAAAGGTTTTGGGCGAAGATATACGCTTCATCCGTCGGGGAAGTGCGCACTTGTATTCCGCCAATGAGATATTTGTTTTTTCGGTAGGCTATTGGTCACTCTACGGTTTGAGTTTCCTCCTCTTCCTATGTGTGTGTGTCTATTATCGTAAGCTGCGGTGGGAAGCTACGAATGTGAGTGCTGTTCGTACTCGAAAAGCCAATAAAATGGCTCTCAAACGCATGAAATTGGCCGGGCAACTGTTGAAGGAAGGCAGACAAGATGCCTTCTACGATGAGGTGTTGAAGACGCTTTGGGGATATATGAGTGATAAGCTCAACATCCCGGTATCTTTATTGTCCAAAGATAATATAGAAGATACGTTGAAGAAGCATGGAACAGATGATAGCCTAATAGCCGAGATTATGGGTGTGTTGAACCAATGCGAGTTTGCTCGCTTTGCACCCGGTGATGCCATACAGACTATGGATGCCGTTTACAAATCAGCTACGGAGCTAATCGACAAAATGGAAAACACGATTAAAAAGTAGAATCTTATGAATATGAAAATATGGATATCCTTATTCCTGAGCATGAGTTTATCGCTTGGTGTTCAGGCATCCACTACCGAAGCACAAGGAGATCGTATGTCAACGGAGCGTGTGGATGCGGTGAAGCAACAAGCTGACTCAGCCTATATGGGAGGAGACTACGTCTTGGCCGCTCGTTTGTACGAATCCTTGTTGCAGCAGGGCACATCGGAAGACATTTACTACAATTTGGGAAACTCTTATTACAAGAAGGGCGACATCGCTCGCTCCATCCTCAACTACGAACGTGCGTTGAAACTTCACCCGGGGGCGGAGGATATCAATGCCAATCTGGAGATAGCCCGAAGTAAGACGGTTGATAAGATAGAAGCAGATCCCGGTGTATTCTTCTTTTCATGGTTGAAAAGTCGAGGTAATGTATTGCAAACAGAGACTTGGGGAGTAGTGGCACTTGTTTGTTTCTTTCTATCCATTATAGCCTTTGTTTCATTCCTATTTCTTCCCACCATCAAGTGGCGAAATGTCGGCTTCGTAGGTTGTCTTGCATTCCTTTCTTTATCCATCATTGCCAATTTGTTCGCTTGGAGACAGAAAACAATCATGACACAGGACGAGGAAGCCATCATCATGGCATCGAGCATCGAGGTGCGTAGCACACCGAGCGAAAGCGGCACAACGCTCTTTGTGTTGCACGAAGGTACTAAAGTATTGCTGCTTAATGATTCAATGAAAGAGTGGGTAGAACTGAGGTTGGAAGATGGAAAGGTGGGGTGGATACCTACTTCGGCCGTGGAGCGCATCTAATAACCACTCAGTCTTAACACTTTGTCGATAAACCGAATGTAAAGTCTCTTCTTTGTGGTTGTTTGCTACGATTGAATGGGATAGATTTTGAGTATGACTATGCCTCATCCGTTTTTCGATAAGCCTTTTGTTGCTATCAACTTTCGTGAATAGAGTAGATAGAATGAGAAGGAGTTGTAGATAAAGGATGATTTAACACAAGAATAAGAAAATCGGTGCATATACGTTGGTATATGCACCGATTTTGTATTTCCGAATACTATTCGGAACAGAGCGATACTTGCGAATTTATGAAGGATCGATGGCACTCTCTACCATTCGGTGAGAAATGTCACCAACCAAACTGCTCGCATCGGCATCGAGAAAGAGACTTGGGGCGGTTGCATGGTGTAGTACCCAAGCAGCCGGTCCTGCTTCTTCGCTACTTACCATATTGGCTACAACAGAGGCTTTATTTTTACCATTGATAAGGAATATGGTTTCCTTGGCCATTGTCATAGGCCGTCCAGTCATAGCGATACGCGGTTGGCCGGTTTGTGGATGATTAGAGGCTACGTAGGCCGATTCGGACGTGAGCAGGGCTTCTTGCCCGGGAAATACAGAAGAAGTGTGACCATCATCGCCCGCACCCAGAAGAACAAGGTCGAATGTGGGTATGTTGTTCAGACATGGTACACATTCGCACACAACCACGGCATACCGCCTAGCTTCTTCCTCAATGGGGCGATGCTCGCCTTGTATCCGGAAAATTTGTTCCGGAGTGAGGGGAATGGCCTGCAACAAGGTTTCGTGTGTCATGCGGTAATTGCTCTGTTCATCACTAGCCGGTACGCAGCGTTCGTCCACCCAATAAAGTCGCAGCTGTTGCCAAGGTGTTTGAGATGAATACTCCGTGGCCCATAGCTTGAAAAGAAGGGCAGGAGTGCTACCTCCACTCACGGCCAAGTGGAATGAACTGTCTTTTTGAGCTTCCATACGTGCAATTATGTGTTCGATGAGTGCACGTGCCGTATCTATTGGCGTGGGATAGGTATAGATCTTCATAACTCGCAATACTGATCGGTGTTGACGAGGTTCTTACACGGATTGGTCCACTCGGCTCCGTGCTCTTTCATCATGGCCTCGCTCTCGAGGGGTCCCCAAGTTCCCGCCGGATAGCCATAGAGAGGTGCTTCGGGATGTGTGTTCCAATATTGCAACACCGGGTCGAAGAATCGCCAAGAGGCTTCAACGGCATCGCTGCGGGTGAATAAGGTGGGATCTCCTTGAATGCAGTCGTCAATGAGTCGAGCGTAGGCATCTCCCGTGGGCACACCTCCCAGTTGCGAGTAGCTGAAGTCCATGGTGACCTGCTTCACTTCAAAACCGGCACCGGGCACTTTCATTCCGATTTTCAACACCATACCTTCGTTGGGCTGTAAGCGTAGAATCAGTTTGTTGGCCGTGGGACAACTGCCCGAGGCGCATCTGAACATTTGGTGAGGTGTTTCTCGGAAGTGAATCACGATTTCCGTAACCTTCGTAGGCATTTGTTTACCGGTACGTATGTAGAACGGTACGCCACTCCATCGCCAGTTGCTGATACCCAGCTTCATGGCCACATAGGTTTCGGTACGTGATTCTTCGGATACACCATCCTCCTGGCGATAACCTTTCTTATTGATACCCTCGGTGTATTGCCCTCGAACAATGTGTTCGTTCAAGTCGGTTTCTGTCAGTGGGGTGAGCGATTCGTAGACCTTGGCCACTTCGTTGCGGAAGGTATCGGCATTGAACGTGGCAGGTGGCTCCATGGCTGTGAGAGCCACGAGTTGTATGAGGTGGTTCTGAACCATATCCCTTAAGGCACCTGCTGTTTCATAAAAACCTCCACGCTGTTCGATTCCCAGATTCTCCACGGCCGTGATTTCCACGTAGTCAATGTAGTTGCGGTTCCACAACGGCTCAAAGATGCCGTTGGCAAAGCGGAAGGCCAGTAGGTTTTGCGCCGTTTCTTTACCCAAAAAGTGATCGATGCGATAAATCTGACGTTCCTCGAATACCGAAGCATAGATGCGATTTAGCTCCAAAGCCGACTCCAAATCATAGCCAAAAGGTTTTTCAACAATAATGCGTGCGTCCGGTGTATTCAGCCCCACAGACTTCAAGTGTAGGGGTACAATACCGTAAAGCGAAGGGGGAGTGGCCAAATAGAACAGCAGGTTATTGGGTTGCTCGCTTCCGGTCAATTCTTGCAAACGTTTGTGTAACAATGGGTACCCATCGGGCGAAGCCGGGTCGATGGGCAGATAATAAAGGTGGTCCACAAATTTGCGAATCAGTGCTTCATCGCGTTCTTCTTCCTTGATGAAGTGATGCAGTTCGTGTAGGATGTAGGAACGATAATCTACATCGCTGTATGCTGTGCGTCCCACTCCGAGAATCGAAAACGAGCCTTGAAGTCGTCGGTCGCGAAAGAGCGAGTAGAGGGCGGGCATCAGTTTACGCTTGGTAAGGTCGCCCGACGCTCCGAAGATGATCATTGCAAAAGAATTCATATCCATGGTAGGGTTGATCTGAAAATGAATAAACGATGGGTCAAGCCGAGTAGCTGCCCGATTGAGTGGTGCCTCCGTGTCCTGTCCAGTTTTCGTGGAAGAATTTACCGCGTGGAGCATCCGTGCGTTCAAAGGTATGTGCTCCGAAATAATCACGCTGTGCTTGCACCAAGTTGGCCGGGAGCGAAGCCGAAGTGAGTGAATAGTAGTAGTTCAGTGCAGAAGCAAAGGCCGGAACAGGTAATTCTTCGGTGAGAGCCGATGCCACAACGGATTTCCAAGCCGGTAATAGCGACTTGATTTCTTGACTGAAGTAAGGAGCAAGCAGTAGGTGATTGGGGCGTTCGGCTGTTTCGAAGGCGGTGGCAATGTCGTTCAAGAACGCGCTGCGAATGATGCATCCTCCTCGCCACATGCGGGCAATAGCAGCCAAGTCGAGCGACCAACCAAAGGTTTCGGAGGCTTGTTTCAGTACGGCGAACCCTTGTGCATAAGACACGAGCTTAGAAGCATATAGAGCTGCAAATACTTCATTGACGGTAGTTTCCTTGTCCAATTCGGGAACTTGAGAAGCTGCCAGGTGAGAAAGCGTGTCGGCAGCCTCTGTTCTCAGTACTTTCTGCGCAGATAGGCTGCGTTCAAAAACGGCTGTTGCTATCAGCCCCAACGGCATACCCAGCTCCATGGCATTGATAACCGACCATTTGCCGGTTCCTTTCTGCCCTGCGGCATCCAAAATTTTATCGACCAAATAGTTGCCATCGGTATCCTTGTGTTTTAATATGTTGGCCGTGATTTCGATGAGGTAACTGCGCAATTTGCCTTCGTTCCACTCTGCGAAGACGTTGCTCATCTCCTCGTTGGACAGGCCGGCTCGGTGTTTCAATACCCAATAGGCCTCGGCAATGAGTTGCATATCGCCGTATTCGATGCCGTTGTGTATCATCTTGACAAAGTGTCCCGATCCTTGAGGACCCACCCATTGGCAACAAGGAGACCCGTCGTCGGCTTTGGCGGCAATGCTTTGCAGGATGGGTTTTACAGCCTCCCACGCTTGGTGAGAGCCACCGGGCATAATCGAAGCACCGTTCAATGCACCTTCTTCGCCTCCCGACACACCGCTGCCCACAAAGTAGAAGCCACGTTCTTCCGCAGTCTTTACGCGACGATTGGTGTCTTCAAAGTTAGAGTTTCCACCGTCAATCAGTATGTCGCCCGGTGAAAGCAGGGGGAACAGTTGCTCCATCAATTCGTCTACCGCCTGTCCGGCTCGCACCATCATCATGATTTTACGAGGCGCAGCAATGGATGCCACAAAGTCTTGCAAACGGGTGTAGCCTTGAATTCTCTTGCCGTTGGCACGACCATTGACAAAGCGTTCTACCACACCTTCTTCCACACCGGGAACCGTGCGATTGTAAACTGAGACATTCCATCCTCTACTTTCCATGTTGAGAGCCAAGTTTTCGCCCATGACGGCCAAGCCGATCAGACCTACATCTGTGTAGTTCGATTCTTTCATATAGTTGTTTCTTATTATGTGTCTTTGTACTCAACTCTAAACGGATGAAAGAGGGCATTTGTTCTTCTCAATCGGTGAATTTGTACGGCTTAATTCAGAAATTAACTCCCTTGTTCTCCTATCCACCATTCATGCGTTGATTTATACCATTCGTGGAGTGAATCGTACATTCCTCACTTTGCTCCGTACACTCCCCGACACGAAATATAGTGAGGTGTATCTACAATGGGGTTTTACTTCAAGAATCTTATGCTTACTTTTGCCTTCGCTTAATCTAATTCATCTGATACCATGAAGAAAATACGTTTGGGGTTGCTGCCCCGTATCTTGATTGCCATTCTGTTGGGAGTTGTTTGGGGACTTTTCTCTCCCATTTGGCTGGTTCGCGTTTTTGTTACGTTCAACACATTGTTCGGAGAGTTTTTGGGATTCTCCATCCCACTCATCATTTTGGGATTGGTGACGGTTTCTATTGCCGAAATAGGCAGTGGAGCTAAATCCATGCTGATGCTGACAACGGCTGTGGCCTATGGCTTCACGTTGATGTCGGGGTTCTTGTCTTTTTTCACAGGTGCCGCATGGTTTCCTCATCTAATACAAAGTCAATCCACTTCGGTCTACGATGCCGTAGGAGGGGAGCTTCCGGCTCATTTCTCCGTGTCGATTCCTCCTTTGATGGGTGTGATGACAGCGTTGGTACTGGCATTCATGTTGGGGCTTGGCTTAGCTTCTCTTCATGGCGGTTCGATGTTAAAAGAAGCAGCACGCGACTTTCAAGCTATTATCGTAAAGACTATTGAAGGGGTGATTATTCCGCTGCTTCCTATTTACATCTTCGGAGTCTTTTTGAACATGACTGCCGACGGCAAGGTTTTTGGTATTTTGTTGGTATTTATCAAGATCATCGGAGTCATTTTTCTGCTTCATATCTTCGTGCTGCTATTTCAATATGTTTTGGCCGGGCTGGCGGTAAAGCGCAATCCGTTGAAACTTTTGCTGACTATGCTACCTGCCTATTTTACAGCCTTGGGTACTCAGTCGTCAGCCGCTACAATCCCTGTCACATTGGAGCAAACCAAGAAGAATGGAGTTTCTGCACGTATAGCCGGTTTTGTGATTCCTCTTTGTGCCACCATCCACCTCTCCGGCAGTACATTGAAAATTGTGGCTTGTGCCCTGGCACTGATGGTTATGCAAGGCATCCCTTATGACTTTGGGCTCTTTGCCGGTTTTATCTGTATGCTGGGCATTGCTATGGTGGCCGCCCCCGGAGTGCCGGGCGGTGCCATTATGGCTTCGCTGGGTATTCTGCAAAGCATACTTGGGTTCGATGAGTCGCAGCAGGCACTTATGATTGCTCTTTACATTGCGATGGATAGTTTTGGCACAGCGTGCAATGTGACGGGCGATGGAGCGATTGCACTCATAATTGATAAGATTGCCGGACGCTTGACGGAGGAAGGCGATACTTTGCCGAGCACAACCGATTGTACCGATTGCTGAATCGGGAGACTGCGGAGGTCTGATGTAAGTGAAACAAGGCTTTTCTTCCATCTTTCCCGATTTCATATGCTTTGTGTCGATATTGTATGCGAAGAGTTTTTTCGATTGAGACAGTATAGGTGACGTGATAGAGGGGGAATGGTGAGTTGAAATGTCCCAAATAAAAACTCCCCGCATTGTGGGCTTTGTCCAACGATGCGGGGAGTTTTGTATGATTTGTAGGGAGGTTCTTATCCCAAGTAAGATTTCAGCAGTTTACTGCGGTTGCCTTGTCTAAGGCGTCGGATGGCTTTTTCTTTGATTTGGCGCACGCGTTCACGTGTAAGGCCGAACTTATCGCCAATTTCTTCCAAAGTCATTTCTTGTTGTCCGATTCCGAAGAACATTTGGATGATTTCTTTTTCTCTATCGGTAAGGGTCGACAATGCACGATCTATCTCGCGTGCCAGCGATTCATTCACCAATGAACGGTCGGCCATGGGGGAATCATCGTTCACCAAAACATCCAACAGACTATTGTCTTCGCCTTCCACGAAAGGAGCATCCACTGAAATATGTCTTCCCGATACTTTCAGTGTGTCCGAAATCTTATCGACCGGTATCTCCAATTCTTCAGCCAACTCTTCGGGCGAAGGGCGACGCTCGTTCTCTTGCTCGAATTTGGAGAACGCTTTACTGATTTTGTTCAGCGAACCCACTTGGTTCAGTGGTAAGCGAACAATGCGAGACTGCTCGGCTAATGCTTGCAAAATAGATTGGCGGATCCACCAAACGGCATAGCTGATAAACTTGAATCCTCTGGTTTCATCGAATTTTTCAGCAGCCTTGATAAGTCCCAGATTTCCTTCGTTAATCAAGTCGGGGAGACTTAATCCCTGATTTTGGTATTGCTTGGCAACCGAAACCACGAAGCGCAGGTTGGCACGTGTCAACTTTTCCAAAGCGCGACGATCGCCCTTGCGAATGCGCTGAGCCAGCTCCACTTCCTCTTCTACGGTAATGAGGTCTTCGCGCCCGATTTCCTGCAAATACTTATCAAGAGAGGCACTCTCTCTATTGGTGATACTCTTGGTAATTTTAAGTTGTCTCATTGCTGAAAAAGATTTAGGAGCGCAAAGTTACTACAAAAAGCACGTTCTCAACAAGGCTTCTGTTTACTTTTCGCTGCTGTTCACGAGATATAGAACAAAGTAAAAGTCTATATGTTGGTGTGATTACTGCGTGTTTTTGTTTTATTAACAAAGTTCCCTTTATAGCCTCCGTGTAAGGGGAGTTTGGGCTGTCCGGATGCTATCGACTTTTCTTGCATTTTGAGGAAGAACGCTGACTTCATGTGCTATGAAGTGCTTTTGTCGACAGAAGACGATTTTACTATTTGGGTACATCATATCGGTCTATTCCTCCTTTCTGACATCCATTTTTCACTTTGATTTCGCTTATCCTTCTTTGCGATTTAGATTGTAATGGAAAATGATTGTTTGTCTATTCTATCCTTCTCACCCTTCTACATCACTTTTGTAATACTATTATGTGGTTAACCAGATAGGGGTTGCGCATTTGTCATTACTGTTGTAATCTGTCGTTATTTAATTACAGCGTAATTTACAAAGAATTCTTCCGCTATCCCATATGTAAACGCGCGGTGATTACAAATGTTATTTCTAAAGTTAACAATGAAGTTTTACAAGATTATCACGCCTTGAATAAGTGTTTTATATGTATTTGGGAAATATAATATACGCGTTGAGTATAGTATGCGTGATTCTTTCTCTAATTTTTTGTTTGAATCCAATTTTATGCGAATCTAATATGCTTATAGTCAATATGTAATGAAGATATAGAAAACTTAAAGTGTTTATTTGTGGGTCGATTGAATAATGTAAAATACAAACGTGATTAAATTTGCAAATTTCAAACGTGAATTAACAATGTGCATGGCTTTACTTTTAGATTATTTGCACTTTACAAATAAATAATTCAACTTTGTATCGCGTTGATATAAGTGCAATTACCTTGATTATATCAAAATGTAATCTTTTACTACCAGTTATTTACTCATGGAAATGAAGGATAGGATCAAACAAATTATGGAACGGGAGCAGCTGTCTCCCAAATCTTTTGCAGAGTATATAGGTGTGCAGCAATCCACTCTCTCGCATATTATGAATGGACGTAATAAGCCCAGTTTGGAGGTTGTTATGAGAATACATCAGGCTTATCGGAATATCAATCTCGAGTGGCTATTGTATGGTATAGGGCAGATGGAAGTTCACGCATTGGACAAAAAAGGAGAAGAGGGTATGTCAAGCGATTTTTCCGGTGTGTCCAAGGAGGCATATGTTCCTTCTTTATTCGACGAAAATCCGTTCAATCGGTTCGAGAGAGAAAAGCAGCCTCAAACCGTTGTTAAGATGCCACATGTTCCAAGTCAAGAGGTTGTAAAACAGGAAATTAGATATATAGAAGCCCCTACGAAGAAAATTACTGAAATACGTATATTCTTCGACGATAATACTTACGAGATTTTCCAAGCCCAAAAATGAGGAGAGGATGAGGGCGATTGCACAAATTACATCTATCTTTGCTTGGAAATAGCTTTCACTCATTCTACTACATTACATGAAAAAGTATATCTTGGATTTGGAGGTGACAGAAAATCTCAGTCTTCACAGCAACTATGTATTGTTGAAACTGACAGATCCTGCTGCACCGCTTCCTGCAATGATGCCCGGGCAGTTTGCCGAATTGCGAGTAGACGGATCGTCTACGACATACCTACGCCGTCCTATCTCCATAAATTTTGTGGATAGGGAACGAAATGAGGTCTGGTTTTTGGTACAACTTGTGGGAGATGGAACACGTAAACTAGCCGAATTGCAGGCCGGGCAGCGGTTGAATGTCATTATGCCATTGGGTAATACGTTCACCTTGCCTTTTGATCTAGCCAACGAAGAACTCTTGTTGGTGGGAGGTGGTGTGGGTGTTGCTCCTATGCTGTATTTGGGTGAACAGATTGCTCTTCGTGGAGGGAAAGCAAATTTCCTATTAGGTGCACGTAGTGGAAAGGATCTGTTGCAGCTCGATGATTTTATGCGTTACGGTCATGTTTTCACAACGACCGAAGACGGAAGTCATGGTGAGAAAGGGTACGTTACTCAACACTCTATTCTACAAACCAAGCATTTTACACGCATTTATACTTGTGGTCCCAAACCTATGATGGTGGCTGTGGCTCGATATGCACGAGAAAAATCGATAGCCTGTGAGGTTTCGCTCGAAAATACCATGGCTTGTGGTATCGGGGCTTGCTTATGTTGTGTAGAGAACACAGTGGATGGCCACATCTGTGCTTGTACGGAAGGGCCGGTATTTGATATAAATAAACTGTTATGGTAGATTTAGGCGTAAGAATAGGAGCACTCGAATTGAAGAATCCCGTAATGACTGCTTCGGGTACGTTCGGTTATGGATTGGAGTTTGAGGATTTTGTCGACTTGTCGAGAATCGGTGGGATTGTTGTCAAAGGAACCACTCTCCATAAGCGTGAAGGCAATCTCTATCCGCGGATGGCAGAAACTCCTTCGGGGATGTTGAATGCCGTGGGACTGCAAAACAAAGGCGTGAGTTATTTTGTGGAGAACATTTATCCACGTATCAGAGATATTGATACGAGCATTATTGTGAATGTATCGGGATCGGCTGTGGAGGATTATGTGAAGACAGCGGAAGTACTGAATGAATGCGAAAAGATTCCCGCCATTGAACTGAATATTTCTTGTCCCAATGTGAAGAAGGGAGGTATGTCTTTTGGTGTTTCCGCACAAGCAGCTGCCGAAGTGGTGGGAGCTGTTCGTAGAGCTTATAAAAAAACTTTGATAGTGAAACTCTCGCCCAACGTGACAGATATTGCTGAGATTGCTCGAGCCGCCGAGGCAAGTGGGGCCGACAGCGTTTCACTCATCAACACATTGCTGGGAATGGCTATTGATGCTGAGAGACGGAAACCGATTTTGTCCACTGTAACGGGAGGATTATCGGGAGCTGCAGTTAAACCGGTGGCACTTCGTATGGTGTGGCAGGTGTCTCAGGCCGTTAAAATTCCTATCATTGGTATGGGCGGGATAATGAATTGGAAGGATGCAGTGGAATTTCTGTTGGCAGGAGCATCGGCCATTCAGATTGGTACAGCTAATTTTATTGATCCGGCTGTCACCATGCACGTACTCGATGGTATAACCGATTATTTGGAAAGGCACGAGCATGGCTCGGTATATGATATCATCGGTGCGCTTGAAGTTTGACCTGAATAAAGTAGGAGGTTACATAAAAAGGAGGCCGAGAGCCTCCTTTTTCGTAACCTGATTTATTCGCCCAATAAATCAGGGCGCAAACGTCGTGTGCGTTCAAGCGATTGTTGCAGTTCCCATTCCTTAATGTTGGCTTCATGGCCGGATAGTAATACATCGGGAACTCGCCAACCATTGTATTCGGCCGGACGTGTGTAGACGGGAGCTGCCAATAGATTGTCTTGAAAAGAGTCGGATAGGGCAGATTGTTCGTCTGATATGACACCGGGAATAATGCGTACAATGGCATCTGCCATCACGGCAGCAGCCAATTCTCCACCGGTGAGAACGAAATCGCCGATACTGATTTCCTTGGTGATGAGGTGCTCGCGGATACGAAAATCTATCCCTTTGAAATGTCCGCAGAGAATGATGAGATTCTCGCAAAGCGATAAGGTATTAGCCATCGGTTGGTCGAATTGTTCGCCATCGGGGGTGGTGAATATCACCTCATCATAGGAACGTTGGGCTTGCAGGCTTTGAATGCACCGTTCGATGGGTTCTATTTTCATGACCATGCCGGCGAAACCTCCAAAAGGATAATCGTCCACTCGTCGATGTTTGTCGGTGGTGTAATTGCGGAGGTTATGCAGGTATATCTGAGCTAAGCCTTTGGTCTGTGCCCTCTTCATGATCGAGTGGTTAAAGAAGCCTTCGAGCATTTCGGGCAGAACTGTGATAATGTCGATGCGCATACAATGTACTTTTGTAGGCAAAAGTACGAAGATTCGAATATAAACTCTACTTTTGAAACCTAAACAATACGGATAGAACAATGACGGATAGAGAGCGAATGACATGGTTGGAGGCTGAGTTGCACAGACATAACCACATGTATTATGTAATGAATGCCCCTGAGATTTTGGATAAGGAGTTTGATGATCTCATGCGAGAACTACAAGAATTGGAGGCTGCTCATCCTCAATGGAAAGATCCTCATTCGCCTACTCAACGAGTAGGGAGTGATATAACCAAGGGCTTTATACAGGTGTCACACCGGTACCCTATGCTATCTTTATCCAATACCTATTCGGAAGCTGAAGTGGCAGATTTTCATGAGCGTGTCCAGAAGCTACTCAATGAAGATTTTGAAATATGCTGTGAATTAAAGTATGACGGGACATCTATTTCATTGATTTATGAAGAAGGGCGGTTAATCCGCGCTGTAACGAGAGGCGATGGGGAGCAAGGAGATGATGTAACCGAGAATGTGAAGACTATTCGTAGTATTCCGTTGGTGCTTCAAGGGGGGAACTACCCTTCTCAGTTTGAAATCCGAGGAGAAATTCTCATGCCGTGGAATGTTTTCGAGACTTTGAACCGTGAGCGGGAAATGAAGGAAGAGCCTCTTTTTGCCAACCCACGGAATGCGGCTTCGGGCACGCTGAAGCTGCAAAATTCTGCTGTGGTTGCTTCCCGAAAACTTGATGCATATCTATACTATGTATTGGGAGAGGAATTGCCTTGTGATGGCCACTACGAAATGCTCCAAACAGCCAAGTCGTGGGGATTCAAGATAGGAGAGGCTGTTCGTAAATGTTCCACTCTGGAAGAAGTTTATGCCTTTATTCGCTACTGGGATACTGAGCGCAAGAATCTCCCGGTGGCAACCGATGGTATTGTTTTGAAAGTGAATAGTCGTCGGCAGCAACTTCATTTAGGATTTACGGCCAAATCGCCCCGATGGGCCATTGCTTATAAGTTTCAAGCCGAGCGAGCACTGACTCGCCTGAACAAGGTCTCTTACCAAGTGGGACGTACAGGCGCTGTGACCCCGGTGGCTAATCTCGAACCGGTACAATTGTCGGGAACGGTTGTAAAACGTGCCTCGTTGCATAATGCGGATATCATAGAATCGCTCGATTTGCACGTAGGTGACATGGTGTACGTTGAGAAAGGAGGTGAGATTATTCCTAAAATTACAGGTGTAGACACTCATGCACGTAGCTTTTTGCAAAATGAACGTATACGATTCATTGAGCGATGCCCTGAATGTGGCAGTAAATTGATTCGCTATGAGGGTGAAGCAGCCCACTATTGTCCAAACGAATGGGACTGTCCACCACAGATCAAAGGAAAGATAGAGCATTTCATTACGCGTAAAGCGATGAATATCGAGGGGCTTGGACCTGAAACCATTGAGTTATTCTATCGGGAAGGACTTGTTCGTGATGTGAGTGATTTATATGCGCTGACTTTAGATGATTTGTTGAAATTGGATCGAATCGGAATGCGTACAGCTGAGAATATATTGATGAGTGTTGAGCAAAGTAAGCATGTACATTTTGAGAGAGTACTGTTTGCACTTGGTATCCGTTTTGTCGGAGAAACGGTAGCCAGGAAGTTAGCTCGTGCTCTGGGAAGTATGGAGAAGCTGCGTTCGTGTGCAATAGAAGAGTTGACCGCAATAGATGAAATAGGTGAGCGTATTGCTCAAAGTATCATAGACTACTTTGCGGATGAGCGAAACAATAGATTGATCGGACGCTTACAAGAAGTTGGGTTGGAGCTACAACTCTCCGAAGAATCCACAGCTTTGGTCAGTGATAGACTTGTAGGGCAATCTATCGTAATCAGTGGTGTCTTTACAAAGTATTCGCGCGACGAATATAAGCAACTCATAGAGCAGCATGGGGGAAAGAATGTAGGTAGTATATCGGCTAAAACCTCCTTTATATTGGCAGGAGCGAGCATGGGACCGGCCAAACTGGAAAAGGCTAAAAAACTAAAAATACCGGTTCTGAGTGAAGAGGATTTTTTAGGGCTTATCAAATAAACCGCGTAAAAACTTTACTTTTGTCCTTAACTCTTCACCGAAAAGGAGGTATGATGAAAACAAAATTAAGAGGAATGGGGGTGGCGTTGATTACTCCTTTCAGAGAGGACGACAGCATAGACTTTGATGCACTGGTGCGCATGGTAGACTATCTGTTGCAGAATAATGCCGATTTTCTATGCGTGTTGGGGACCACAGCTGAGACACCCACACTTACAGAAGAGGAGAAGAAGTTGGTGAAACGGACTGTTGTCGAACGCGTCAATGGAAGAATCCCAATTCTTTTGGGAGTGGGAGGGAACGATACCCGTTCTCTTGTTCACCAGCTTAAAACCGATGATTTTACCGGTATAGATGCAATTCTATCGGTGGTCCCGTATTACAATAAGCCTTCACAAGAAGGTATATACCAACATTATAAGTCCATTGCGGAAGCAACAGCGCTACCGATTGTACTTTATAATGTTCCGGGACGAACTGGGGTCAACATGACTGCTGAGACAACCCTTCGGTTAGCTCGAGATTTTAAGAATGTGATAGCCATCAAGGAAGCATCGGGTGATATTGCTCAGATGGATGATATCATAAAGAATAAACCATCACATTTTGACGTTATTTCGGGAGATGATGGAATAACATTTCCGCTCATCACACTGGGAGCGGTAGGCGTTATTTCTGTAATTGGTAATGCTTTCCCTCGGGAGTTTAGTCGCATGACACGCTTGGCTTTGCAAGGTGATTTCCAAAACGCATTGCTTATTCATCACCGTTTTACTGAACTATTTAAGCTGCTATTCGTTGATGGAAATCCGGCCGGAGTGAAATCCATGCTCAATGCCATGGGCATGATTGAGAATAAGCTCAGGTTACCACTCGTGCCAACACGCATCACCACATTTGAAGCAATCCGCAAGGTACTCAGCGACCTGAATATAAAGTGCTGATTAATGTAGGAAATGAATGTAATCAGATTTCTATAATCAACGTTATGTTTAATTGTCATCTTGTTAAATGAAGAAGGCAGCTCCATTACGGAGCTGCCTTCTTTATTATTGTATGATCAGTTTCCTGAATCAGTCGTTTGAGAGCTTTCGTTTAGTATTTGTAGGGCACGATCAAGTACTGTGGTGTCGTCCAATGTGACTAAGCCACCATCCGGGCCAGATTCGATGTGAATACCTACGCTCTTACCATCCTTAAAATTATGGCCACCGAAGAAATTGCGTACTGTATCCACGTGTAGACCAAGTTCATCGGCTATTCTGTGCATACTACCATCGGGCAAAGAGTCTTTGATTTTGCGAAGTTCATTAAATGTGATTGTCCTCATATCCTCATAAATTTAACGGTTAGTATTCTTGTGAGCATTATCACGCTATAAATTTATGTAGAAAAATGTAAGTTCCAAATTCTATGAAACTATTTTTTGCTGAGGTAATGGTTGCGAATGAGGTAATTCATTACTCTTCCGCCGAGAGCGTAGCTTCTATTTTGCGGTCTTCTTATCATAGAAGGATGATAGTCGGTTAAGAGTCCCCCACTCCACTTAATTTGGGATAATAGATCCACCTCCAATATTCCACATAGATCCACCTCCAATATTTTACAGAGAATTCTCATTCTTTTTCACCATTTTTTGTGTGGGAGAGATAGTAAAAAAGCCGGAGAACAAACTCCGGCTTTCCTTGCTCTGAATCTCAATGGATCTGAGACTTAATTATTCATCAACTTATCAATTTCCTCGAATTCGGTTTCCATATTCAAGTTGTAGTATACGCGATACAGACCTTGCAACCACAAATCTTGCTGCTCCGGTTTGAGTTGACGAGCTTTTTCGTAGAACGGTTTCGCAGCTGCATAGATTTTTTTGATTTCTTTCTGAGCCTCCAAATATTTGGGATCATTGACATCGGTTGTTGATTTGTCAGCGAAATCTTGAGCTTTCATGAGATAAGCCAATCCAGCATTGGAATAAGCTTCTGCGTACTCGGGATCTACCGCAACGGCTTTCTTGTAGAATTCGATGGCATTATCGTAGTCTTTCAAGTTGTGATACAAATACCCTTTCACATACAGATAAAGCTTGTTGGAAGGATCTCCGGCCAACATGCGATCGGCGAATTCCATAGCCTTTTGAACTTGATTTGTAGCGTTGTAGTAGTCTACCAAATTGGCAAAGAAATAGTCGTTGCCGGGGAATTTCAGAATACCTTCTTCCAAAGTTTTCAGCCAAGCAGCGGTGTCGCCCAATGTTTTGTGCGCATCGGCCATTAATTGCATAGCGATTGTACCTCCTTCTTTGTCTGTCAGTGCCAAAGGAGCATACTTCAAAATGGCTGCTTTATTTCCGGAGCGGTCGGCGGCCAAAGTGGCGTAGTACGCAATTTGAGGAAGCAGTGTGTCAGCCTTGAGGTTGCTTTCTTCCAGCATGGGATAGGATGCAGATTCCACGTACGTTCCAAAGAATTTCATGGCTTCGGCACTGTTCTCTTTATTGAAAAAGAAGATACCTCCATTGATCAAGTTGGGACGTTCGGCCAGCATACTTGCGGCATTGGTTTTTCTATACTTGTTCTTGATCTTACCTTTCTCGTTGGGTACTTGTGCCAACTCGTCGCACTTGGAATAGTATTCAAACATCTTCAGAATGCTGTTGTAGCTGCTCAAGGTGTCATACGGCTTTTTCAAGAAAGCGTTTTTCATTTCTTCCTCATTGATACGCTTTTGAATCAGTCCGGCTACATCCCAAGTCTCTGCCAGGTTTTGCGTTTCCGGATGCTGGAGAGCTTCGCCGATTAAGGCTTCGGCTTTCGGGAAGTTGGGTTTTACATCACCCACCAGGCCTTTGGCTTCTTTCACTTTGCTTACTTGGGCAAACGAAGAACCCATGGCCATCAGTAACGTCATTGATACTACTAACTTTTTCATGATCGTTGCGTTTGATTAGAGTTAATATTCTTGTTATTCAGTTTCAGTTCCTTCTTCGCGAATGTTATCGTCAGCACCTGCGTAGTCCGTTGGGTCGCCTACGATACTACCTTCGGCCTCTTCTTCGGGTATTTCGTTCTCCAAACTTTCTGTTGTCACTTTACACACCGAGCCGATTTGGTCGTTTCGTTTCTCCAGGTTAATGAGGCGAACGCCTTGTGTGGCTCGTCCCATGATACGTACATCGGACATTTTCAGACGAATGGTAATGCCCGATTTATTGATAATCATCAGGTCGTTGTCGTCAGTTACCGATTTGATGGCCACCAAGTGCCCCGTTTTATCGGTGATATTCATAGTCTTGACGCCTTTACCTCCGCGGTTGGTTTTACGGTAATCTTCGATTTCCGACCGTTTGCCATACCCTTGTTCGGAGACAACCATTACCGATTCTGTTTTCAAATCCTTGATACAGATCATTCCCACCACCTCGTCTTGGCCATCATCATCGAGGGTGATACCGCGCACGCCGGTAGCCGTACGCCCCATGACACGCACGGCCATTTCGTGGAAACGGATGGCACGCCCGTTGCGATTGGCTATGATGATTTCGTTGTTGCCGTTGGTCATGCGAACCTCGATTACGCTGTCGTCTTCACGAATGGTGATGGCGT
>JAXFUC010000149.1:0-49832 GCA_034176395.1 Bacteroides sp. | reverse complement strand
TTCTCGGCTGTTTCTGCTTTGTTCAGTCCTTGCAGCATGCCATAGTGCTTTTCGTTCAATCTCCAGCTCTTTTCTACAGGGATCCAGTCCAGATCCATTACGTCGAGCACTTGGTTTAGCGTCTTGATGGCACGCTTGAGGTAGGAGGTATAGGCCTTGCCGAAACGGAATCCGTGTTCTTTGAGCAGAGCTCCCGCTTTCTTAGCTTCTTCTACTCCCTTCTCGCTCAGGTCTACATTGGTCCAACCGGTAAAGCGATTCTCTTTGTTCCACACGCTCTCGCCGTGGCGGATGAGTACAATTCTTTTCATCTTCAAATGCGTTTTGTATCGTTTGTAATAGTAGTTTTTCCGCTTACAAAGATAAGCTATTTCGCTCAATGCCCTTGCCTATCAAGCAAAAAACCCGCGTTTCTTTGGTCAAATAGCTCTGCCGAATGCGATGATGGCGAACAGCTTGCTCAAAAGGAGCAAACCTCCAATGAGCAAAGAGCAAAGGGAGAGAAAACCGAGCTTGTATGTCTCGGAAAGAAAGTGCCCACACTTCAGTTGCAAAGTGCCCACACTTGACTTGCGAAGTGCCTACACTTTGGTCGCAAAGTGTAGGCACTTACCATCCCATGCATAAAGGCCTCTCCGAAAAACAACAATCCCGTGTAATCCAACTATTTATAAGTCAAAATACAGAAGAGAAGGATTGGAACCACACATGGCTTATTGCCAAGAAGCGCAATGAGGGACATCGGTCAACAAAGCGAGAAACAAATATAAATGAACAGTCTGCACCTTGGCCGACAAACCGCAACACATTGGGAATCAACGCAAAGCACATCCTTCGTCAAGAGCCCGAAGCCCCGTTAAGCAGCATACCCTCACCGCGCGCCACGAATCCGCTACCCTTAATCCGACTGCAAAGCCTCCTTGATCAAGCGAGCCTTGGCCTCGCCCACCACGGCTTGCAGTTGCTCCATCGAGGCTTCGCGGATGCGTTTCAAGCTCTTAAACTCCTGCAACAAAGCCGCTTTCGTTTTCTCTCCGACGCCTTTGATCTGATCCAAGGCCGAGGCCGTTTGTCGCTTGCTGCGCTTCTCTCGGTGAAACTTGATGGCAAAGCGATGCACCTCGTCTTGTATGTGGGTGAGCAACTGAAACAAAGGGCTGTGTTGCTTGATGCCTATGACCTGAGGAGGAAAGCCGTAAAGCAATTCCGAAGTGCGGTGCTTGTCGTCCTTTGCCAAGCCCGCGATGGGGATGTTCAAGTTCAATTCATCTTCTACCACACGACGCACCACTTCCATCTGTCCCTTCCCTCCATCGGTTATGATGAGTTGGGGCATCGGTTCGTCGGCTTCCTTCAAGGCCGTGTACCTGCGCCTCACCACCTCGGCCATCGAAGCGTAGTCGTCTGCTCCCTCCACGGTGCGGATGTGGTATCTTCGGTAGTCGGCCTTGGAAGGCTTAGCTTTTTTGAACACCACGCACGCAGCCACAGCATCGCTACCTTGGATGTTGGAATTGTCAAAGCATTCTATATGCATGGGAAGCGTGGGAAGCTGCAATGCGTTTTGTATATCCTTCATAAGGCGAATGCCCCGTTGTTCCGGATTGAGCTTCTCTGACTGCTTCATGCGATCGGCCTTATACTGCTTTACGTTCAGTTGCGAAAGCTCCAAGAGCTTCTTCTTCTCGCCTCGTTGCGGTACGGTGAAACTCACGTTTTGAAGCTCCATATCGGGCACGAAAGGTACAATCACCTCGGTGGACACGCTCTTATAGCGTTCGCGCATTTCGACAATACCGAGCCGCAAGAGTTCATCGGGCGTTTCGTCCAACCGTTTTCGGTATTCGAATGTAAAGGCTTGGCAGATGGATCCCCCAAAGACATGGAGGTAATTGATGTAGGCCACGCCGCCATCTGCATCCTCCTCGATGGAGAACACATCGACGGGATGAACCACCGAGCTCACCACTTCGGACTTGGCACGGTAGTTTTCTATCAGTACATACCGTTCTTTCACTCGCTGAGCTTCCTCAAAACGCATCTCGGCGGCCAAAGACTTCATTCGTTCTTCAAGGAGACGCGACACCTCACGGGTATTGCCTTTGAGTATCTCCTTTACTTCGGCAATGTTCTGAAGATACTCATCGTGCGTCTGAAGTCCCACGCACGGGCCTGCACAGTTCTTGATGTGATATTCCAAACACACCTTGAATCGGCCGCTACGTATGTTCTCCGGCGTCAGCGCGAGATTGCAGGTACGGAGCGGATAGAGCTTCTTCACCAAGCCCAACAAGGCATACATCGAAGGCAGATGGCTGTATGGGCCGTAGTAAGTGGAGCCGTTTCGGATGATTTTTCGAGTTTTAAAGACGCGTGGAAACCATTCGTTCTGCACACAAATGGAGGGATAGGTCTTGTCATCCTTCAACAAAACGTTGTAGCGCGGCTTATGCTTCTTGATCAAACTATTTTCCAACAGCAAAGCATCTTCCTCCGAATTGACCACGATGTAACGAATATCGGCGATCTTGCTGACCAGCACTCGTGTCTTGCCGGCCTGATGTTCTTTCGAGAAGTACGAATACACACGCCGCTTCAAGTTCTTTGCTTTGCCCACGTAGATAATGCTGCCTCCTTCGTCCAAGTATTGATAGATGCCGGGAGTTTCGGGTAGATTGGCTACCAAGCCTTTGAGATATTCTTCTTTTTCGGACATAGTTCAACCAAGAAATGCAGGTAATTAGTCTTTGATTCGAGGGCAAAATAAGCAGAAAAATCCCTTATCTACGCCATCGGCCACTCATAAAAAGCAAGGAGCGAGTGGGTTCTTTCCACTCGCTCCTTATATCTCCAAGATGCAAAACACTTATTTTTCGCATCAAAGCGACAGAACGCTATCGACGTCAATATCCTTATCAAACATCTTGCGACCGCCCAGTTCTTTCAGCTCCACAATAAAGTTGATGTAGACTTTCTTTGGTTTTAGCTGCTTCACCAACTCGCAAGTGGCCTTCATCGTTCCTCCCGTAGCCAACAAATCGTCGTGCAACAGCACTACATCATTCTCGTCCAAGGCGTCTTTGTGCATTTGCACCGTGTCTCGACCGTATTCCTTCTCATAGCTGGCCTCTATGGTTTCTGCAGGAAGTTTTCCCGGTTTGCGAACGGGGACAAAGCCCGCATTGAGCCGAGTAGCCAAGATTGGCCCCATAATAAAGCCGCGCGACTCGATGCCCACCACTTTGGTAATACCTAAATCCTTATATTGTTCGTACAGAATATCGGATAGTTCCTGCAAACACCAAGGATCTTTGAAAAGCGTAGTAACGTCATAAAACAAAATACCGGGAAGAGGAAAGTCCGGCACCTGACGGATACTCTTAATCAATGTGTCTTTACTCATATTCTTTGTATTACGCACTTATTTTTCGATTCATGTTTCACGTGAAACTTCAACACAGTCACCTACCGGCCAACACCAAAAGCACATTGATGTCACTGGGGGACACTCCGGGAATCCGGCTTGCTTGCCCAATGGTCTCGGGGTCTATCTTTGTCAGCTTCTGACGGGCTTCGGTGGATAGCGACTGCAAAGTATTGTAGTCGAATCGACCTCTGATTTTGATATTCTCCAACCTCATCGTCTTCTCGGCAATCAGCCTTTCACGGTCTATATATCCACTATATTTGATGAGAATCTCGGCCGCCTCGAGCACTTCTTCCCTACGACTACCGACATTGGTCACCGCCGCTTCGACAGCAGCCGCAAACGACGGAACAACGGGAAGCATATCATTCATCGCCACCTGCGGGCGCCCCAGCAAGTCAATCAACTTACATCCCTGCCGCAAAGGCGTAGTGCCAAGCGATTGAAGAGCCGCATTCACCTCGTCGGGCTTTACGGAATACTGCTTGGCAAAGCCCACAATACGACCCACCGCCTCGCGCTTGGCGCAGAGTAAACGGAAACGCTCGTCGGTAGCCAAGCCCAAGCGGTACGCCCGCTCAGTGAGGCGCATATCCGCATCGTCCATACGTAGCAGAATGCGATACTCTGCCCGAGAAGTAAACATTCGATAAGGCTCATCCACTCCCTTCGTCACCAGATCGTCGATAAGCACGCCGATATAGGCTTCATCCCTACCCAAGGTAAACGAATCGCCTCCATGACAGTTGATATGCGCATTGATTCCCGCGATAAGTCCTTGGCCGGCAGCCTCTTCATACCCGGTAGTGCCGTTCACCTGACCAGCAAAAAAGAGATTTTCCACCTTCTTCGACTCCAATGTATGCTTGAGCTGGGTCGGGTCAAAGAAGTCATATTCAATGGCATAACCGGGTCGGTAGACTACCAAATCCTCAAAAGCCGGAATCTTGCGCAAGGCAGCCAGCTGCACATCCAAAGGCAAAGAAGACGAGAATCCATTGAGATACAACTCGTTAGTGTCCTCACCCTCCGGCTCAAGAAACAACTGATGCTGTTCTTTATCGGGGAAAGTAACAATCTTAGTCTCTATACTTGGGCAGTAACGCGGCCCAATACTCTGAATTTGACCATTGTACAATGGAGATTGAGAAAGGCCATCGCGCAACACACGATGAGACTCTTCATTCGTATAACACGTCCAGCACTGCAGTTGGCGCAAATGCCTCACACTCGTATCGAGGAAGGAGAACTTATGAAAATCATGTTCTCCGTCTTGTATCTCCATCAAGTCGAAGCGCACGCTACGGGCATCTATGCGCACAGGCGTACCCGTTTTCATCCGGTCGTGTTCAATGCCATGTTCGGCCAACTGCTCAGTCAGCCCATAAGAAGCAGGGTCGGCCATTCGCCCACCGGGCCACTTACGATCGCCCACGTGCATCAACCCGTTGAGAAACGTACCCGTGGTGATGACCACACATTTGGCACGAAACTCCACGCCCCATACCGTTGTCAGCCCAACCACTGCGCCCGATTGTATGATGAACCGATCGACCACATCTTGCCAAATGTGCAAATTGGGTGTATGCTCCAACACTTCGCGCCAAGCCTCAATGAAGCGAGCACGGTCGCACTGGGCGCGCGGGCTCCACATGGCAGGCCCTTTGGAACGATTGAGTATGCGAAACTGAATGGCAGTGCGGTCGGTCACCAACCCCATCTGCCCCCCCAGGGCGTCAATCTCCCGAACGATCTGACCTTTGGCAATGCCACCTACCGCCGGATTGCAACTCATCTGGGCGATCTTGTTCATGTCCATCGTTATGAGACACACCTTAGACCCCAGTTGAGCGGCAGCAGTTGCGGCCTCGCAGCCTGCATGCCCCGCACCAATCACAATGACATCGTATTGGAAGTTCATGTTAAATACATTTCGGTCAAACACGGCAAAGGTAGAGAAAAAAGACGAAAAACCGCCATCTTCACCCTTACCGACAGCTAATTATTCTGCCCACATTACGGCGAGCTCCCAAAAATCGCAAGGATTTTCCACCTCCAAAAGACAAAAAGAAACTAAAACTGCAAATTCACAAACAAACAGATACAAAATCAATGAGAAACAATCGAGAAAACAGCACACAAAACCCCAAGTCCGACGAAAAGATATTTCTGTTTTGAATGGAAAACAAACACATCCGGAAGAAAGAATCCGAGCAAACGTCTTTCTTACCATCCGGCAACCACCCTCGAAGACTGGCTCGGGCAAATACCCGTGATGGGCACAGCAAACACGCGCCACCAACTCAGAAAGTGTTTGTGCTTTGCACGAGAAGTGCCTACACTTTGAAAGGAAAGTGCCTACACTTCGGAAGGGAAGTGCCCACACTTTGCACGAGAAGCGTAGGCAGTTAGCAAAGAGGGAATTTACAACTGTCGCAGCAATGAACCACGACGCGAACGAAAAGCGTCTGTACGCTGCACTGCAAGAACAGCCCACTCAAGGGCCAAGGAAGGAATATCAAATCGGGATATACAGTCCGCCTGCGGCAGTGCGCACCGCACCTTTCATCTCAAGCTCGAACAAGATGGCATGCAATCGTGCCACGGGCATTTGCGAAGCCAATACCAAGGCATCGAGTTGCCTATTCTCTTCGTGCTGCAAGAAACCGAGCACACGTTGCTCTTCGGGGCTAAGTTCCGGAAAAAGAGTTTGCTGTCGAACTTGTGCCGCCTTCTTCTTGTCCGCTGCTCCCCAGCCCATAGCGGCAACAAAGTCCTCGGCCGATAGCAGTGGAGCCGCTTTGTTATCGCGCAACAGGCAGTTGCATCCCTCGGAAGAGACATCCGTAACACGTCCCGGGAAAGCGAAACACTCCCGGTGATAGCCGTTGGCCAAATCGGCTGTAATCAGCGATCCACCCTTCTTGCCCGACTCTACCACGATGGTGGCATCGGCCATACCGGCCACGATGCGATTGCGCCCAACGAAGTTATAGCGTTCGGGCTCGGCACCGAACACATATTCGGTCAGCAGTCCGCCCCTTTCCATCATCTGCACAGCCACAGAGCGGTGGTTCGATGGGTAAATGCGATCCAGCCCATGAGCCAGCACACCCACCGTAGAAAGGCCGTGAGCCATGGCCTCGCGGTGAGCACACACATCGATGCCATAGGCCAGTCCGCTGACCACAAGCACATCGGGACAAAGCTGTGACAACCCATGCAGAAACTCGCGACAAAGCGTGCGTCCGTAGTCGGTGGCCTGCCGCGTGCCCACCATGCTAATGATGCGAGAGGAATTGAGGTCTACGCTTCCTCGATAGAACAAGGCCACCGGTGCATCGGGACATTCGCGCAAACGGTGTGGATAGTCCCGGCTTGCCCAGGTGATGCACCTCACTTGCTTTTCTTCCATCGAAGTCAACTCGCGATCGGCTCGGGCAATGGCCTGCGGATTGTCCAAGAGTTGTACCAGTCGCTTCCCGGCTTCGGGCAGTCGGTCGGGCAGCTCACGGCGCAACCGAAAGACATCGGTGGCCGTGCCCATGCCCTCTACCAATTGTTTGGCTCCAATCCTACCGATGCCCGGCAGTAGGGTGAGCGCAATGCTATAAACTTGTTCGTCGCGGTTATTCATGGGTTACGTAAGGAGCAAACATCTCGTCGAAAAGCGACTCTTTGCTCAATCGTCCTTGAACCATGCACACGGTTTCCACCACGGCTTTGACCACCGGTTTCTCATCTCGCTTGCGGAAGATGTCTTGATGGAACACATACTTGATGCCCTCTTTGGACAACGCAAGTCGACACACAAATTCGTCGCCGCTGGTGAGGGGTGTTTTGTAGGCGATGCTGATGCGCGCCACCACCGCATCGACTCCTTGGCGGTGCAGTTCGGCAAAATCTATCCCTGCCGATAGCAGGAATTCATGCCGGGCATGCTCCAAGTAATGCTGGTAATTGGCATTGTTTACAATTCCTTGCAGGTCGCATTCATAGTCGCGCACCTTGAGAGTCAGTTCGTGAACATACTTCATAGACGTTTCGGTTTAAGTATAAAACATATGGTTGATGTCGTTTCATCCCTTCGTGGACGAAACCAGTTTGTAGAGTTTATCACTGGGGCGAATTTTCTCCATCTTTATAGAGAAATGCTCGCCTTTCTTCACCGTTTGAACCGGTTGCAGCTTCACACGAGCCTCTTCGAGGGTCACGAAGACGGCTCCCGTGGTGGGTCCGGTTATCAGCAGCTTATCGCCCACACTCACCTCGGCCGCTTCTACCAGAAATTCTGCCACGCCCAGGTTGGAGAAGTATTTGATGCCTTTGCCCACATACACCTTGCGTTCGGTGGCTTCCGACCCATAGTTGCGGCTCCACTCGCCCAGTCGCTGTCCCAAGTAATAGCCATCCCAGAATCCACGGTTGAACACTCGGCGCAGTCGCTCTTCCCAATCGGCAATCTTCTCGTCGGTGAATGTGCCGTCGAGGTTGGCACGAATGGCTTCCTTATAACACTCCACCACCGTGCGAACGTACTCGGGTCCACGCGCTCGGCCTTCGATTTTGAACACCCGTACGCCTGCTTCCATCATCTTATTCATGAAGTGAATGGTCTTCAGGTCTTTGGGCGACATGATGTACTCGTTGTCAATTTCCAACTCCGTGCCGGTTTCTTTGTCTCTCACCAAGTAAGAGCGACGGCACGATTGCATGCACGAACCCCGATTGGCCGAAGAGCCCATCTCGTGTAGGGACAGATAGCACTTGCCCGAAACCGCCATGCACAGCGCACCGTGACAGAACATTTCGATTCTGATTCTTTCGCCCTTGGGGCCGCAGATGTTCTCTTCGCAGATGTGACGATAAATATCGGCCACCTGCTCCAACGAGAGTTCGCGTGCCAAGACCACCACGTCGGCAAACTGGGCATAAAACCTCAATGCGTCGATATTGGAAATGTTGAGCTGAGTCGACAGGTGTACTTCCTGTCCGATTTGCCGTGCATAGAACATCACCGCCACGTCGGCGGCAATCACGGCAGAGATGCCTGCCGCCTTGGCTGCATCCACAATGCGACGCATCAGCTCAAGGTCGTTGTCGTAGATGATGGTGTTCACCGTGAGATAGCTCTTCATGCCGTGTGCTTCGCACGTGCGGGCAATCTCGTGAAGGTCGTCGATGGTGAAGGTAGAGGCCGAGCGTGCCCTCATATTCAAGTTTTCTATGCCGAAGTAGATCGAATCGGCACCGGCCTGAATGGCTGCAGCCAGCGACTCGCGAGAGCCTACCGGGGCCATGATCTCAAATTCTTTTTCTGTCATTCTTTTGTAGGTTGCATATGTATATGGGGGCAAATGTACTTAAATCTACCGCATTACGCAACCAAGCCCCATACAGCACCCACGAGAAGCACCTGCGAGCAGGAACGGAACGAAGCCTCCGCTCGATACCATCCCCCTCCACATCGCTTTCGCCCCCCTTGTCATCGGCCATCCAAGGCTCCAAAGGCCAAAAAGTGTGGGCCCAACGTCACGGCGAGCCACATAAAGCATTATCTTTGCCCCGCCTAACTTTTTAGTTCACAAACAAATGATGAAAGAATACCGATTCGTCAACAATCTCATGGGCTGGACAGCCTTCTGCGTTGCCGCCGTCGTATACTGCCTAACCATTGAACCCACTGCCAGTTTCTGGGACTGCCCCGAGTTCATTTCTACCGGTTATAAACTCGAAGTGGGACATCCTCCCGGCGCGCCATTCTTCATGCTGATGGCCAATCTGTTCTCCCAATTCGCTGCCGACAGCTCGCAGGTGGCTCGGATGGTGAACTACATGAGTGCGCTTATGAGTGCCACTTGCATCTTGTTCCTCTTCTGGAGCATCACCCACTTGGTGCGCAAGTTGGTGATTACTGACGAACGACACATCACCCGAGGCCAACTCATCGCCATCATGGGAAGCGGTCTTGTGGGAGCTATGGCCTATACGTTCAGCGATACGTTTTGGTTCTCGGCCGTTGAGGGAGAGGTTTATGCTTTCTCTTCTTTGTTCACGGCAGTTGTATTCTGGCTCATCTTGAAATGGGAAGACGTGGCCCACGAACCGAGCAGCGATCGTTGGCTCATACTCATCGCCTACCTCACAGGGCTCAGCATAGGCGTTCACCTGCTCAATTTATTGTGCCTACCCGCCATCGTCTTGATATACTATTATAAGAAGACACCGCAAGCCACAGCTCGCGGCTCGCTCTTGGCTCTGGCGGCCTCGGGAGCTTTGGTGGCCGTGGTGCTCTACGGCATCGTGCCGGGCATCGTCAAGGTCGGCGGATGGTTCGAATTGTTGTTTGTCAACAAGCTGGGCTTGCCTTTCAACACGGGCGTCGTGGCCTATATCATTGTACTGGGCACAGTGCTGGCATGGAGCATTCGTGAAACCTACACCAACCGTAGCCCCTTACGCACGTCGCTGCTCTTCGTTTTCGTGGTGACACTACTGGGCATCCCCTTCTATGGTCATGGAGTGAGTAGCCTGCTCATCGGGCTTCTCATCATAGCTGCCCTCGTCTACTACCTGCACCCCCGAACCCAAGCGCGCATTGCATGGCGCATCTCTGTGCGTTCGCTCAACACAGCCTTGCTTAGCATCATGATGATTGTCATCGGCTATTCCTCGTATGCGCTCATCGTGATTCGCTCTACGGCCAATACACCCATGGATCAAAACTCGCCCGAAGATATATTCACCCTGGGCGAATACCTCGGTCGCGAGCAGTATGGCACACGCCCATTGTTCTACGGACAAGCATTTTCCTCACGGGTAGCCTTGGATGTGAAAGATGGGTATTGCATCCCACGTCAGCACGAAGCGGGTTCCAAGTTCATCCGCAAGGAGAAGACCGAGCCGAATGAAAAAGATTCGTACCTGGAGCTGCCCGGCCGAGTGGAGTATGAGTATGCACAGAATATGCTATTCCCACGTATGTACAGCAGCTTGCATACTGCCAGTTACAAGCAATGGATCAACATCCAGGGACGAGATGTTCCTTACGACGAGTGCGGACGCACCGTGATGGTCAACATACCCACCCAGTGGGAGAACATCAAGTTCTTTTTCACCTATCAGCTCAACTTCATGTATTGGCGATATTTCATGTGGAACTTCGCCGGTAGACAAAATGACATACAGGGCAGCGGAGAGATAGAACACGGCAATTGGATTACCGGTTTCTCCTTCATCGACAATTGGTTGGTGGGCAATCAAGAGCTACTTCCCAAGGATCTGAAAGAGAACAAAGGACGAAACGTCTTCTACTGTCTGCCTCTTTTGTTGGGCATCATCGGCCTGTTGTGGCAAGCCTACCACAGCCGCAAAGGTATCCAACAATTCTGGGTAGTGTTCTTCCTGTTCTTCATGACCGGTATCGCCATCGTGCTCTACCTCAACCAAACGCCCATGCAACCACGCGAACGAGATTATGCCTATGCCGGCTCGTTCTATGCCTTTGCCATTTGGATCGGTATGGGCGTGGCAGCCATCACCCAGTGGTGCACACGTCGCAAACCCGAGCTTCAGTTGGTCGACGGTTACACCCAAGCCGACGTGGACGAGATGGAGCAACTCATTGTCTCCAAGCAAGGCAAATACGGCAGCAAGGACGAAATCAAAGCCTTGGAAGCACAGTTGTTAGCCATGCGCGAGTTTAGAGTTCCCTTCCAACCCTCGGTCATCTTGGCCACGGTGGTTTCGCTCCTCTGCCTCATCGTGCCCATACAGATGGCCGGCCAAACCTGGGACGACCACGACCGCAGCAACCGCTATGTGGCTCGAGACTTCGGTCAGAACTACCTCATGAGCCTTCAAGAGGACGGCAACCCCATCATTTTCACCAATGGCGACAACGACACATTCCCCCTATGGTACAACCAAGACGTGGAAGGTGTTCGCTTGGACACCCGTACTTGCAACCTCAGCTATCTGCAAACCGACTGGTATATCGACCAAATGAAGCGTCCGGCCTACGACTCGCCTTCGTTGCCCATCACCTGGGACAGAGCCGAATATGTCGAAGGTCAAAACGAATACGTTCGTATCCGCCCCGAGATGAAGAAGGGATTGGACGAGATGTATGCACAGGCACAGGCCGCTCTGAATGCCGGCAATCCCGAAGTGATGAACAAGCTCAAGGAGCAGCTGGGCGAAAACCCCTATGAATTGAAGAATATCCTCAAAAACTGGGTGCGCTCGGACAAGGAAGAGCTGCGCATGATTCCCACCGATAGCATCGTGATGAAGGTAGACCGAGAAGCCTTGTTGCGGTCGGGTATGAAGATACCCGCGGCCTATGCCGACTCCATCCCCGAATACATGACCATCCTGCTGCGTGATGCCAACGGCCAACCCAAACAGGCTTTGTACAAGAGCGAGCTGATGATGCTCGAGATGCTTGCCCATGCCAATTGGGAACGCCCCATCTACATGGCCACAACCGTGGGAGCCGAAAACCGTCTGGGCATGGAAGACAACTTCATACAAGAAGGACTTGCCTACCGATTCACCCCCTTCAACATGAAGAAGGCAGGCGTGTCGGTGGACACCGAGAAGATGTACAACAACTTGATGACGAAATTCAAATTCGGTGGCATTGAGAAACCCGGTGTCTATGTGGACGAAAACACCATGCGTATGTGCTACACCCACCGCCGTTTGTTCAGCCAGCTGGCCGAGGAACTGCTCAAGGAAGGAAACAATGCCAAGGCATTCGAGGTGCTGAATCGAGCCGAACAGATGATTCCGGCCGCGAACGTGCCCTACGACTGGGCCAACGGTGCCGCACAAATGGCAGAAGCCTACTACCGCCTGAACGAAAACCAAGCGGCCGAACGCATCATTTGCAGCCTGGCCGATAAGTCGGTGGAGTACATGACTTGGTATCTCAGTCTGAACGATGCACAGCTGCACATCTCCAACGAGAACCTGCTCTATCATGCCAACCTTTTGAACGCCTATATCCGCATCATGGAGCGTTATAAGTCGCCTTCGGCCAATCGGTACAAGCTCACTTTGGACCGCATATCCGAAGAATACCTCAAACGCATGGAAACCGCTTCCCGATAGTATGCTGATAGAGCAACCCCCTCGTTTTTACCGTGCGCTGTACAGCCGGGCCATCTTTCGGATGAATCCTCGGGAAAAGGCCGTCTATCTCACTTTCGACGACGGCCCCATTCCCGAAGTGACGCCTTGGGTGCTCGACGTGCTCGATACCTACGGCATCAAGGCCACGTTCTTCATGGTGGGGCATAATGTGGACAAGCACCCACGGGTGTATCAAGAGGTCATGGCCCGTGGTCACCGAGTGGGCAATCACACCTACAATCACATCCAAGGGCTCTATTGCTCGCGTGCCACCTACCTGAAGAACGCCAAGAAAGCTGCCGACATTCTGCAAACCGACCTCTTCCGCCCCCCTCACGGACATATGCGCCACAGCCAGTACAAAGTGCTGCGTAAGCACTATCGCATCATTATGTGGGATCTTGTGACACGAGATTATAGCAAGCGAATCACACCCGAGCAGGTGCTGAAGAATGTGCAACGCTACGTCCGACCGGGGTCGATCATCACCTTTCACGACTCGCTCAAGTCGTGGAACAACGGCAACCTGCGCTACGCCCTGCCTCGTGCCATCGAGTATCTACAAGCCGAGGGCTACGTTTTCAAAGTGTTCGACTAAAACAAACCCATGTGGACACTATCCGCCTTCCAAGTCAAAGCCGAAGCCGCACGGCTGGGATTCTCGGCTTGCGGACTCGCTCCGGCCGAGCCGGTGCAAGACTTTGCCGTCACGGCCTACCGACGCTGGATTGCTCAAGGCAGGCACGGAGAGATGCACTACCTCGACGATCACGAAGCCAAACGCATGGATCCACGCCTCTTAGTGGAGGGTGCACGCACCGTGGTCAGCCTGGCATTGAACTATTATCCACCGACTCGACAGGCCGAAGATTCCTATCAAATTGCTTGTTATGCCTATGGCAAGGACTACCACGAAGTGGTCAAAGCCAAGTTGCAACAACTCCTGGACACCCTAAGCAACCTCGCTCCGCAAGGAGAAAGCCTGCAAGGACGAGCTTTTTGCGACACAGCCCCCGTCATGGAAAAGTACTGGGCTTGGCGTGCCGGCCTGGGATGGATAGGCAAACACACCCAACTCGTCATTCCTCAGGCAGGTTCTCACTTCTTCTTGGGCGAACTCATCCTGACCGCTCCGGCCGACACCTACGACCAACCCCAAGCCGACCGCTGCGGCCGGTGCACACGCTGCATGGACGCCTGTCCTTCGCACGCCATCGTGGCTCCTCGCAGCTTGGATGCCGCTCGCTGCCTTTCCTATCAAACCATCGAATATAGAGGAGAATTAAGCCCCGAGGTGGCCCACCAAATGGGCAATACCATCTATGGCTGCGACCGCTGTTTACAGGCCTGTCCGTGGAATCGCTTTGCCACGCCCACCCATGAAACGGCATTTCACCCTCGGTCGCAACTGCTCGAAATGAGCGTGGCCGACTGGGAAAGTCTAAGCGTGGAGGACTATCGCAAGCTGTTTCAAGGAAGTGCCGTGAAGCGTGCCAAGTATGAAGGGTTGAAACGCAATATCCAAGCCCTCAAACGGTCGTAAACAAGCACCCTCTCGGACAAGCCCTCGCAGAAGAGACATCGCCCATCGGACGCCCATCACCGACACTCAACCACGCAGAACCAAGCGACGGTCGTAGAAGCGCTCCATGAGCCAATACAAACCTATGCCCGAGAAGAAACCCACCACCGAGTCGATGGCATAATGGGCCTGAATGTAGACGGTGGCCGCACACAGCAGCATATACAACGGTGCAAGCCCGTAGAACAGTCGTTTGTCGGCCTTCCAGCTCATAACCATCAACAAGGTAGATATTCCCACATGAGAGCTGGGGAAAGCGGCCGTGGGACGCTCGCCCACCTGCTGCGAATGTTCCACCAATTCGTAGAAGAAACCGTGCTGATAGCCCGGCCCGGGAAGAAGTGTCTGATGGTGGTGGAAATAATCGCCCACGGCAGGAAACGAACCCGCCATCACTTGTTCCACCCCCACGGCGGGAAAGTAGAATTGCGGCCCGGCAACCGGCAGGAAAATATAAACAAAATAGTAGACGAAGAACGAACCGATGAGCAAGAAAGAGGCCTTGTCGAACTCTTCGAATCGGAACATACAGAAATACACCATCACGATGAGCATCATCGGGTAGTAGAAGAAATACCCCAGATTGAAGGCCTCGCTCACCAGCAGATGCGGAAAACCATTACTGAACCACAAAGCCGGCTGCCCTCCGAAAACAAACTGCTCGATGCTTGCAAACACATGGTCAAGGTTGGGAAAACAACGGTTGAATTCATAGGTGTCCGGATACCAATAGGAGAGTAGCCCCAGCTGAAAAGCCACTCGCAGGAAGAACATAGCTTTGCAAGGGAACTTGCCGTATAGCCAAGGCATGGCCAAAGTGGTCAGCACAATGGCTCCACGCTCCAACAACATGCGCCCGGGATGGTCCATGCGGCCAAACAGAAGAAGAATCAGCAGCGAGGTAAACAGCGCATAGGCCAACGTAGCCCATTCCACCGCCACCAATCCCTTGCGAGGAGCTTTTGTCAGTCGGAAAAAGTCTACAGCCATCCTTCTTGTTTATACCACGCCACAGTTTCGGCCACTCCACGGTCAAGTCGGTAGGCCGGTTCATATCCCAGCTCATCGACAGTGGGCGAGATGTCGCACCTCCAGTTGCGCTGTTTCATAATCTTATACTTATCGGCATTGAGCGTGCTGGTTCGTCCGCTGCGATTGGCCCACCACTGCGACAAAAGCGAAATGCCTTTGAGCAGCCACAGGGGGCATACGAACCGAAACACAAAGGGATGACCCAGTTCGCGCTCGATGAGACGAGAGAAATCACGGCCGGAATAGACCTCGCCATCGGTGAGGAAGTAGGCCCGGCGGCTGACTTGTCGTTCAATGGCTTTGAACACCGCTTGCACCACATCCTTGACGTAGACAAAAGTGAGGTCCTGCCGGCGAAATCCTGCTGCGAAATCCATGTGCCGAGCAATGGACTTCACCATGAGGAAATAATCGGCTTCACGCGGGCCATATACGCCCGTGGGACGAAAAATGACATAGGGCAGGTCGGGAAGCGACTGCATATACTGCTCGGCCTTCAATTTACTACGTCCGTAGGCCGTATTGGGAGCCGGCCGATCGTCCTCACGAATGGGGGCATAGTCTTGCTCGTGCAAGGGACCGAACACGCCCAATGTGCTGACAAACAAAAAGCGTCGGGGCATCTTCCCTAAATCGTACAACACCTCAATCAAGTAGCGGGTTTGCCGATAGTTCACTTCGTCGAACTCGGCCTCATTCACACACTTCGTTGCCCCGGCGCAATGTATCACGTAGTCGAAGGGGGCACAATCGGCCAACGTTCGGTGCAAGGACGCCTTGGACGTAAAGTCCAGCTCCAAGAAGCGAATGCCCTCCTTGGTCAGAAACCGCCGGCTGCTGGTGGAGCGAATGCCTGCCCAGGTTTCAAATCCTCTGTCCACGGCCTCCTCGACCAAGAAACTGCCGATGAAGCCACTGGCTCCCGTAATCAAAATGCGTTGCATACGATCACAAATTTCGGGCAAAGGTAGTCACTTCGGACCGATTTCGGTACACTGTCCACGCTTTTACACTTCTTTAATAGCCTTATGACGGCCGTTTATACCGCTTCGTTCCCCCTTCGAATGCCTCAAAATCAGATGAGGAAGAAGCGACGAACGGCCAATCCAAGCACATACACCCCATTTCGTAAATGCCTATGCTTTGCAAACGAAGTGCCTACACTCTGCGAGCAAAGTGTCCACACTTTGCAAACGGAGTATCTACACTTTACAGACGAAATGCCCACACTTTGCAAGCCAAGCATTCACACCTCATCCACTTCACGCCTCTCTCTATCTTCTTTAGGGGCATCAAAAAAGCCCTGCCGGAAACCGATGTTCCGAGCAGGGCTTTTGTTGCATGGCCGGCAACAGCCGAAAGTTCTTAGTCTTTCAGCTTAGCCGTAATGAAGTCGCGATTCATGCGTGCGATGTGACTGATGGAGATGCTCTTGGGGCACTCGGCTTCACAAGCACGCGTATTGGTGCAGTTTCCGAAACCGAGTTCGTCCATCTTGCTCACCATGGCCTTGGCGCGACGCAACGCTTCGGGCTTGCCTTGGGGCAAGAGATTGAGCTGACTCACCTTGGCCGATACGAAGAGCATGGCCGAACCGTTCTTACAAGCGGCCGCACACGCACCGCAACCGATGCACGAGGCAGCATCCATGGCTTCATCGGCAATGGGTTTGGGAATGAGAATGGCATTGGCATCCTGGGGCGAACCGGTGCGCACACTTACATAACCGCCCGCTTGCATAATCTTATCGTAGGCCGTGCGATCCACCATCAAGTCTTTGATGACGGGGAAACCGGCCGAACGCCACGGCTCAACCGTAATGGTGTCGCCATCTTTGAAGCGACGCATATAAATCTGGCAGGTGGTAGCTCCCGTAGCAGGGCCGTGAGGACGGCCGTTGATGTACAAAGAGCACATGCCGCAGATGCCTTCGCGACAGTCGTGGTCAAAGGCTATCGGCTCTCTACGTTCACTGACGAGCTGTTCGTTCAAGATGTCGAGCATCTCCAAAAAAGAGGTATCTCCGGGGATGTCTTTCATTTGGTAAGTTTCGAATGCACCCTTTGCTTTCGGGCCATTCTGCCGCCACACCTTCAGTGTGAATGAGATATTTTTGTCCATTGTGTCTGTTTCTTTAATGTTAAACCTCTGCGCTTACGCTTTGTAGTTACGAGTTTGAACCTTGATAGCTTCGTAAACCAGCGGCTCTTTGTGAAGCACCGGAGTTGCTTCGTCGCTGCCTTGGTATTCCCAACAAGCTACATAGAAGAAGTTGGCATCGTCGCGCTTGGCTTCTCCCTCTTCGGTTTGATGCTCTTCGCGGAAGTGTCCTCCGCAGCTTTCCTCGCGGTTCAAGGCATCGTTGCCCATGAGTTCGCCGATGAGGATGAAGTCGTACAAACGGATGGCCTTCTCCAACTCGATGTTCATACCTTCACGGCTACCGGGCACGTAGAGGTCGGTTTCATACTCCTTGCGCACTTCTTTGAGCAGCTCGAGGCCTTTCTTCAGACCCTCGGCCGTGCGTCCCATACCCATGTATTCCCACATGATGTGACCCACCTTCTTGTGAATCGTATCCACCGACTTCGTGCCTTGAATGCTCATGATGCGGTCGATACGATCGTTCCATGCCTTTTCGGCCTCGGCAAACTCGGGCAAATCGGTCGAGAAGCGTGGAACGGTGATTTGGTCGGACAGGTAGTTTTGGATGGTGTAAGGAAGCACGAAGTAACCATCGGCCAAACCTTGCATGAGCGCAGAAGCTCCCAAACGGTTGGCACCGTGGTCGGAGAAGTTACATTCGCCAATGGCAAACAGACCTTTGATAGTGGTTTGCAGTTCGTAATCCACCCAAATTCCACCCATGGTGTAGTGGATGGCAGGATAGATCATCATGGGGTTATAGTATTTGGCTCCATCTATTTCCTTGGCCAATTGTCCGGGGTTCACGTCGGTGATTTCCTCATACATGTCGAAGAGGTTACCGTAGCGTTGCAGCACCACGTCGATACCCAGACGGTTGATGGCTTCGGAGAAGTCGAGGAATACGGCCAAGCCGGTGTTGTTCACACCAAAGCCGGCATCGCAGCGTTCCTTGGCTGCACGGCTGGCCACGTCACGCGGCACGAGGTTACCAAAGGCGGGATAGCGACGTTCCAAGTAGTAATCGCGATCGGCTTCGGGAATGTCACTGCCTTTGATTTCTCCTTTTTGCAACTTAATGGCATCTTCTTTCTTCTTGGGCACCCAAATGCGACCGTCGTTGCGCAAGGACTCGGACATGAGCGTGAGCTTAGATTGCTTGTCGCCGTGTACGGGGATACAAGTGGGGTGAATCTGTACATAGGCGGGATTTGCAAACACGGCACCCTTGCGGTAGCAAGACACAGCAGCCGTAGCATTACAGCCCATGGCGTTGGTTGAAAGGAAGTAGGCATTTCCATATCCACCGGTAGCAATCACCACAGCGTGTGCGGCAAAGCGTTCCAGCTTTCCTGTCACCAGGTTGCGCGCAATGATACCGCGGGCACGACCGTCGATGAGCACCACGTCCAGCATCTCATAGCGTGTGAAGAGCTTCACTGTGCCCATACCTACTTGGCGGCTCAGAGCCGAATAAGCTCCCAAGAGCAATTGCTGTCCGGTTTGTCCCTTGGCGTAGAACGTACGCGAAACCTGCGCACCTCCGAAGGAACGATTGTCGAGTAAGCCTCCGTATTCGCGAGCAAAAGGTACTCCTTGTGCCACGCATTGGTCGATGATGGCGTTGGCAACCTCGGCCAAGCGATATACATTGGCCTCACGAGCACGATAGTCGCCACCCTTCACGGTGTCGTAAAAGAGACGATACACGGAGTCGCCGTCGTTCTGGTAATTCTTTGCAGCGTTGATACCACCTTGGGCAGCAATGGAGTGCGCCCGGCGAGGAGAGTCTTGGATGCAGAAGTTAAACACACGGAATCCCATCTCGCCCAAAGAAGCGGCGGCCGAGGCTCCGGCCAATCCCGTACCTACAACGATGATGTCGAGTCGACGCTTGTTGGCAGGATTCACCAGTTTCTGATGTGCTTTATAATTGGTCCACTTTTCGGATATGGGTCCTTCGGGTATTTTGGAATCTAAGTTGATCATATTGTTGTCAGAATTAGTCAGGTTGTACAAAGAGAATTAGCACGAAGCGCCGCAAAGGCTTTGGAGATAGAAGAACACCACAACGGCTGCAAATCCCAGCACGATGATAGTAGAATAGATGTTGGAGATACATTTCCAACGCTCCACCCACACTTTGTTATTCCAGCCCATGGACTGCATAGAGCTCCAAAAGCCGTGTGTGAGGTGAAACCAAAGTGCTGCCAACCATACCAAGTAAAGCACCACCATCAAAGGGTCGGCAAACGTGGCCTTGATGTGGTACACTCCGTCCGTGACTTTACTCATCACAGCCTCGTCCACATGGGCACCCATCTTGTGCATCACTTCGGGCAACTGCATCTTGGCCCAAACGTGTTTCATGTGAAGAACCAAACCTACGATGACAATGATGCCCAATGCCAACATGTTTTGTGAAGCCCACTCCACCTTCTTGTTCTTTCCTACCACTGCGTAGCGTTCGCTACCGCGGGCACGACGGTTTTGGATTGTCAACCAAAATGCATACACAATGTGCAGGATGAACAAAGCACTCAGGCCTGCCGTGGCTACCAATGCGTACCAATTGGCACCCAAGAACTCGCAGACCATGTTGTAGCCCTCTTCCGAAACGAGTGCCACCAGATTCATCGCCATGTGAAATGTCAGAAACAGGACAAGGGCAAGTCCGGTGAGACTCATTACCACTTTCCTTCCTACAGATGAATTAATTAACCACATAAATTGAATAGAATTAAAGTATTTAGTTAGTAATTGTTTTTTTATCTGTCGGCAACCAGCGCACCAATAGTAGGGGAGGTTCGCAACCGAATACTCCACACCGAGTGCAAAGTTAGACGAATTAACTTGAAGTAACAAAGGATTAAAGAAATTATTCCTCAATGGCTCCGCCCCCTATTCGCCCTGCTTCAAGGGTAATGAAATTCGGCACTTCGTTTCTTTGCTGCAACGGAATAAATGGTTAACTTTGCAATAAACTAAATAACAGCACAGAACCTATGAAATTCAATGTTTCGAGCGCTACACTGTCAAGCCATTTGCAGGCGGTGAGCCGTGTCATCAACTCCAAGAATACGCTACCTATCCTCGATTGCTTTTTGTTTGAACTCACCGACAACGTTTTGGCCATTACAGGCTCTGACGGCGAAACGACCATGGTCACATCGGTAGCCGTGAACGAGAGCGATGCCAACGGACGGTTTGCCATCGTAGCGAAGACACTGCTCGATGCATTAAAGGAAATTCCGGAACAGCCCCTGCAATTCGACATCAACCTCGAGAACTGCGAAGTGACCGTGCAGTACCAAAACGGGAAATACTCCCTCATGGGTCAGCATGCCAACGAATTTCCGCAACCTGTTGCATTGGGCAACAATGCCGTGGAAGTAGACATGGAGGCTCGCATCCTTTTGGGCGGCATCAACCGTTCCATTTTCGCCACCGCCGACGATGAGCTACGTCCGGTGATGAATGGTATATACTTCGACATTACCACCGAAGACATTACCATGGTGGCTTCGGACGGACACAAGCTGGTGCGCTGCAAAACATTGGCCGCCAAAGGTAAGGAACGTGCGGCATTCATCCTGCCTAAGAAACCTGCCACACTGCTGAAGAACCTCTTGCCCAAGGAATCGGGAGCGATAAAGGTAGCCTTCGACGAACGCAATGCTGTGTTCTCACTACCCAACTACCGCATGGTGTGCCGACTGATCGAAGGCAGATACCCCAACTACAACTCGGTGATTCCAACCGGCAATCCTCACAAAGTCATCGTGGATCGCCTTCAGATACTCGGTGCGCTGCGTCGTGTGGCTATTTTTTCGTCTCAGGCCAGCAGCTTGATTAAGTTGCGCTTGCAAAACAATCAAATGGTCATCTCGGCTCAAGACATCGATTTTTCGACCTCGGCCGAAGAAACATTGGTTTGTCAGTACGGCGGAGCAGCCATGAGCATCGGCTTCAAATCCACCTTCCTCATAGACATTCTAAACAATATCTCGGGTACGGAAGTGACCATCGAATTGGCCGACCCCTCGCGTGCAGGAGTCATTATCCCTGTGGAACAAGAAGAGAACGAAGACCTACTCATGTTGCTCATGCCCATGATGCTGAACGATTAAGAACTTCGTTCTCCACCTCTTATAAGTTCCACAGAGCCAACCTCCGCACCAAACGGAGAATGCGCCCTGTGGAACTCCTTGTAATTAGCCACCCATCTCTCTACAATCATGAAACTGAACTTAAAGAATCCTCTTGTTTTCTTCGACTTGGAAACAACCGGAACCAATATCAACACCGACCGCATCGTGGAAATCTGCTACCTCAAGGTTTATCCCAACGGAAACGAAGAGGCTAAAACACTCCGTATCAATCCGGAGATGCACATCCCCGAGCAAGCATCGGCCGTGCACGGGATCTACGATGCCGACGTGGCCGACTGCCCCACTTTCAAAGAGGTGGCCAAGAACATAGCCACCGATATGGAAGGTTGCGACTTGGCTGGATTCAACTCCAACCGTTTCGACGTCCCGGTCTTGGCCGAAGAGTTCTTGCGTGCCGGCGTGGACATAGACCTGAGCAAACGCAAGTTCATCGATGTGCAAACCATCTTTCACAAGCGAGAACAACGCACACTCTCGGCTGCCTACAAATTCTACTGCGACCGCTCGCTGGAAGACGCACACAGTGCCGAAGCCGACACACGGGCCACCTACGAAGTGCTCAAAGCGCAACTCGATCGCTACCCCGATTTGGAGAACGACGTAGCCTTCCTCTCCGACTACTCCAGCTTCAGCAAGAACGTCGACTTTGCCGGAAGGATGGTGTACGATGAAAAAGGGGTCGAGATCTTCAACTTTGGCAAATACAAAGGAATCCCCGTAGTCGAAGTACTTCGGAAAGACCCGGGTTACTACGGATGGATACTGTCCAACGACTTCACGCTAAACACCAAAGCCATGCTTACCAAAATTCGCCTGCGCGAATTAAGCAACCTCACCACGAAATAGACAGATCCTCATGCTGAAAGGAAAGAAAATCGTGCTCGGCATCACCGGGAGCATCGCAGCCTACAAAGCCTGTCACATCATTCGAGGACTCATTAAGCGAGGAGCCGAAGTTCAGATAGTCATCACCCCGGCAGGCAAAGAGTTCATCACACCCATCACCCTCTCGGCTCTCACCAGTAAGCCGGTCATCAGCGAATTCTTCGGGCAAAAAGATGGCAGTTGGAACAGCCACGTGGACTTAGGCCTTTGGGCCGATGCCATGCTCATAGCCCCCGCAACAGCTTCCACGCTGGGAAAGATGGCTCATGGCATTGCCGATAATATGCTGATCACCACCTATCTGTCGGCCAAGGCACCGGTATTCATCGCCCCGGCCATGGACCTCGATATGTTTGCCCACCCCTCCACGCAGAAGAACCTCGATATTCTACGCTCCTATGGCAATCACATCATCGAGCCCGGAACAGGCGAATTGGCCAGCCACCTCGTGGGCAAAGGACGTATGGAAGAACCCGAGAACATCATCGCCCACCTTGAAGCCTATTTTTCCACCTCGCAGTTGCTTAGCGGAGAGCGCATACTCATCACCGCAGGGCCTACCTACGAAAAAATAGATCCTGTGCGTTTCATTGGCAATTACTCCACCGGCAAGATGGGATTTGCCTTGGCCCACGAATGTGCAGCCCGAGGTGCGGAAGTGATTCTCTTGTCCGGACCGGTGTCACTGTCCACACCCCATCCGTCAATAGAGCGTATCGATGTGGAATCGGCTCAAGAGATGTACGCAAAAGCTCAAGAGTTCTTTCCCTCCTGTTCCGCAGCCATCCTCTGCGCAGCGGTGGCCGACTATCGTCCCTCCGCGATGGCCGATGCAAAAATCAAGCGTGAAACGCAAGGAAATCTTTCCATCGAGCTCATTCCCAACCCCGACATAGCCGCCACGTTGGGCAATGCCAAGACTCAACATCAATGCTTAGTGGGATTTGCCCTCGAAACCAACAACGAATTGGCCCATGCAAATGAGAAGCTACACCGCAAGAATCTGGACTTCATCGTCTTGAACTCACTGCAAGATGCAGGGGCAGGTTTCGGACACGACACCAACAAGGTAAGCATCATCACTCCGCACGAGCGCATCGATCTGCCTTTGAAATCGAAGCTCGAAGTGGCCTCCGACATCATCGACCACCTGCAACGCCATCTGACAGACAAGCACTCATCCACCCAATCATAGATTTCTCAAACGCTCCACCACCGTGCTACGTTCGCTATACATCCAAAACTATGCCCTCATCGAAAAGCTCGACATCGACATCGAGCAAGGCTTTTCCGTTATAACCGGAGAAACCGGAGCCGGAAAATCCATCATTCTGGGAGCCATCGGTCTACTGCTGGGACAGCGAGCCGATGTAAAGGCCATCCGGCAGGGAGCCGACCGCTGCACCATCGAAGCACAGTTCGACATCGAAGGCTATAACCTCCGCCCCCTATTCGAAGATAACGATTGGGATTATGACTCGCATTGCATCATCCGCCGCGAGCTACAAAGCTCGGGCAAGAGCCGTGCCTTTGTCAACGACACCCCGGCTTCGTTGGCTCAACTCAAGGAGCTGGGCGAACGACTGATAGATGTTCACTCTCAGCACCAAAACCTGCTCATCAAGCAAGAAAACTTTCAACTCAATATCCTCGATCTATTGGCACAAAACGAAGACTTAACACTTCGCTACCAAAGTGCCTACACTCAGTGGACAAAGACTAAAGACTTACTGACCAAACTGCAAACACTTTCCGCACAAAGCACAGCCGACCAGGACTACCTGCGCTACCAATTGACCCAAATCGACGAAGCCAAGCTGTCTGCGGGAGAAGAAACCCAGTTGGAAGAAGAAGCCGAACTGCTGGCTCACGCCGAAGATATCAAAGCCGGGTTGTACCGAGCCGAAAACCTGCTGATGGGCGACGAGGGAGGCAGCCTCACACTGCTAAAGGACGCACTCAATGCCATTCGTGCATTGACACGCGTCTACCCCCAGGCCGAAGAGCTGTCGGCACGCATGGAAGCTACGTACATCGAGCTCAAAGACTTGACACACGAAATATCATCGAGCTGCGAATCGGTCGAGTTCAACCCTCGCCGACTCGAGGAAGTAAACGAGCGCCTCAACCTCATCTACTCTCTTCAGCAAAAGCACCGAGTGGAATCCGTTGCCGAAATATTGAAAATTGCCGAGGATTTTCGCAGCCGTTTGGACGCCATCGACTCGTCGGACGATCGACTGAACGAACTCACCGCACTCTTGGAACAAGAGCGCAAGGAGGTAGATAGCCTTGCATCGCAACTCAGCGAAGCCCGTAGCGCAGCCGCTCGGCAGCTTGAGCAAGACCTCACCGCACGCCTTCTCCCGTTGGGAATGCCCTACGCACGTTTCCAAGTGGAGCTGACCCGCAAGCCTCAACCCAGTGCTTCGGGCATAGACACCGTAAACTTCCTCTTCTCGGCCAATAAGAATGGCACATTGCAAAACCTATCTTCGGTGGCTTCGGGCGGAGAAATAGCACGTGTCATGCTATCGCTCAAGGCTTTGATAGCCGGTGTCACCAAGCTACCCACCATCATCTTCGACGAGATCGACACCGGCGTATCGGGCGAGATAGCCGACCGCATGGCCGAGGTTATGAAAGAGATGTCCGGCCAAGGCCTGCAAGTCATCAGCATCACCCATTTGCCTCAAATCGCTTCGCAAGGCAATACTCACTATAAGGTTTATAAACAAGACAACGAAACAGAAACCAATAGCCATATCCGCCGCCTAAGTCCGGCCGAGCGAGTGGAAGAAATTGCTCATATGCTGAGCGGTGCCACCCTCACCGATGCAGCCTTGCAAAATGCCAAGGCTTTGTTGGGACTTTGACAACCCTTTACCCTCACCATCCGAACAACAAACAAAACCTCATGAACGAAAAGAACGAAATGATATTCGGCGTACGTGCCGTCATCGAAGCCATCCAAGCAGGCAAAGAGATAGACAAGGTGCTCATCAAGAAAGATCTTCAAGGCGAGCTTGCCAAAGAACTGCTCACAGCCCTCAAAGGCACCTTCATTCCCGTACAGCGTGTACCCATCGAGCGCATCAACCGCTTCACTCGCAAGAACCACCAAGGCGTCATCGCCTTCATTTCCTCCGTCACCTACCAGCGAGTGGAAGACCTTACGCCTTTTCTCTTCGAACAAGGCAAAAACCCATTCTTTGTGATGCTCGACGGAATCACCGATGTCCGCAATTTCGGTGCCATAGCCCGCACCTGCGAATGTGCCGGAGTGGACGCCGTCATCATCCCCGCCCGAGGCAGTGTGAGTGTGAATGCCGATGCCGTGAAAACCTCTGCCGGTGCTCTCCACACCTTGCCCGTCTGCCGTGAGCAAAGTCTACTCGCCACCTTGCGCTTCTTGAAAGACAGCGGTTTCCGCCTCATTGCCGCCACCGAGAAAGGTGATTACGACTACACTAAGGCCGATTATTCCGGCCCAACCTGTCTCATTATGGGAGCCGAAGACACCGGAGTATCCTACGAACACCTGGCTCTCTGCGACGAATGGGTCAAGATCCCCATTCTGGGCAGTATAGAGTCGCTCAACGTATCGGTAGCTGCCGGCATCCTTATCTACGAATCGCTGAAGCAACGCAACCTATAATCCACACATCGACCCACCATGAAGCGCAACCTACTCTTTCTCGTTTCTCTACTTTGGCTTTCGTCCTTCACATGGGCACAACAAACACCCAAATGGGTGGAAAAGGCCAAGCGAGCCGTGATTTCCGTTGTTACCTACGATGACCAAGGACGCATCATAGGCACAAGCAACGGCTTTCTTGTTTCAGACGACGGAGTGGCCGTAGCCGATTACAGCCTCTTCAAAGGTGCAAAGCGGGCAGTGGCCATCACAACCGATAGCAAACAGCTGGAAGTGACCCACATTTTGGGAGCCAGCAGTTTGTATGACATCATTCGTTTTCAAATCAACACCGAGGGGAAACGCCTTCCGTTCCTCACTCCCGGCACGTCGCCCTCGGAAGCAGAAAAGCCCGTTTGGGTGCTTCCTTACTCCACTCGGCACAGCATTGCCTGCGAAGTCGGACGGGTGAAAAGCACCTCCGCCATTGCCGATGGACACACTTACTACACCTTGTCCATGCCTCCGAAAAGCAATATGGAGGGCTGTCCCGTGATGAACGAGAGCGGTCAGGTCATCGGCATTCTGCAACAAGCGGCCGAGTCGGGGCCAACCGATTTGTCCTATGCCTTGGGCTTATCCTTTGCACAAGCTCTACAAATCAACGCATTGTCCTTGAATGATCCGGCATTGAGCAGCATCGGCATTCGTAAAGCCATGCCCCAAGACGAAGATCAAGCCTTGGTTGCCTTGCTGGTTGCCTCTACCCAGGCCGATGCAAGCAGCTATTCCCGAATGCTCGACGAATTCGTGGCTCGCTTCCCTCAGAACCCCGAGGGCTATCTGCGCCGTGCTTCCTTCCGCATCGGCCAAGCCAACGATAGCACCGACACCTACCAAACCGCCACCGACGACCTGACCCAAGCCCTGAAGGTAGCTGCTCAAAAGGATGAGGTCTTGTTTCAGCAGGCACGCATCTTGTACAACTATCGCCTCAACCGACCCGAAGGACGAAACCAAGCATGGACTTTCGATGCGGCCTTGAAGCGTATACAAGAGGCCAAGGCACTCAACCCACTGCCTGCCTACACCCGATTTGAAGGTGACGTCCACTTTGCTCGGCAAGACTATGCCGCGGCCTTGGCTTGCTACGAATCCGTCAATGCCGGCCCGGCAGCCTCGTCTTCGTCCTTCTTCAGCGCAGCCAAAACCAAAGAAATGCTGCAAGCCAAGCCCGAAGAAGTGGTGAGTTTGCTCGATAGCTGTTTGGCTCGTTGCTCACAACCCTTTGCTCCCGGCGAAGCAGCCTACTTGTTGGAGCGTGCCGCTGCCTTGATGAACGCCTCCCAAGCACGGCGTGCACTGGCCGACTACGACCACTATTTCCAAATTGTAAATGGACAAGTGAACGATCGCTTCTACCTGCATCGCTACCAAGCAGCCTTGCAATCCAAGCAATACCAACGAGCACTCGACGACATAGCCAAAGCCATTGAGCTGGCTCCCGACGAACTGCTGTATCGTGTGGAGCAAGGAGCCACCAACCTGCGTGTAGGACGCTACAACGAGGCCATAGCCGACTTCGATCGCATCATTCGGCAAGAACCCGACTACGGGGAGGCCTATCGCCTGCGAGGCATTTGTTATACACAACTCAAGCAAGTTTCGCAAGCAACGGCCGACCTTACCAAAGCCTTGGAACTGGGCGACCCCTATGCCAAGCAGCTCTTGGAGAAGTTGCCCTCCCGGTAGACACTTCGGAATTTGGCATAAAAATCGTAACTTTGTCATCGTCCTTGCTCACCCAGCCGGGACTTTAGTCTTAACAATAAAACCCTGAACAGATGAAAAAAGTAATTTGCAGTGAAAAAGCACCGGGAGCAATCGGTCCATACAGTCAAGCCATTGAAGCCGGAGGTTTGGTATTTGTATCCGGTCAGCTGCCCATCAACGCCGCCACCGGTGAGATGCCCGAAGGCGTAGAGGCACAAACCCGTCAGTCGTTGGAAAACATGCGCAGCATCCTCGAAGCTGCCGGTTTGTCCATGGCCAATGTGGTAAAAACCACCGTCTTCTTGCAAGATATGTCGCTCTTTGCCGGCATGAACGGAGTATATGCCACTTTCTTCGATGGTTCGTTCCCCGCGCGTTCGGCCTTCGCTGTGAAAGCATTGCCCAAAGACGCATTGGTGGAGATTGAGTGCATCGCTGCACGCTAAGCACATATCAGACATCCGAAAAAGAACGGCGACCGCCGGTCGAGTAGGGAAAACTTCCCATGCTCAACCGGCGGTCGCTGTTTTCTGTTTGGTCTCACAATGGGAGGAAATCACCCATTGCCATGCCTTGCCCAAGGCGAGGAAAAAAGAAAGTCATCCCTTCAACCACCCAAGCCATGCGAGCGAATCTTCTGCCAACCGTCTATTTAGTAGCCTGAAACACAAGGTAGATAGGTGCACTCAGTCTCCTTTCTCCGCATTTACTGTCGAGTTGCGATGACTCAACAAATCGGCCACAATGAAGCTGCTACCACCCACAAATATAAAGTCGGTAGACTCACTATCCCCCCGGGCTGCTTCCACAGCCGAAGGCACATCGGCATACGAACGCCCCTGCAATCCCTCCTCGGCAGCTTGAGCCGTCAAGACTTCGACAGGGAGGGCGCGCTTCACCGAAGCCTGTGTAAAGTAGTAAACCGCGTCCTTGGGCAAGATGCGCAACACACTACGCACATCCTTATCGCCTGCCATGCCGAAAACCATGCGCAGCTGTCGGCCTTCGGTGCGTTTCACCTCCTCGAGCTGGCGACAAATATGTAGAAGACCATCTACGTTATGTCCCGTGTCGCAAACCAAGGTAGGCGTTTCTTCCAATTGCTGCCACCGTCCCATGAGACCGGTGAGTCGGCAAACGTTTGCAAAGCCCTCCCGACAGTGGTCGAGGGTAAATCGGTAGCCGGGCACCTTGCTCAGCACCTCCAAAGCAGTGACCAAGGTCAGTATGTTTTCTTGCTGACACACTCCGCTCAGCTCGCCACGCAGTTCATCTCGGTAGCTCCCTCCCCGCAGCACGGTCATCTCTCGTCCGTCGACCCATCGTCTACTGATCGAATAACGGTCTGCCTCGTCGGTAGCCACGCGCAACGAAGCGTTCTGCCGCTCCGCTTCGTCTTCAAACACCTTGCGCACACTGCCCTCGGCACGTCCCACCACCACCGGGACACCCGGTTTTATGATGCCGGCCTTTTCGCAAGCAATTCTTTCGAGCGTATCGCCCAAGTACTGCGTATGGTCCAATCCGATGTTGGTGATAAGGCATAAATCGGGCGAGATGATGTTGGTACAGTCCAATCGCCCTCCCATACCTGTCTCGATCACGGCCACATCCACTCCTTGGTCGGCAAAGTAACGAAAGGCCATGCCCGTGGTCAGCTCGAAAAACGAAGGCGACAACGGTTCAAAAAACGCACGATGACGCTCTACGAAGTCCACCACATAGGATTCGGGCACCATGAGTCCGTTGATGCGTATCCGTTCCCTAAAGTCCACTAAGTGGGGAGATGTGAACAATCCCACCTTATAACCGGCCGCTTGCAGCACTGCCGCCAAGGTGTGCGAGCACGAACCCTTGCCGTTGGTACCGGCCACGTGGATGGTACGAAACAAACGATGCGGATGCCCCAAATAGGCGTCGAGCCTATGGGTTGTTTCCAGTCCGGGTTTGTAGCCGGCCGCTCCCACTTGCTGAAACATGGGCACCGACTCGTAGAGGTAGGTAAGCGTCTCTGCGTAGGTCATGATGTGAATCCTCGATTTAATCCTGCCTACCGGCAAAATACTTTAAGAATTGGGTGCGTTCAAAGGTGTTGACACCGGTCACAGAGGCTGCATTGAGTCGTCCTTTGAAGCTATCTATCGTTTCAAATCCCTTCTCTTCCATCCACCCGGCCAAGTAGTCGTTGCAGCGGCCTATAAAGTTGCGATCGTGATAGATGGCACTGCACACTTCCACCGCAGTAGCCCCGGCCAACAAGGCTTTGACCATGGCAGCCGGTTCGCCCACACCTCCCGACAGGGCGTAGTCGATGCGTGGCACAGCTGCCGAAGCAATGCCCACCCAGCGCAAAGAGCGAGAAAGCTCGGAGGGGTGACTGAAGACCTCGCCCGAAGAATGTTGAAGTTTGTCGATGTCGATATCTGGCTGGTAGAAACGGTTGAACAGCACCACGGCGGCAGCCCCATTGGCATACAACTGATTGATCAAGGCCACGGGATTGGTGAGGTTATCGCCCAACTTCATAATGATGGGGATACGAACCACCTGCTTGACGTGGCGCAGAATGTCGATGTGACGCTGCTCGAAACTGCCGTGTACATAGTCGGCATCGGCCTGCAAGGCCAGTATGTTCAGCTCCAACGCATCGGCTCCGGCTTCTTCCATCTGCTTGGCAAAGTCCACCCATTCGCTGTCCGTATAACAGTTGATGCTGGCAATAATGGGAATGTCGCAACGCTGCTTACTCTCTCGAATCAGCGAGAGGTATTCGTTCAGCTTGTGGGCACGGATGTAGTCGTCGATATACTCATTGCCTTCGGGATAGTATGAAGGGTCGCGCATTCGGTCGGCTTCCATGAGTATTTGTTCCTCGAACAAGGATTTCAGCACGATGGCTCCGGCTCCGGCATCGGATAGTTTTTTGTTTTTCTCGGCAGTATTGGTCAGTCCCGAACTGCTCACGATGAGCGGGCTGCGCAAGGTCAGCCGCGCAAAGGTGGTTTTCATATCTATCATAAACGTCTCTGTTTTTATCAACGAAAGTCGATTCAAGGCATTCGTTTCCGTAGGGGCTTCCACGGGGCTGGGTGGGCGAATGGGCTTGGCACTTGTTTCGTTGGCATGGATACTATTCGGTTTTGGGTCGGCGCAGGCCGATTGTATGTTTCTTGTTCTTTGTCTCCGGACATTCGGCAAGGTGGGGAAAGGCGATGAGGCCGTTCAATGTCTATCGCCGAAAATCAAGCTCCCCACTCGCACCAAGGTGCTGCCGGCCTCGATGGCCAACGGATAATCGTGCGACATGCCCAAGGAGAGTTCTCGGAAGAAGGGCGAATCGGGGAAATAGGTTGCTTTCACTTCGGTGAAAAGGCGGTGCATCTCCGCAAATTCGGCGGCCACCATCTGTGCTTCGTCCGTATTGCTTCCCATACCCATCAGTCCGCAAATGCGCACATGCGGCCAAGTGTCTGTTCCTAAGTCGAGAAGTTCTTTACACTCCCGGGGCGACAGGCCGAACTTGGTTTCCTCCTGCGCAATGTGGATTTGCAACAAGACGTCGACCACACGCCCGCATCGGGCAGCTTCTTTATCGACCTCCTGCAACAGCCGCAGCGAGTCTATGCTGTGGATGAGGTCGACGTGGGGCACGAGTCGGCGAACCTTATTGGTTTGCAAATGGCCGATGAAGTGCCAGCGGATGTCTTGCGGCAGCTGCTCGCACTTGGTCAAGAGTTCTTGCACTTTGCTCTCCCCGAAAATGCGCTGTCCGGTTTCATAGGCCTCGGCTATGGCCTCCACGGGGTGGAACTTGGACACAGCCACCAGCTCCACACCGGTCGGCAACTCGGCTTTCAAAGCTCGTATGCGTTGGGCAATACTCATGGATGTGGCGGTTGTGAATTATGCTTTGTTGGGATCGAACTCGGGTTTATCCGTCGGACCGGCTGTGTAGGGATATACATCCATGATCAGCGTTTCGGCCACCGAAGCGATTTGATAATCGGCCATGGTGCCCTTCATGCCTTCGTCGAGCTTCTTGACGGCATCGCGCAAATCGGCGGCTTGCACCAAGACCTGCACGGCGTGTTTCTTCTCGGCCCCGCTCTTCTCATCGAGCGTGATGAAAACGATTTTGCACTTGAACCACCGATCGGCCGCTTCCTCCTCGCAGGGAAACAGTTCGCTGTAATTGGCTCGCTTGATGTCGGCCACGGTAAATTCGCCGCTGATGAACGGGGTGATTTCTTCCAAGATGCGGGCTTCGGCTTCGGTAAAGCTCAAGGCATCGACCAAATAGGGCTCGACCACCTTCTTTACCATGCCGTTTTCCAGCGTCTTCTCGTAACGTATTTTGCATTCAAACCAAGTGTGCATAGCCATATTTTTCCTTTCATTTTAGAGAATTAGTATAGGGAGACAAAGATACAACAGAAAGCCGTCGGCCACCAAGAAAAGGCCGACGAAATGCGAAGTCCATACACTTTGAAACCAAAGTGCCTACACTTTACGACCGAAGTGCCCACACTTTGCAACCGAAGTGCCTACACTTTGCACCCGAAGTGCTTGTGTTTTGGAGGGTAAGTAAAGGATATAGGCCCAATTAGACAACGCATTTTGTATGCGTATGAAAAGAAACCGCTAACTTTGCGGCCCGGGCATTGTGCCCCAATCATCAGACCGATAAAACGCAGTATCGCTATGGAATATAACTTCAAAGAGATTGAACAGAAGTGGCAGCAGCGGTGGAAGGAAGAGGGAACCTACCGAGTGACCGAAGAAAGTGGAAAGCCCAAGTTTTATGTGCTCAATATGTTCCCCTATCCATCGGGGGCAGGTCTGCACGTAGGGCACCCGCTGGGCTACATCGCTTCGGACATATACGCTCGCTACAAAAGACAGCAAGGCTTCAATGTGCTCAACCCCATGGGCTACGATGCCTATGGATTACCCGCCGAGCAATATGCCATACAAACCGGACAACACCCGGCCATCACCACCGAAGCCAACATTGCACGCTATCGAGAGCAGCTTGACAAGATAGGGTTCTCCTTCGATTGGAGTCGCGAGATACGCACCTGCGAACCCGACTACTACCACTGGACACAGTGGGCTTTCATGCGCATGTTCCAAAGCTACTACTGCTACGACACCGACAAGGCACAACCCATCGACCGACTCATTACCCACTTGGAACAACACGGCAGTGCCGGGCTCAACGTGGCTTGCAACGAAGAACTCTGTTTCACCGCCGAAGAGTGGCGAAACATGAGCGAAAAGCAACAACAGGAAACGCTGATGAACTACCGTATAGCCTATTTGGGCGAAACGATGGTCAACTGGTGTCCCGCCTTGGGCACGGTGTTGGCCAACGATGAGGTGGTCGACGGTGTGAGCGAACGGGGTGGACATCCCGTGATTCAAAAGAAGATGCGCCAATGGTGCTTGCGTGTATCGGCCTATGCCGGCCGTCTACTCGAAGGTTTGGAGAACGTGGATTGGACAGAATCGCTCAAGGAAACCCAACGCAACTGGATAGGCCGATCGGAAGGAGCGGAGGTGCGGTTCAAGGTGGCCCCATCGGCCGAGCTGCCGACAGAGGACATCGAGTTTACCATCTTCACAACCCGAGCCGACACGATCTTCGGAGTTACATTCATGGTGCTGGCTCCCGAAAGCGAACTTGTCGAACAGTTGACAACCCCACAACAGCGTGCCGAGGTGGAAGCCTACCTCGAACGCACCAAGAAACGCACCGAACGCGAACGCATTGCCGACCGCAGCGTGAGCGGAGTGTTCAGCGGTTCGTATGCCCTCCACCCATTCACCGGTGAGAAAATACCCGTGTGGATCAGCGATTATGTACTCTCGGGCTACGGCACGGGAGCCATCATGGCAGTTCCGGCACACGACAGCCGCGACTACGCCTTTGCCAAGCACTTCGACCTGCCCATTATCCCGCTCATCGAAGGCGCCGACGTATCGGAAGAAAGCTTCGATGCTAAGGAAGGAATTGTTTGCAACTCACCTCGCCTGGGCGTGGAGGTAGCCGGCGGTTTGCAGCTCAACGGACTGACCGTGAAAGAAGCCATAGCCACCACCAAAGCATATGTGGCACGTCATGGATTGGGACGCGTCAAGGTGAACTACCGCCTGCGCGATGCCATCTTCTCGCGCCAACGCTACTGGGGCGAGCCATTCCCCGTGTACTACAAGGACGGAATGCCTTACATGATCGACGAAAGCGCACTGCCGTTGTGCCTGCCCGAGGTGGACAAATTCCTACCCACCGAAACGGGCGAACCTCCCTTGGGACACGCCACACAATGGGCTTGGGACACGGTCAACCGCAAGGTGGTCGACAACAGCATGATAGACCATCGCTCGGTGTTCCCACTGGAGCTGAACACCATGCCCGGCTTTGCCGGTTCATCGGCCTACTTCCTGCGCTATATGGATCCGCACAACAACCGGACATTGGTCGATGCGCAAGCGGCTGCCTATTGGAAGAACGTCGACCTTTATGTGGGTGGAACCGAACATGCCACCGGACACCTCATCTACTCACGCTTTTGGAACAAGGTTCTCTTTGACTTGGGCGTGGCAGTGACCGAGGAGCCGTTCCAAAAGCTGGTGAACCAAGGCATGATTCAAGGGCGCAGCAACTTCGTCTATCGCATCAAAGACACCAATACCTTTGTGTCTTTGGGGCTGAAAGATCAATATGACACCACTCCGCTACACGTGGATGTGAACATCGTGACCAACGACCAGCTCGATGTGGAAGCCTTCAAAGCCTGGCGACCGGAGTATGCCACCGCCCAATTCATTCTCGAAGACGGCAAGTACATTTGCGGGTGGGCAGTCGAAAAGATGAGCAAATCCATGTTCAACGTGGTGAATCCCGACATGATTGTCGAACGCTACGGAGCCGACACATTGCGTATGTACGAGATGTTCTTAGGACCGGTGGAGCAGTCCAAGCCGTGGGACACGAACGGGATAGATGGTGTTCATCGCTTCTTGCGCAAGTTCTGGACACTCTACTACGACCGCTCGGGCGCGTGGACGGTAACGGACGAACCGGCAACGGCCGAAGAACTCAAGAGCCTGCATAAACTCATCAAAAAGGTAACGGCAGACATTGAGCAATTCTCCTACAACACTTCGGTCAGCGCATTCATGATTTGCGTGAACGAATTGGCCGGACTGAAATGCACCAAACGAGCCATCTTGGAACAGCTTGTCGTGGTGCTGGCTCCGTTTGCTCCTCACGTTTGCGAAGAATTGTGGCACAACTTGGGTCATAACACCAGCATTTGCGACGCCCAGTGGCCTGCCTACAACGAAGAACACTTGGTGGAGAGCACGGTGAACTACACCGTTTCGTTCAATGGCAAGGCGAGATTCAACATGGAATTTCCCGCAGATGCCGACGCCAAAGCCATCGAAACCGCCGTACTGGCAGACGAACGGGCTGCGAAGTGGACGGAAGGACGAAACCCGAAAAAGGTCATTGTTGTTCCAAAGAAAATTATCAATATCGTCGTTTAACCTTACTAACAATCTGTTTTATGCGTCAATTCACCAAAGCCGAAGTGTTTCGCACGTTGAAAGACTATGGCTACATCACCTTCGGTCTGGCTTGCTACTGCATGGCATGGGCAGCCTTCATGCTTCCTTATCAAATCACAACCGGAGGAGCAACGGGTATCTCGGCCATCATCTATTATGCAACCGGTTTCCCCATCCAAAACTCTTACTTTATCATCAACGCGGTGTTGATAACCATGGCCATCAAGGTTCTCGGCCCGGGATTCAGCATCAAGACCATGTATGCCATAGGTATCATGACGCTGATGCTTTGGGGATTCCAGGCAGTCATAGACACCTACGTCGTTACCCCCGACCATGCCATGGTGGGAGGAAGTTTGAAGCCGTTGCTGCTCGGAGCGGGACAAGACTTCATGGCCTGCATCATCGGGGCGGTCATTTGCGGATTCGGGCTGGGTATTGTCTTCACCTACAACGGTAGCACCGGGGGTACAGACATCATTGCAGCCGTGGTCAATAAGTATAAGGACGTATCGCTGGGTCGTATGATTATGCTGTGCGACGTGGTAATCATCACCACTTGCTACTTCGTGTTCCATGACTGGAAGCGCGTTATCTTTGGATTTGTGACGCTATTCATCATCGGTTTGGTGCTCGACTGGGTGGTCAACCGTGCCCGGCAGTCGGTACAATTCTTCATTTTCTCAAAGAAGTACGAAGAGATTGCCGATAGCATCATCCGCGAAACACGGCGCGGTGTTACCGTACTCGACGGCACCGGCTGGTATAGCAAAAACGAATCGAAAGTCTTGGTGGTGTTGGCCAAGAAGCGTCAATCCTTCGATATCTTCCGTTTGGTCAAAAGCATCGACCCCGATGCATTTATCTCTCAAAGCTCGGTCATCGGTGTTTACGGCGAAGGATTCGACCCTTTGAAAGTCAAGTAAACCATTCTAAACATATCGACGCACCGCATGAAGCATCCGAACACAGAGCCATGCGGTGCGTCTTGTTTCACACTTGCCTCATCGAGGCTTCATATTTACCCATTCGCTCATGAAACTTGTTTTTGCCACCAACAACGCCCATAAACTGAAAGAAGTGAGGGCCGTGCTCGATCCTCGAATAGAACTCTTGAGTTTGCAAGACATCGGCTGCCTGGAGGACATTCCCGAAACAGCCGAAACCTTAGAAGGCAACGCTCTGCTGAAGTCCACCTACGTACATGAACGCTATCGACTGGACTGTTTTTCGGACGATACCGGTCTGGAAGTGGAAGCACTCGGCGGGGCACCCGGGGTTTACTCGGCTCGTTATGCCGGTGGAGTAGGCCACGATTCGAGCGCCAATATGAAGCGATTGCTCCACGAATTGGAAGGAAAGACGCATCGACACGCACGCTTCCGCACCGTCATTTCGCTACTTATAAACGGCACAGAACATCGTTTTGAAGGAATTGTCGAGGGGCGAATAGCCACCGAGCCCAAAGGAGAACAAGGTTTCGGATACGATCCGGTTTTCATTCCCGATGGCTATGAACAAAGCTTTGCCGAGTTGGGCGAGGAGGTGAAGAACAGCATCAGCCACCGAGCACGAGCCGTTGCCAAGTTGGTGGAGTTTTTGGATTCGATGACCGCACGCAACGAATAACCGCCGAGCACCTGCGAGTGAGCTGCTCAGCATTGACTCAGCACCCATTCATCTGCCTGAAAACATCAAGGGCCACAGTGGACACTGTCCGCTGCGGCCCTTGGTGTTCAATACAATGTGTAGCTTATGCTTCCGGAGTCCATTCGCGAATGAAGTCCACCGTCTTTTGTATCTCTTTATACATCACGATGTCTTCCTTAACGAATGCCACCCGTTTGCGATATTCTTTCAGGAAGCCGGCAAGCAGAGGCGACGTCTTTAGAGGGCAGCGGAAATCGACTCCCTGGGCTGCATTCATCAGTTCAATGGCTAAGATATGCTCCAGGTTATCGAGAATCTTATGAAGTTTGGTGGCTGCATTGGCTCCCATACTCACATGATCTTCTTGCCCGTTTGACGAAACAATGGAATCGCTGGCAGCCGAGTGGCAATACATTTTGTTTTGACTCACCATGGCCGCAGCGGCGTATTGAGGAATCATATATCCCGAGTTCAGACCGGGATTGGCCACCAAGAACTCGGGAAGCCCCCGCAATCCGAGGATGAGCTGTGCCACCCTACGCTCGGAGATATTGCCCAATTCGGCCATGGCAATGGCCAAGAAATCAAACACCAAGGCCAAGGGTTGGCCGTGGAAGTTACCTCCCGAGTAAATCAAGTCTTCGTCGGGGAAAACCGTAGGATTGTCGGTTACCGAATTGATCTCAGTCAGTAAAACCGATGAAACGTAACGAATCGTGTCCTTGGTGGCTCCATGCACCTGCGGAATGCAACGGAACGAATAAGGGTCTTGCACGTGCTTCTTGGGCTGAGCCACAATTTCGCTACCCTCAAGCAAACGACGGAAGGTGGCTGCCGTTTCGATCTGTCCTTGGTGGGGACGGATGCGGTGCAAACAATCCATAAACGGCTCGATGCGTCCGTCAAAAGCCTCCAGCGAAAGAGCGGCTATATGGTCGGCCTTCTGTACAAGCTTTTGGGCTCTCAACAGGGCATACACACCGTTGGCACTCATAAACTGTGTGCCGTTGAGCAAGGCCAGTCCCTCCTTGCTCATCAGTTTCACCGGCTGCCAACCGAACTCGGCCAACACCTCGGCAGCAGGACGTTTGATCCCTCGGTGCCTCACCTCACCCAGCCCAATCAAGGGCAGGAAGAGGTTGGCCAAAGGTGCCAAGTCGCCCGATGCACCGAGCGAACCACGATCGTAAACCACAGGTAGCACATCGTTATTGTAGAACTCGATGATACGTTTCACGGTGATGACCTGTACACCGCTGTGACCCAACGAGAGGGCATAGGCTTTCAAGAACAACATCAGTCTAACCACATCGGGGTCTACTTCCACACCTACACTGCAAGCGTGACTCTTGATGAGATTTTCTTGCAAAGTGCCAAGCTCGTCGAGCGAGATACTTTTGTTGCAAAGCGACCCAAATCCGGTTGTGATTCCATAGATGGGCACATCCGAAGTTTCTATCTTTCGGTCCAAATAGTCCCTACAATGCTTGATGCGCTGCTCGCCTTCGGGCGAGAGTTCCAATTTGATTCCTTCGGTCAGGATGCGATCAATGAGTCCAAAAGTCAAATCTCCCGTACCTATTCTATAAATATTCTCCATGGTATGTATTCAAGGGTTAATCTCAATCAAAAAACAGTCTTCACGTAATCCAGCAACACTTGCTCGGCTGCGATGGCATTACGCTCCAACTTATCGGCTTCTGCGGCCATGCTCTGCACAAAATCCTCGTCCTTGATGGAAGTAAGGTTGATGCGCACATTCAGTAAGGCTCCCAAGATGGCCGTACGGGCACACATCATGGATACACAAGCATCGGTCACGGCATTGCTATTGCCTTTGCGTGCCACCTCTTCGATAAACGGAAGCACTTCGCTCACCGCTCGTGCCACTTCCATGGGCACTTGGGCCGCATACTTTGTTTCTCGTTGGATGGCTTCGCTGCGCACTTCCTTTTCTTCGTCCGTATCCTTGGGAAGCTTGAAAGCTGCAAACACTCGGTCGTATGCTTCCGAATCACGATCTACATCGGCTATCAACCGAGGTGTGAGCGCCGAAAAACGCGCGGCAAGCTGCTCCATCAAGTCGTTGACCTCCGCATACTTCTTGCGTCCGACGGTAAGATTGGCCACCATGGCAGCCAAAGCCGAAGCCAATGCACCGTTGAGGGCCGATACGCTTCCGCCTCCGGGAACCGGATCGCTACCTGCTACTTTGTCTATGAATGATTGAATGGTAAGTTCTGTCAACATGGTCTTTCGTTTTTTAAGGGTTTATGTTTTAAAATAGAACGTGCCCACACTTGATGGTGTGCAACACGGAGTTCATACCTGTATAATAGGGTAATACGTTGGGATTGTCACTATCCAGCACCACCAAATCCCCTTGCTTACCAACCTCGATACTGCCAATCCGGTCGGCTCTGCCTATGGCTGCCGCTCCGTTGAGCGTCAAGGCCGTGATAGCCTCGGGCACACTCAAGTGCATATAGATGGTGGCCAGGGCGAAAGTCAGAGGGATGGAGCCTGAGTGACAACTGCCCGGATTGAGGTCGGTGGCCAAGGCCACGGCACAACCACGGTCTATCATCTCCCGTCCGCGTGCAAAATGCTCGCGCAGGGTGAAGGCGGTCAGGGGCAGAAGGGTAGCCACCACGCCTCCTTGAGCCATGGCTTCGATACCTTCGTCCGAGGCTTGCAGCAGGTGATCGGCACTGAGTGCCCGCAGCTCGCCCGCTAGCTCGGCACCTCCGAAGCAAACAATTTCGTCGGCATGCAGCTTCACCCCGAAACCTAAGTCTTGGGCGGCACGTAACAAACGCCGTGATTGCTCCACGGTGAACACCCCTTTTTCGCAGAACACATCGCAGTGCTCGGCCAGTCCTCGTTCACGAACCAGGGGCAACATCTCTGCAATGAGGAAATCCACATAGGCCTCTTCCCGTCCTTTGTACTCCACCGGAACGGCGTGTGCACCGAGAAACGTGGTCGAGATATCTACCTTTCGGTGGGGATCGGTGGCCAGTGCCTGCATCACCTCCAGCTGTTTCAGTTCCGTATCACGATCCAATCCGTAGCCGCTCTTGGCCTCCACGGTGGTGACTCCCATGCGACTCATGCGGTCGATATAGCCTTCGGCCTTGGCTTTCAGCTCCTCGTGCGAAGCCGCTCGCGTGGCTTTCACGGTCGATGCAATGCCCCCGCCTCGCTCCATGATACTCATATAGCTTTCCCCGTTCATGCGCCAAATGAATTCGTCGGCTCTGTATCCTCCGAAAACCAAATGTGTATGCGAATCGACGAAACCGGGCAGCAACACCTTGCCTTTCAAATCCAGCTCGGTGGCATCCTTTGGCAGACGTCCCGACGGTGCTGTACCCACGTGGGTAATTATTCCCTCGGCGATTTCCACCACTCCGCAGGGAATGTCCAACAGTTCGCTCATTTCCTTGCCCCGCCGAGCTGTTGTGCCCAGTGGGGTAAGGATGTGAGCGTTTCGAATGAGTAAATACTTGTTCATAAGTCTATGCACTTGGAACGGATTATTCCATGATTCTCGACTCCAAGATTTGTTCCATGGAGAAGTTTTCCAAGCCCAAATAGTAGGAAGCTGCATCTACCAAAGCCGCCATGGGCACCAGACCGATGACCTCGGCACCCACCACCGACACGCCGTAGCGTTGTGCTTCCATACGTACCATTTCGTGGGCTCGATACACGGCCGTTTTGGTATAGTCGGTAAGATTCATGGATACCTGCACGATGCCTCTGTCGGTCAGTTCCACACCCATGGCCTTGCAGAAGCGGAGTCCACCTCCCAAGAAGCGTACCTTTTTGGCAATGGCATCGGCAATGGAAAGGTCGCCCGTGTTGAGGTTCACGTTGTAGGCCACCAGGGGCATACGTGCACCGATGGCCACCGTACCGGCCGTGGCGTGGCGTTCTGCCGGTCCGAAGTCGGGTGTCCATTCGGGTTGTTTGATTTTCTCGGCCATACCTTCAAATTCGCCCTTGCGCACTGCAGCCAGGTTTTCTCGATGGGGTGCCGAGGCCGATTTCTCATAGAGGAATACCGGGAGATTGTACAGCTCGGCCACACGTGCCCCCACTTCTTTGGACAAGGCAATGGCTTCCTCCATCGTGGTGCCTTTGATGGGAATGAAGGGCACTACGTCCACCGCACCCATGCGCGGATGTTGTCCGCTGTGCTTGTTCAGGTCGATGAGGTTTACCGCCACGCCAATGGCTTCAATGACTGCCTCTTTCAAGGCTTCGGGCTCACCCACCACGGTCACCACCAATCGGTTGTGATCTTCGTCGTTGCTATAATCCAAGAGTTTAACTCCGGCCTTGGCTCGAAAGGGTTCTACGATTTTCTCAATCTTTTGCAAGTCGCGTCCCTCGCTGAAGTTGGGCACGCACTCCATAATTCTGTTCCAGCTCATAATAGGTATTTGTTTTATGATTGATGAATGATTTGTTTATGATTTCAATAAGGTTTTCAGATAATCCTCATCGGCCATCTGCGGTATGAGTATGTGATAGCCGTCTCGGTGCGAGAGGTTGAACGATTCGCAGGTTTCCACTGCATGTGCGTTGCGTGCCCACGAGCGACGTGCCACGCCGCCCATCACGTCCCAAAGCATGGACGATCGCAAAATCTCGTCCACACGCTCACTGCCGTCGCACACCATGCCGAAGCCTCCGTTGACCGATTTTCCGATGCCCACACCGCCTCCGTTGTGCAGTGCCACCAGGCTCATACCTCGTGCACAGTTGCCGGCAAAGCATTGAACAGCCATATCGGCCATGACATTGCTTCCGTCCTTGATGTTGGACGTTTCGCGGAATGGCGAGTCGGTACCACTCACATCGTGATGGTCGCGTCCCAGCATGATGGGGCCCACTTCACCATTGCGCACCATTTCGTTGAAGCGCAAGGCTATGTTCATTCGCCCCAACGCATCTTGGTAGAGGATGCGTGCCTGCGTGCCCACAACGAGTTGGTTCTTCTCCGCATCGCGAATCCAGTTGTAGTTGTCCAAGTCTTGTCCGCGACGTGTGGGGTCGATACACTCCATGGCCGCGCGGTCGGTCTTGATAAGGTCTTCGTGTTTGCCACTGAGACACACCCATCGGAATGGGCCGTAGCCGTAGTCAAACAGTTCGGGACCCATGATGTCTTCCACATAGCTGGGCCAAATGAATCCATCCTTTTCGTCCACACCGTTGCGAGATATTTCCTTTACCCCGGCATCGTAAATGGCTTTCATGAACGAGTTTCCGTAGTCGAAGAAGTAAGTGCCTCGTGCCACCAGCTTCTTGATTACCTCGAAGTGTCGGCGCAACGAAGCATCGACAAGTCGGCGGAACTCATCGGGCGAATCGTGCAACAGCTTGGTGCGTTCGGCAAAGCTGATTCCGGCCGGGCAGTATCCACCTTCATAGACGGCATGGCAGGAAGTTTGGTCGGAAAGCAGCTCGATGTGTATGTTCTCTCGCTCGGCATACTCCAGCAAGTCTATGACATTGCCATGGTAGGCAATGGAACATGGTTCTTTCTGCTCAAGAGCCAAAGCGGCCATGGCAAAGGCTTCGGATACGCTGTCGGTAACCTTGCCCACCCAGCCTTGGGAATGCCGTGTTTGAATGCGCGAATAGTCCACCTCGGCCGTAATGGAAACGGCTCCGGCTATATCGGCCGCCTTGGGCTGAGCACCGCTCATTCCCCCCAGACCCGAAGACACGAAGAGATGTCCGCGCAAATCCTTGTCTTGCGGAATGCCCAGTTTCATGCGGCCGGCATTGAGCAATGTGTTGAAAGTGCCGTGTACTATGCCTTGTGGCCCTATGTACATCCATCCTCCGGCAGTCATCTGTCCGTAGTTAGCCACCCCCATTTGGGCTGCGATGTGCCAATCGTGCTGGTTGTTGAACTGCCCTATCATCATCGAATTGGTAATGATGACCCGGGGAGCATCGGGGCGCGAGCGGAACAATCCCAGAGGATGACCCGACTCGATGACCAAGGTTTGATCCTGAGTCAGCTCTTCGAGGTATTGCTTGATGAGCAAGTACTGCATCCAGTTTTGACACACCTGCCCTGTTTCGCCGTAGGTCACCAATTCGTAAGGGTAGAGTGCGATGTCGAAGCATAGGTTGTTGTCAATCATCACCTGGAAGGCCTTGCCCTCGATGCAGCGTCCTCGATATTCGTCGATGGACTTGGCCTTCAGGTCGCCTTGGGGGCGGAAACGATAGCCGTAAATACGTCCTCGGGTACGCAGCTCTTCCAAGAACTCGGGAGCCAGCCGTTCATGCCACTCTTGGGGAATGTAACGCAAGGCGTTCTTCAAGGCTGTAAGCGTTTGTTCGGGGGTCAATGTGTAGCCACGGTCGGGCGCTCGGCGTATTCCTTCCACGAAAGTAGGATAGGAAGGCAATTGTGTCAGTGCAATTTTCATGGATTGTTTGTGTTTTTTCAAAGGTTACATTTTGTAAGACTCTCAGTATATTCCGGCATGCAAGGTAAGAATAAAGGGGCATATCAACCAAGTGATAACCGACATTTCTGAGCAAATGTACACCTTGACCGTCGATACATATCGAGATGGGCCGAACTTTGGTCAACCCATTGTGTTTCTGCCCGTCGAACCGAGTTTTTATTTCTTCTCCCGCCGAATTGGGCAGACGATGAAGTAGGTGCAGGCGACGGGCAAACCAAGTACAAACACTTTGCCGACAAACCACAAACACTTTGCGACCAAAGTGTGGGCACTTACCGAGCTAAGTGCAGGCAGTTTGTAAATCGAGTGCAAGCGATTGTTTTCGTGGGTATGGACAATGGACAAAGGCATCGCGTCCTTCGAGCTTAACCGGCATTCCCGGTTCGGGCATTGCCCGAAAGCCGATGCTGGCCTATTCGGAAAGATTGTATATCTTTGCAGCAGTATATTGACACTCAAATCAACACGTAAGAACTTACCGACCAATGGCATTACAATGCGGCATCGTGGGCTTGCCCAACGTGGGCAAATCGACCCTATTCAACTGCCTTTCCAATGCGAAGGCACAAGCAGCAAACTTCCCCTTCTGTACCATCGAACCCAATGTGGGCGTGATCACCGTACCCGACGAACGGCTCAACCGCCTGGCCGAGCTGGTGCATCCGCAACGCATCGTTCCCACTACCGTGGAGATCGTGGACATTGCAGGCTTGGTGAAAGGTGCCAGCAAAGGCGAAGGATTGGGGAATAAGTTTCTTGCCAACATACGTGAAACCGATGCCATCATCCACGTTTTGCGTTGCTTCGACGATGAGAATGTGACTCACGTGGACGGAAGCGTGGACCCGGTTCGCGACAAAGAAATCATCGATTACGAACTTCAGCTGAAGGATTTGGAAACCATCGAAGCTCGCATCCAGCGCGTCCAAAAGCAAGCACAGACGGGAGGCGACAAAACGGCCAAGCAAACCTACGAAGTGTTGCTCAGATACAAAGAAGCCTTGGAGCAAGGACGCTCGGCTCGCACCGTGACCTTTGAAACCAAGGACGAGCAGAAGATAGCTCGAGAACTTTTTCTCCTTACCTCCAAGCCGGTGATGTACGTGTGCAACGTGGACGAGAAGAGTGCCGTCAAAGGCAATGTCTATGTGGAGCGTGTACGCGAAGCGGTGAAAGACGAACAGGCCGAAATACTCATCGTAGCCGCACGCACCGAAGCCGACATCGCCGAACTGGAAACCTACGAAGATCGCCAGCTGTTTCTTGCCGAAGTGGGTTTGGAAGAGTCGGGCGTGGCACGCCTCATTAAATCGGCCTACAACCTGCTGAACCTGCAAACCTATTTCACAGCCGGTGTGCAAGAGGTACGTGCTTGGACCTACGAAAAGGGATGGAAAGCACCTCAGTGCGCCGGAGTTATCCACACCGACTTTGAGAAAGGATTCATCCGCGCCGAAGTCATCAAGTTCGACGATTTTATACAATATGGCTCGGAAGCAGCCGTCAAGGAAGCCGGAAAAATGGGTGTGGAAGGCAAAGACTATGTGGTGCAAGATGGAGACATCATGCACTTCCGCTTCAACGTATAACACCCATGGGCTTTGCTGCACGAACTTTACCCCTCCATGTTAAACTCTTAAACCGATAATCATGAGTCACATTCATTGGAACCCCGATCCCGAACTATTCAATCTCTTCGGATTTTCAGTGCGTTATTACGGACTGTTGTGGGTAGTAGGCATAGCCTTGGCCTATTTAGTGGTGCAGTATCAGTATCGAGACAAGAAGCTGGGCGACGATAAATTCGAACCCTTGTTTCTCTATGCTTTTGTGGGCATCCTCCTGGGTGCTCGCTTGGGACATTGTATCTTTTACGACCCGGACTACTTCCTCACCAGCGTTCACGGATTGATCGAAATGTTTGTGCCCATTCGCTTCCTGCCCGATGGAGGATGGAAATTCACCGGTTTCCAAGGACTGGCCAGTCACGGCGGTACGTTGGGTTTAATGATCAGTTTGTGGTTCTATGCCCGTAAGGTGAAGATGCACTATATCGACGTGGTCGACATCATAGCTGTGGCTACGCCCATCACCGCTTGTTTCATTCGTTTGGCCAATCTGATGAATTCTGAAATCATAGGCCTACCCACCGATTTGCCTTGGGCTTTCGTGTTCGAACGCATCGACCAAGTGCCTCGTCACCCGGGTCAGCTGTACGAAGCCTTGGCCTACTTGGTGCTGTTCTTCGTCATGCTCCATTTGTATCGCACACGCAGCCGAAGCTTGCCGCGTGGATTTTTCTTCGGGCTCTGCCTGACGGCCATCTTTACCTTCCGCTTCTTCGTGGAGTTTATCAAAGAGAATCAAGAGGCGTTTGAAGATGGTATGACTTTCAACATGGGGCAATGGCTGAGCTTGCCTTTTGTCATCATCGGCTGCTACTTCATGTTTTTCTACGGACGCAAGGGACAGAGAAAAAACTAATCGCATACGCAACACAATGCAAGCAGGGGCAGCTACCGTGGTAACTGCCCCTGCTGCGTTTATGGATGCATCGCTGATGCGTCGGTCTAAGCTCAATTGCTCACCACCAACTTCACCTTATTCACCCGAGTACGAGCCTTCAACCAGTCGCCTATGCGTTGCTTATCGGCCTCGGAAAGGGGTTTGCTGAACTTCAATACGGCCAAAGCCATGGTATCGCTCTTCAGTGTATTGGATTCTACCTCAATGGCTCTGGAGATGGAAAGCGAGGAGAGGGTGGGATAGAGCACTTGCAACTCGGGTACGATGGTTCTGCTCATATTGTCGTACTCTTGGTGTCTTTCGAGCTGTTTTTCCAACTCGCCGATACGTTGTTGCTTGGCAAGCAATCGCTCTTCATTGTTCTTATACAAGTCTTCCATCAGCATGGAACGCACCGAACTTAGGTCTATACCATCTTCGTTGGTGCCTTGGAAAACACTGAGTTTGGTGGATTCCAGTTGATAATCGGCCAATTTAAGTCGGGCAAGTTCTATCTTTTCCTCGTCCACCTTATCGCCTACGAGTACCACTTGTATTTCATTCGTTTCGTAGTTCACCTTGCGGTCCAAGACCTGTGTCTTTTCAAAGCTCAGTTCGTTTGAAATAAACCTATTGGCAGCAACCTCATACAGTGTGCTTTTCACAATCCCGTAAGTGAGGTATACAGCCGGCAACAAGGTTAACAACACGACAAACACAATGGAACGACGAACAAATTGTTCGCGATTCTTATCCACAAACTCTTTTTGACGGAAGTGCATCGTGCGCACACCCAAGTAAGTTCCGAAACTTATAAAGACCGAATTGATGAAGTAGAGGTAAAAGGCACCGAGAAAATAATGTATGTTTCCCGAAGCAAGTCCAAAGCCTGCCGTACAAAGCGGGGGCATCAAGGCCGTTGCAATGGCCACACCGGGAATCACATTGCCCTTGCCTTTGCTGGAGAGTGCAATGAGTCCAGCCAATCCACCCAAAAGAGCGATGAACACATCGTATATGGTGGGCGAGGTGCGTGCCAAGAGTTCGGATTGTGCTTCGCTTAGGGGAGTGATCAAGAAATAAACGGTGGCCGTGGTGATGCTGAACAATGTGGTCAGTGAATAGCTTTTGAACGAACGCTTCATCAACTCGAAGTCGTTCAGACCCACCGATAGCCCGATTCCCATAATCGGTCCCATCAGAGGCGAAATAAGCATGGCGCCTATGATAACAGCTGTGGAATTCACGTTGAGTCCCAAAGATGCCATGAAGATTGCCAAAATGAGAATCCACAAATTGGCTCCTTTGAACTCGACACCCTTTCGTATCGAGTCGACAGCTTCAAGCTCATTGTCTTTGTCTTTCTTGAGATCGAAATACTCGCGAAAGAAACTTCGGATGATGGATTTTCTTCTTAATGAAAGTGACATAATACTTTTGAATTGATAAATGATAGGACCTGACAAGCTCCGTTGCTGATTCATCGTTGCAATAAAAATGCAGCCGGACGAGAAATTGTTTAACCGGCCCGAGAAAAACAAACGGTTGCAAGGTAGGAAGCGTGAACACATTGCTCACAAAGGCAAAGGTAAAACCATTCGTCATGCCCAACAAACGAAAATCAAACAAAAGCATTTGCCTACCTTTTCATGAAACAAACGAAAATGGAATAAAAACAATTACTCATCTTTACATTTATCGATAATCCATATTCAAACCTCACAAAATACTTTATTGTAGTTATTCGACTACAAGCAATGTTTGCTATTTTTGCGCCCCGAATTAACCTTTAAAAACGAATCTAACCCATGAGAAATCATCTTCTTATTACCCTTTTCTTGGGAATTGCCCTTTGTACACAAATCTCTTCTTGCTCTTCCAAGATCGAGAAAAATGAAAATCGAACCTCGGAAACAGAAACTCCACAACTTCTCGACAAAGACGGAGCACAAGCTTGGTACACACTTATGAAGAAAGTGAAACCCGAAATAGCCAATCCGCTGGTAGATGTGGAAATCACTCCGCAAGAGTATGACGAACTGAAGGCCTTTGCCGACAAACTTGCACAAGGACTCTCCGGACAGAAGGAGGTGTTCAAACACTTTGTGGCATGGACCAAAAACCACATTAAGCACGAAAACAGCGATAACCGACCCTATGCGGTTTGGAAAAGCAGAAAAGGAGTTTGCCAAGGGTTCTCGGGACTACTCAAAATCCTATGTCATACACAAAACATCCCGGCATTGGTGGTCAACGGCGAGATGTACAGCAAAAACAAGTTTGTCGGAGGCCATGCATGGAGCTGTGCATTCGTGGATGGCGTATGGATGGTAGCCGACCCCACCAATACCACCACAGTCTTTGAAATGAAACCCAATGGACAATACGAAGATAGATTGGTGCCTCAATTCATGATGAGTCCGGTCTTTGAAGACGAATCCTTTGTATATGCCTACCAAAACAGTACACTCTGCGTTCGCCAAATCAAGAATCCTACCGCCACAATGACCATTCCCGAATCGGCTATGGGGCTGTACATAGGTTCTCTCGCATTTGAAACTCCCGTATCCGAAACCATTACCCAACTTCATTTGAGTAAATATATACAAACCTTGGGCGACAATGCCAGCGGTGTGAACGACCGCATTCAAAACCTGGAAAAGATAACCATCGACCCGGAAAACAAAGAACTCGAAGCAATAGATAACGTGGTCTACCTCAAAAACAGTTCGCAACCCTATTTCGTTCCCAATAAGCTCAAGCTCATCAAACTCAAAGCGGTGGAAACAACCGACAAAAACTGGCTGAGCAATCTGCCTCATGTCGAAGAGGTATATTTCCATCCGCAAACCAAGAACATTGAGGCATATACCATTGAAAACTGCCGTAGTCTGAAGAAGATACATATACCCTCAACGGCCAAAATAGCCGACAATGCTTTTGTAAACAACGGAACTTCGACTCAAATCATCAAGTTCTAACCTTGGTAAACAACCAAGTTTCATAAACGAATGGGAGGCATACACTGATTTGTATGCCTCCCATTTATTTTTATTTCATTGGGTGATAGAAAGACTATAATCCCTATTTCCGAAAAAATCTGCTTATCACCGGTATGCTGTGCAAAGGCAAATCCTTCTTGAGTACATAACCCACAAAAAGCAACAACAAAACACTTCGGAAGCCCAATCGCAACCATGTATGTTCGATGGGCAAATACATACCAACCAAATAAAGTGAAGCGGTCAAAGCCACATACTTGCCTATACCTTTCAAATCGTAGGCAATGGGATACTTCCGTTGCCCCACGAAGTAAGACAACAACATGGCCACCGCATAGCCGGTAAAGCCCGCCCAGGCACAAGCCATATATCCGTAGCGAGGGATGAACAAAAGGTTGATGACCACCACCACCGCGCAAGCCGTCAGCGAGAAGTATGCTCCCCATCGTGTGTCATCGGTGAGCTTATACCAAAAGGAGAGATTGAAGTACACACCCATGAATATCTCGGCCATCATCACAATGGGAATCACCTGCAAACCTTCCCAATAATCCGAACCGATGAGATACTTCAATACATCTAAGTAAAAGATGACAGCCAAGAAACCCAACAAGGTGAAGATGATAAAGAACTTCATGGCTCGTGCATACATTTCCTTATTATCCTGCTCCCTGCTTTTACCGAAGACAAAAGGTTCGTAAGCAAACCGAAAGGCCTGCGTACACATGGCCATTATCATGGCTATCTTACTGGTGGCACCGTAGATGCCCAACTGTACGTTTGCTTCGTTGCTATCGGGGTAGACA
>JAXFUC010000148.1:0-21583 GCA_034176395.1 Bacteroides sp. | reverse complement strand
GAAGCCACAATGCGATAGCTATCCTCGTCCACGTGGGCATGCACCACGTATCGGTCGCCCTTGCGCATGCGCAGCTTTTGCTCGCCGAAGGGCACGAAGAGGTCTTTCATCAACCCCCAATCCAAGAAGGCACCGTGTTCATTGACCCACGACACTTCCAAACAAGCAAACTGCCCCACCTCTACCCGAGGCTTGAGGGTGGTGGCCACCAATCGTTCGTCCATGTCGAGGTAGATGAACACTTGCAGTTCGTCGCCCACACGTGCGTCGGCCGGCACGTAGCGACTCGGCAACAAAATTTCGCCGGCATCGCCGCCGTCCAGATAAAGACCGAAGTCCACTTCCTTCACCACCTTCAGGCGGTTGTGTTGTCCCAATGCTATGGTCATGATTCGTTGGTTGTTTCTCCGTTCAGTATGCGTTGTTTCAGTTGTTCAAACTCCTCGCGCGTCAACAATCCCTTTTCGTACACGATGCTCAGCTTATGCAATTCATCGGCCAGGCCTCCACCTCCGGCCGGTGTCGCACCTTGACTGCGTGCGGCCAAGGCTTCGTTGCGAAGATGCACCAAGCGGTTGATGTTTCCGGTCATCTCGCCCGGCAAGGTCATACAGGTGGTGCGAAACGAAGACGTGGAGCCGTCGGTTCTTCTCAAATTCAAATGTCCGTAGCCCAGCAGATTGGGAATCAGCCCGTGCTCGTAATAGGCTTCGTAAATCATCGAGAGGTGAATCTCATAATGAAACCGTTGCCAGGAGAAAAAACCTGAACGAATAATGAGTTCTTCATCGGTCAGTTCCCAGCTCGTGGATTTCAGGTTGAGGATGTGCGTCAGCAAAGAGATGGCCACCAAAAGAAGGGGCACCCACATCCAAGGCAGCGGAAAGATCTGATACAATACCGGGAGAATCAAGAGACCCAATACAGGGCCTACGTAAACGATGCCGTGCTTCCGCGAACGACAAACCACGGTCGATGGCCGGGCGGATGTATGAGAGTTGCTTCTTTCTTCCATGTACAAGGAGTCGTTGAGATGGACAAATGTAAGCAAAACACCTTGCACAACCAATGAAACCATCGGAAAAGCGTCGGAGCAAGCTCTTCCCGCCGGTTTACAAAGTGCCTACACTTCGCTCACAAAGTACAAACACTTCGTTCCCAAAGTGTAGGCACTTTGCTCCCCAAGTGTTTGCACTTGGCAGGATGGGTGTTTGCACTCCGTTCGCCACCCTCACAAGCCGTTGCGATGCTTGGCGGTCACAGGCCCCGGCACACACGGAAGGTCAAGCACGACAGCGGTCGGCAACCGACCGACGAAAATCCCCCCACAACTGCGTCGTGCAGCCGTGGGGGGATTCAATGTTTCAAAGGGTCGGTCGGTTCAATGCACTCGCTTCACACCCCGGCGCGAAGTATTCAGCACCGAAGGATTGCCGCGATAGCCGATGCCTCCGCTACCGGTCACTTGAGCGTTCAGCTCATCGGTCACCGAGCATTCAATGCTTCCGCTACCGGTTACCTGCGCATCCACCTTCGAAGCCACGAGATCTTCGGCTTCCAAATCGCCACTGCCGGTGACACGGTAAGAAGCCCATTGAGCTTTACCCCTGCCAATCTTCAAGTCGCCACTGCCAACGAGCGTGGCTTCCACAGTCTGTACATCGGCCGACTCCACTTGCAGATCGCCCGAACCGCTAAGCGTTGCCGCCAGTTTGCCACACGCAGCTTTGTCGATTTCCACATCGCCCGAGCCTCCGAGTTTCAGCCTTAGATTGGCACAGCTCAACAGTTCGGTTTTCACATCGCCCGAGCCCACCAGCGACAGCGTCAAGTCTTGGTTGGAACGGAAAGGGGTGCGGAAAATCACATCGCCCGATCCGGCCAGCGAGACTTCTTTCAAAAGCGGGGCAGACACACGCACTTCGAGTTTGTCTCTATCGGTGATACGCACGTTCTTCTTGGTGAATCGCACCAGCAGCACGCCTTTGTCCACCTTGGTTTCCAAGATATTCACCAAGTCGGGATTGCCATATACCTCCACTGCCATCTTGGAATCTTGGCTGTAAATCACTTTGGGGTTGCCCGAAACTTTAATGGCCACAAAAGGATCCACGCGATCTTGACGTGTGGTGTACTGCTGCGCAAAGAGGGCACCGCCCATGCTCAATAAAAGACCTGCCAATAGGGATTTTCTTACTACTGTTTTCATCATATTTGTTGTGTTAAAGGGTTGTTCATTCTTTAGACGCAACAAAGATGCGAGAAGTTGCAACCGGCATTCTTTTTTCTTCATACCCGGGGTGTCAAGGCTCTGCAATCGGGCTCAACTCCTCGCCTTTTACCTGCGCCGGTCGGCCTGCAACGGTGGTGGCTGTGAAGCGTACGAAGCGCGTGGCTCGAGGTTGTTCCCAGCGTAAGGTTTGGGGCTGAGGGTTGTGCATGATGTTGCCCAGCTCGCCGTGTGCAATCACCTCATGCCAAACTTGCCCGTCTTCGCTCACCGAGAGCGTATAGCGATAGGGCAAGGTTTCTGCCGATGGGTCGGTGGGTGTGTACACCAACCCTTGTAAGGTCTGCGTCCGCCCCAGGTCGATGACCAGCGGCCGGGTGGAAATCACCTTCCAATCGTTTCGGGGTTGCTTACTCTTCTCGGCTTTGGAAGCAACCTCTTCCACCGGCGGTGCGTAATACACGCCCATCTCGCTCAGGTTGGCCGACAGGCGGGTGGAGAGTAGCCGCAGGCGTAGGTGCGAAGTGGTCACGGCCGGGAAACGAAGCAAGCGTTTGTAGCCCACGGTGGTGCCGTGTGCCACCTCTTGCCACACACCATTTTGCAGGGCTTCGACTACGAAACTCTCTACACGCTGCCCCTTGGTAATGTCTTCGCACAACATCACCACATTGACCATTGCCGGCCGCTTGAGATCGAGTTGGTGAACGGTTCCGCTTCCACCCTTCCTCCGGCGGTGAGGGTGCTTGAGCAAATTCTCGGCAAAGGCTTGGCGGCGGTAGGCAGCGAACTCATGAAGTCGAGCCACATCGGTTTCGTGCAGTAGTCCACGGCGATCGGGTGGTATGTTAAGCAGCAAAACCGAGTTGTAGCCCACGGATTGGAAGTAGATATCCACCAATTCCTTCACCGACTTCACACGACTATCCTCCGAAGCATGGTAGAACCATCCCGGACGAATGGACACATCGACCTCGGAGGGATACCAAAACAGTTCGTCGGCGCGGGCCAACATCTCACGAGAGCCCAAGTCCTTGGACATATTGTCTATGCCAAGCCGGCCGTTTTGTTCGTCGGCACGGCCGTAGATGCCCGGTGTCAACACGGTAGAGCTCCACTCGGTGGTTCGTCCCAGGCCTTGTTCATTGCCTACCCAACGCACATCGTCGCCCATAATGGCCATCACTGCCTTGGGTTGCAACCTGCGAATGGTGGCGTAGAAGCGTTCCCAGTCGTAGATTTGCTTTCGTCCGTTGGGGCCTTCGGCATTGGCTCCATCGAACCAAACTTCGTGCACCTGGCCGTAATTGGTTAAGAGTTCAGTCAGTTGCTGCACAAAGACATCGTTGTAACGAGGCGAATCTCCATAGCTGGGTGCATGACGATCCCACGGCGAGAGATAAACCCCGAATTTCATTCCATGGGCTTCACAAGCGGTGCGCAGCTCCTTCACCACATCGCCCTTCCCATTCTTCCAAGGCGAAGAGGCTACCGAATGAGTGGTGGTTCGGGTGGGCCAAAGGCAGAATCCATCGTGGTGCTTGGCCGTAAGGATAACCATTTGAAAGCCGGCCGCCTTGAGTTCGCGCACCCACTGCTCGGCATCCAGTTGCGAAGGATTAAAGAGGGCGGGCGATTCCTTACCGTCGCCCCACTCTCGGTCGGTAAAGGTATTGATGCCAAAGTGGAGGAAAGCCGTCAGTTCCAACCGTTGCCACTCCAGTTGTTGCGCAGTGGGCACAAGACGGGCGGCCATATCTACCTTTTGTTCTATGCCGATGCCTGCCGGAAATTTCAAATGCTTCACAAAATAAGCGTTCTTGCGCTGTCCCTGCATGGTCAAGGCTACGCAAACGAAGAGGAAGAAAAGGTGCTTTCTCATATCGGTGGTGAATAGGGGATGAATTTACGATGAATAAGAGAGGCGTATGTAGGAGATTCGGGAAATATCTGTGAGAGGCATGGAAAATCCATCGGAGGAATGCGAGAAGCGCACGCAAGACACACGAGGAGTGCCTATACGAAACAGCGGACAAAGCTGTGAAGAATGTCGGATGCGACCGAGAAAAACCGAGTATGCGACTGCCAGTGGCAAGGGATGCACCGATGAGTGGCGAAGCACAAAAAAAGAGCCCCCTCCGTGGAAGAGGGGCACTCGGATTTCAGTTATTTGCTGCGCGCGGTTTTACGCTTAGCGGTTCGTTTCTCGGGTGTCTTTTCATCCTGCGCTTTGATCAGCTCCATACAAGCCTCGAGCGTCAATGTTGCCGGCTCGGTGGTCTTCGGTATCTTGTAGTTCTTTCCTTTGTAAGCGATGTAGGGGCCGTATCTTCCGTTGAGAATCTCCAGCTCCGGCTCTTCCGAGAAGGCTTTGATGTGACGTTCGGCCTCCTTGGCTCGCTTCTCGAGGATGAGTGCTTGGGCTTCGTCCAACGTAATCTCAAGCGGGTCCAAGCCTTTGGGCAGCGAGACATAGGACTTGTTGTGCAAGACGTAAGGGCCGAATCTACCGACCCCGATGCTTACGGTTTTGCCCTCGAACTCGCCCACTGTGCGCGGGAGTTTAAAGAGTTCCAAGGCTTCGTCCAGTGTGATGGTTTCGATGGATTGGCCTTTTTTCATCTGGGCAAAACGGGGTTTCTCTTCGTCGCCTGCGGTGCCAATCTGCACCATGGGGCCAAATCGGCCGATTTTCACAGACACTTGTTTGCCGGTGCCCGGTTCTTGCCCCAAGAGGCGTTCGCCCGCCTTGCGGTCGGTCTTTGTGGCCAGGGTCTGTTCCACGGAAGGATGGAATCGTTGGTAGAACTTACTCAGCACTCCGGTCCATTCGGCTTCGCCCTCGGCCACCTCGTCAAACTCTTTTTCCACGCCTGCGGTAAAGTGGTAGTCCAGGATGTCGGGGAAGTGGTCTGTCAAAAAGTCGTTCACCACCACGCCCGTATCCGTGGGGAAGAGTTTGGCCTTTTCGGCACCCACCACCTCGGTGCGGGTGGCTTCGTGCACGGCCTCGCCTTCCAAGGTCAGCACGGTGTAGCTACGTTCCTCGCCCTCTTTGTTTCCCTTCTCCACGTACTCACGTTGCTGGATGGTCGAGATGGTGGGGGCGTACGTGGACGGTCGGCCGATGCCCAGTTCTTCGAGCTTGCGCACCAAGCTTGCTTCGGTGTAGCGAGCCGGCCGTTGTGTGAATCGTTCGGTGGCGGTGAGAGCAACACAGCCGGCCGTGGTTCCTTTTTTCAAAGGGGGCAGCAAGCGAGCTTCGTCTTCGCCTTCGGGCTCTTCGTCGTGGGATTCTTTGTAGACACGCAAGAAACCGTCGAACCTCACCACTTCGCCCGTAGCGGCCAATTGCTCTCCGCTTCCGCCCACGGCAATAAGCACGGTGGTTTTCTCCAGTTCGGCATCGGCCATCTGCGAGGCTATGGTTCGTTTCCAAATGAGGTCGTACAGACGTTTCTCCTGCGCCGTTCCTTCGATGGTGGCATGCTGCATATAGGTGGGTCGGATGGCTTCGTGGGCTTCCTGGGCACCTTTGGTTTTCGTTTGATACTTCCGCGGGTGAACATACTCTTCGCCCATGGTTTGTGCAATGACTGCACGTGCTCCGCCGGTGGCCTCTTGCGATAGGTTCACCGAGTCGGTACGCATATAGGTGATAAATCCCGATTCGTACAACCGTTGTGCCAACATCATGGTTTGCGACACCGTGTAGCCCAGCTTGCGGGCGGCCTCTTGTTGGAGGGTGGATGTGGTGAAGGGCGGCGGCGGAGTTTTCTTAATCGGACGCTTGGCAATGCTCTCTATGGTGAAAGATGCACGTGCACAGGCTTCGAGAAAGGCCTTGGCCTCTTGCCGGGTCTTGATGCGTCGGGTCAGCTCGGCCTTCATCTCCACCGGGTTGCCTTGCGCATCGGGCACTTGCAAGGTGGCTATGACACGGTAGGAGCCTTCGCTGACGAAGTTTTGTATCTCCCGTTCGCGCTCCACGATAAGGCGCACAGCCACCGACTGTACCCTACCGGCCGACAGAGCCGGCTTCACCTTGCGCCACAGCACGGGCGAAAGCTCGAAGCCCACAATGCGGTCGAGCACCCGACGAGCCTGCTGTGCATTGACCAAGTTCAGGTCGATGCTCCGAGGAGTGTCGATGGCCTTGAGAATGGCGTTCTTCGTAATCTCGTGGAACACAATACGCCGAGTTTGCTCGGGTTTCAATCCCAGCACCTCGTACAAATGCCACGAGATGGCTTCTCCCTCACGGTCTTCATCGGAAGCCAGCCACACAACGTCTGCTTTGTGGGCCTCGGCCTTGAGTGTGTTGACCAATGCTTTCTTCTCGGCAGGAATTTCGTAGGCCGGCTCAAAGTTATTGGCAACGTCGATGCTGAAGGCTTTCTTCTTCAGATCTCGAATGTGACCATAGCTGGACAGGACTTTATAATCTTTTCCTAAGAACTTTTCGATGGTTTTTGCTTTTGCCGGAGACTCGACAATCACCAAGTTTTTCTGCATAATCTCTGATTGATGGAAACTGAGTGTTTCGATTTGTCGCGGCAAAAGTAGGAAAAAAGCATGGGCCTACCTTATTGATATAGTTTTTTTACGCTTTTTCTACCTTGGAAACAACAAAGTGTTCGGCCACCGATCGCAAAGGCTTCGGTGGCAAAGCACAAACACTTCCGCTGCAAAGTGTAGGCACTTCGCCGGCAAAGTGCGGACACTTTGGTTGCAAAGTGCAGGCAGTTTGCTCACGGGGTGCAGGCAGTTTGTCGCCCCCCTTCCCACACCTCGCCCCGCCCCCTCTCGCGCTCAGGACACGGAATGTGCAAGCATCGACCGCCGAGCTCAAACCCTCGACGACGACAAAAAGTTACGAAACGCATCGGGGTTCGGGGGATTTTGCAGATATTTGCATACTTTTCGCAATGAAAAAACCTTTAGAACAATGCTTAACGACATTCAAACACTGCTCAAACAAGAAGCCGAAGCCGTGCTGAACATACCCGTGGACGACTCGTATGAAAGAGCCGTGGAGTTGATTGTGGAACAGGTACACCGCCGAGGCGGAAAGCTGGTCACATCGGGCATGGGCAAAGCCGGACAAATTGCCTTGAACATCGCAACAACCTTCTGCTCCACCGGCACACCGGCCGTCTTCCTCCACCCCAGTGAGGCCCAGCACGGCGACTTGGGCATTCTCCAAGCCAACGACGTTTTGCTCATGATTTCCAATTCCGGAAAGACCCGAGAGATTGTGGAACTGACCCGCTTGGCCCACCATCTGAACCCAAACCTGAAGTTCATTGTCATCACCGGCAATCCCAAAAGCCCCCTCGCCGCCGAAGCCGACGTTTGTCTCTGCACGGGGCATCCGGCCGAGGTTTGTACGTTGGGCATGACTCCCACCACATCGACCACAGTCATGACGGTCATGGGCGACATACTGGTGGTGCAGACCATGAAGCGCACCGGCTTCACCATCGAAGAATACTCCAAACGTCACCACGGTGGCTACCTGGGTGAAAAATCTCGCTCGCTATGCGAAAGATAGTAGGCATAGGCGAAACCATGTTCGACATCATCTTCCGAGATGGTTGTCCCTCGGCCGGCGTGCCCGGAGGGTCGGTGTTCAACAGCCTGGTGTCGCTGGGGCGCATGAACGTTCCCGTGCAATTTATCTCCGAAATCGGAGACGACCCGGTGGCCAACCTCACGCTGGAATTCATGCAGGCCAACCGCATGAGCACCCAATACGTTTGCCGTTGCCACGGGCGACGATCGCCCATAGCCTTGGCATTTCTGGACGCACACAACGATGCTTCCTATACGTTCTACAAAGACTATCCGGCCAATCGGCTCGACATCGACTTTCCCACCTTGGAGGAAGACGACATCGTTTTGCTGGGGTCTTACTACGTAATCGACCCCACCTTGCGCCACAAGGTTGTGGAGTTGCTGGAAGAAGCACGAAGGAAACGCGCCATCGTGTACTACGATCCCAACTTCAGAGCCGCCCATCGCGACGAGGCCGTGAAGCTGACTCCCTCCATCTTGGAGAATCTGGAATATGCCGACATAGTGCGTGGCTCGGCCGACGACTTTGCCAATATGTACCAAATGGAGGATGCCGACCGCATCTACCGCGATAAGATTGCTTTCTACTGCCCTCGCTTCATCTACACGGCAGGAGGTAAAGAAGTCAGACTGTACACACGCCAACACCGACAAGTGTACGAAGTGCCACAGTTATCGCCCGTGAGCACCATCGGAGCCGGAGACAATTTCAACGCCGGCATCCTATTCGGACTGCTTCGACAGCGGATTCGCCACTGCGATTTAGATAATCTCAGCCCATCGGATTGGGACGGCGTGATTCGCTGCGGACTGGACTTCTCGGCCGAGGTGTGCATGAGTATGCACAACTACGTCTCCACCGAATTTGCCGAACGCTATAAGTAATCGCCCCCATCACAGCGACTGCGCATAGTCATCTTCTCCACACGGCGCATCGCCCGACCATACTCACCCTGCCGCATCGCTGCCGTCCAAGGCCATGCGGCAGGGTGTTTGCATAGCTACCGTACAACATTTGCGGAAGATTCGGGAACCGTTTTCGCATCTGCCAACGGAGGCTACCGCCTCTGCAATCCGTCGACATCGACCTACCTATCAACTCCCAAGCAGGCAAGCGTGCCCATCCCCTTTTGTAGGTATATCGAAAAGAAAGAATCATTATAAATATGTATTGAGCCGCCGACAAACGGTTCATACCTTTGTGCGCTGAAACCATCAAGTAATGAATACAACTTCTCATGGGCGAGAAGCGGCATCTTTCCTGCGCTCTCGCTTGTTTTCCCTCCTCACCCTCCTGCTCTTCACGTTCTTATCGCTCCATAGTCAGCCCCGACCAAAGGACGGAACGCTGCGTGGCAAGGTGCGTTATGCCGACGGACAACCTGCCGAATTGGTGATGGTGATCGTGAAAAACTTTCAGCTGCATACGCATACCGACGAGAAAGGACACTTTCTCATTGCCGACATCCCCCACACAGCGCAACTCGAGATCGAAGTGAAAGCGTTGGGATGCAAGCCGGTGAACAAATGGGTGGACTTTGCCAAAGGCCATCAACACATTGAAATCACCCTGCAAGACGCCGGCGATATTGCCCTGAAAGAGGTCAGCGTGAAAGGCAAAAGTGCAAGCCGACAAATCCGAGAAAAGGGATTTGCCGTCGATGTGGTCAACACCAAGGAACTGGCACTTCGCAATTTGCAAACCAACGAGCTGCTGGACCAAACCGCAGGCGTACGCATTCGTCAAGACGGAGGCCTGGGCTCGCGCATCAACTACAACATAAACGGACTCACGGGCAATGCCGTGAAGGTGTTCATCGACGGTGTTCCGGCCACAAACTACGGCCGCTCGTTTTCCCTGAACAGCATCCCTCCCTCGCTCATCGAGCGCATCGAGGTTTATAAAGGCGTGGTGCCCGGTCACCTGTCCGAAGACGCTTTGGGCGGTGCCATCAATGTCATTATGAAGAAACAACACCGCAGTCACGTAGATCTGTCCTACTCTTACGGTTCGTTCAACAGCCATCAGGCACACGTAAACGCAGCACATAGCACCCGCAGCGGATGGTTTGCCAACGCATCGGCCTTCTACAATTATAGCGACAACGACTACCGGGTGTGGGGAGAACAAATCACTCACATCGACTACCAAGGCAAACTGACCCGTGGGCATACGGCCAACCGATTCAACGACGCCTTTCGCTCCTACGGAATGCGCCTCGAAACGGGATGGGCCGGTGTGAAGTGGGCCGATAGATTCTCCGTAAGTTTGGTGGGAAGCAACGACTATAAAGAAGTGCAGCACGGCGTAACCATGCAACGAGTTTTCGGCGATCGCCACAGCCGTCGCCGTGCCGGGGTGGTGGCTGCAAGCTATCACAAACACGACCTTTGGCTCAAAGGACTTTCGGTCAAGGTGGATGCCGCCTACTCGCACCAACGCAACCAAGCCATCGACACGGTGGGCATCCAGTATGACTGGAGAGGGCCCATCCGCTATCCCGACGGTTCGCCCGTGCGTTACAGCTCGGGAGCCGAACAAGGCAGCCGCAAGACAGCCGAAGTGAATACCAACCGCTCGTGGGCCGTTCGTGCCAACGTGGGCTATCGCATAGACAAGAACAACTCCGTCTTTGTCAATCACCTCTTCAACGACTTCGATCGAGGTATTTCCGACCCCTACTTGACCGCCGCACTGGCTGCACTTCAGAACACACGCGACCTGCAAAAGAACATCACCACCCTGACCTTCGAGAATCAAGCCTTCAAACATCGCTTGCGCACCAACCTCTTCTACAAACATTATTACCAGGCGGTTACATCCAACGAGCCTTATCTCACCGGCAGCGGGACAAACACCTACGATGTTAAACGCGACACACGACGCGAACGATACAACGGGTTCGGTGGCACGGTATCCTATGCCATCACTCCCGGACTCTTCGTGCTATCGTCGGCCGAGAAGGCAATTCGCTTTCCCGATGAGAACGAAATCTTCGGTAACGTTGCGACCCTCATCAATCCCAGCCCGGTACATGCCGAGCAGAGTTTCAACATCAACCTCGGGTTGAGCCTAACGGAATGGTCGGTGGGAGCACATCATTTCAAAGGCAACCTCTCGCTATTCTATCGCGACACAAAGGGGATGATTCGCCAAGCCGAAACGCCCGGAAACACGGGAACCACCTACTACGAAAACCTGGAAGATGTGCTCACCAAGGGAATCGACCTGGAATTGAACTATCGGTGGAAAGATGCACTGACCGTATCGCTCAACGCTTCCAAATTCGATGTACTCTTCAACACACCTTACAACAAAAAGGGCGAAAAGTATCTCTACTACAAACAGCAGATACGCAACGAGCCTTCGTTCAAGAGCAATCTATCGGTAGCCTACTATCTAAAGAATCCCGTGGGCCGAGGCAGCCGTGCTTCGATTCACTACAATTTGGGCTACATCAATAAGTTCAATCGCAATTGGTCCAATGTGGGAGCCACCAATTTGGAAATCATCCCGGCTCAGCTTTCCAACAACATAGGCCTGGTATTGACACTGCCCGGCAAACGGATCACCATTGGCTTTGATGCCAAGAACATCTTCAATGAGCAACTGTACGACAACTTTGGACTTCAGAAGCCGGGTCGCTCTTTCTTCGGTAAGATTACTTATCAACTCCTATAATTCATCACCATTCTCAAAATTCTATGTATATGATAAATCTAAAGAAAATGTTGCTGCCCACCGTGGTGGCACTGGCTTTCACGGCCTGTGACAAGAACGAAAACAATGTGGTGCCACAGCCTACTACCGAAAGCGAGTTCCAATTGGCCTTCGCCAGCGGTTCGGGTTCTATCTCGGGAACCTATTTGCAAGGCGTATCGGATGTAAGCACCGGACTTATTACCTTCGATGGGAAAGGAGCTCACATCAGTAGCGGTCGCACCTCGCGCATCTTCCTCTCGGGCGATAGGAAGTATGTATATAGTCTCACCTATCAGCAAGGTACGGTGGACAAATGGGAATTCCAAGGCGGTAGCAATTATAAGAAACTGGAGACCATCGACGCATCTGTGCCACTGGGTGCAAAAGGCTTGCGTTTCTACAAGCTGAACGAAGCAGTCGGTTCGCTGCACTACATCACCGCCGAGCCTGTTTACACCGAAGCAAAGGTTTATACTCACCACAAGATGTTGCTGACTATCGGAATCTTGGATTTTGCCACCATGAGCCTGAAAGAGGGCTTTGTGAAGGCGAAGGAAATAACCATGCCGGGGCAACTGGCCGCACAAGGCTACCACATCACCCGCATCGACTGCCCTGTGCTTTCGGGCAATAAGCTCTACTATGGCTGTGCATTGAGCAAGTACAACCCACAAACCGGTAAGTCGGCAGAGGCAGACAAGGCGATGACCTTGGTGGTGGACTATCCTTCGCTCCAGAACGCAACCTTCATCGAGACCACAGTTGCCACCGGTTCGACCAATGGTTACCGCACTCCCACTCAACAGGTGGGCGAAAACGGCGAGATTTACCAGCTGGTGAATAGCCGCAGCGGAAAAACCTCCATCGTGAAGTTGGTAAACGGAGCTTACGACTCCAGCTTCCGTTTCAGCCTCGACGAGGCATTGGGTCGCCCCGGTAAGACTTCGAGCAACGGATTCTTCTATGCCGGAAAGGGTATTGCTTACATGCCCTATGAAAAGAAACACCTTGATCAGATCCAAATCGGCGTAGACCCGGACGGGAAGCCCACCTACTCTTCGGCCTGGGGTGTGGCTCGTATCGACCTGATCAACAAAACCGCAGTGGACTTGGAAGTGCCCGAAGGCCTTTGGCTGACGCAATGGCAAACTTCGGTTGTCAAGAACGGTAAGTTCTACATTGCCTTGGCACCCGTGGGCAAACCCGGACATATCTATTCGTTCGACGTGAACTCCACTTCGCCTCAAGGGCAGAAAGGTGCGGAAACGGTGTCGGGTGCCGACCAATACTTCATCGGTATTTATTAAACACCTAACGGGTCGGTGGTTTACGGCTACCGACCTCACGGTAAACACTCGGGCCAAGAAGTGCCCAAGATGGGCTTGACATCGTCCGCCCAATAAGTCTTCAAAAAACAATGCGTGGCATCGAACTTGCAAAAAGTTTCGATGCCACGCACGTATAAATAGGATGCAAGGCTTAAGCCAGCAGCGTTTGCGGATCGAGGTGAGCCGCTTCGATGTCTTTGAAATAACGATACGTTCCCACCTTGAGTTCGTCGGTGGCTGCATCGTCGCAAACGATGATGCCTCTCTCGTGCAGTTGCAAAGCACTGATGGTCCACATTTGAGTCACAGCACCCTCAACGGCATGGCGCAGGGCACGTGCCTTGCCGTGTCCGTTTACAATGATGAGCACTTCGCGGGCTGCCAGCACCGTACCCACCCCCACGGTGAGCGCGGTCTTAGGCACCTGATTGATGTCGTTGTTAAAGAAACGCGAGTTGGCAATAATGGTATCGGTGGTCAATGTCTTTTGCCGCGTGCGCGAACTCAAAGACGATCCGGGTTCGTTGAACGCGATGTGACCGTCCGGACCTATGCCACCCAGGAAGAGATCTATACCTCCGTAGCTTCGTATCTTTTCTTCATATCGGGCGCATTCTTCGGCCAAATCGGGTGCGTTTCCGTTAAGGATATTCGTGTTCTCGGCCTGAATGTCGATGTGTGAGAAGAAGTTGTTCCACATGAAAGAGTAGTAGCTTTCCGGGTGTTCCTTGGGTAGTCCGACATATTCGTCCATGTTGAACGTAACCACGTGACGAAACGATACGATGCCTTTCTTGTTAAGGTCAATCAAGGCTTTATACATACCCAGCGGAGAAGATCCGGTGGGACAGCCCAGTACGAAAGGTTTCTCGGCTGTGGGATTGGCAGCCTTTATCTTGGCAGCCACATAGTGTGCGGCCCATAAAGATACCGATTGATAATCGGGTTGAATGATAACTCTCATGACTGATGCGGGTTTTTAAGAGGTTCAACGGTCTTGCTTCAAACGCTCGGCCATGGCGGTTGCCAAAGCTTCGCACTGTGTGTAGGTATCTTCCTTCATGGCTTGCTTCATCTCCACGGGGGCACCTACGATTTCAAATTTACTCTTTTCGGCAAACTCGGCCATGCGTTTCATGGCTCCTCCGGCCCAGGTGAACGAACCGAATGTGCCCAAGTAGCGTTCTTTCACCTCGCGCAAAAGAATCTTGGACAAGAGGGCTTCCACCTCGGGATAAAGCTGATTGCTATAAGTGGGCGTGCCGATGATGAGTCCTTTGTAGCGGAAGATGTCGGCCAACACATAAGATTGGTCGCTCTTGGCCAAATTGTGCAGCACGATGTTGCGAATGCCTTGTGCACCAAGCTCCTCGGCAATGGCTTCGGCCATCTGCTCGGTATTGCCATACATGCTTGCATACACCACCACAACGCCTTCTTCGGCCTCATAACGACTAAGGCGATCGTAGATGCTCACCACGCGGCCAATGTTCTCGCCCGTCCACACCGGTCCGTGAGTGGAGCAGAGCGCGGTGAACGGAAGGCCGCCCAACTTTTGCAAAGCTTTTTGCACGGGTGCGCCATACTTACCCACAATGTTCGAGTAGTAGCGGTGCATCTCGTCCCAACAACGGTCAAGATTGAGCTGCGTGTCGAGAAATCCACCGTCTACCGTACCGAAACAGCCGAAGGCATCGCCCGAGAAGAGCAAGCCATCCGTTTCGTCGAAGGTCATCATCGTCTCGGGCCAGTGAACCATGGGCGTAAGGTAGAAACGCAAAGTGTGGTGTCCCAACGTCAGACTGTCACCATCGGTCACCTGATGCAGTCCATCGGTGAGTCCGTAATAGCCTTCAATCATGCCGAAGGTTTGCTTGTTGCCCACGATCTGCACATTGGGATAATGTTGGCGAATCAAACGGATTGAGCCCGAATGGTCGGGTTCCATGTGATTGATGATAAGGTAATCGATGGGACGCTCGCCGATGACCAGCTTGATTTTACGAAGGAACACCTCGAAATAGCAAATGTCTACGGTATCTACCAAGGCAACCTTCTCGTCGTCGATGAGGTAAGAATTGTAGGACACACCGTAGGGCAACGGCCACATGGATTCGAAGAGATGTTTCGTGCGATCGTTCACTCCCACGTAGTGTACCTTTCCTTTGATTAGAGATTTCTGTTTCATATCTGATTTACTGATTACTGTATAGTCGTTAAGTATACCGAAAAGGCGGGACAAATGTAGGGCTTTTTTCCGAATTGACCCATAGCCTACCCTGGTAAGCCCCCCTTTGGCGCATCCTTTTCTGCAAGAGTGCGGTGAAGACGTGGTTCTTCAAACCCCAATCGGGGGCTATGAGCAGTTCCTTGGGCGACTGCGAAACGAACCGTTCGATCACCAAGTCGGGACGCAAACGCTCCACATAGTCGATGGCCAAATCAATGTAGGCCTCGGCTGTGTCTATGGGGTAGAAATCGCCGGGACACTCGCGCCACTCACGGGCCATGCGTGTGCCTCGAATGATTTGCAGCTGGTGCAGCTTCAACGTGACCAAGGGCAATGCCGACAATCGGGCCGGATGCTGCAACATCAGTTCGCGGCTCTCGCCCGGAAGGCCTAAGATGACGTGACCACCCGTGAGGATGCCTCGCTCGGAAGTTTCGTGCACAGTTCGCACGGTCTCGGCAAAGCTATGACCACGATTGATGCGTCGAAGGGTGGTGTCTTCGGTGGTCTCGATGCCATATTCCACCAGTAGGAAGGTCTGTCGGCTGAGTTGCTCCAGGTAGTTCAAAAGGTCGGTGGGCATACAGTCGGGACGTGTGCCGATGACCAGCCCCACCACGCCGTCGACCGACAAGGCTTCTTCGTACAAACGCTTTAGGGCTTCCAAGCCGGCATAGGTATTGGTGTAGGCCTGAAAGTAGGCCAAGTAGCGCATCTGCGGATACTTGCGAGCGAAGAATGCCTTACCCTCGTTGAGTTGGCGGGTCACATCGCTATCGGTGTGGCAATAGTCGGGATTGAAGGTTTGGTTGTTGCAGTAGGTGCATCCCCCTCGCCCTCTTGCTCCATCCCTATTGGGACAGGTGAAACCGGCATTGATCGAGATTTTCTGCACCTTGCAGTCGAAATGTCGATTCAAAAAGGTTGTGAAATCGTTGTACAGAGGTTGTATTTGCTCAGTGGATGCATTCATGAAGGGGTGCGAAGCGTTTTTGTGCCGACAAACTTACACAAAAACCATCGAACACGAAAGTCATCGTCCCGAGTGCAAAGACTTCGGTTGCAAAGTGCAGGCACCTTGGTCGCAAAGTGTGGGCACTTCGGTAGCAAAGTGTAGGCAGTTTGCCAACCTTGTGAATGTGGTAGGGAAATTCGGCCGGGCGAGCCGGCGAATGAAGCGACCCAGGTCGGCTTTATTTGGCCAAGAGTTGTTTCAAGAAGTCGTCCAACTCCTCGTCCAGCCCCTTGAGCAGTTCGTTGTTCACCAGCAAGGTGTCGTCGTCCACCAACCGCAGTTCGGCCACGGTTTCTTTCTCGGCATCGATCAATGTGAACGAATAGGGTTTCAGCAGATTGACCCGCTCCAAACGCTCGGCAGGCAGTTCTTGAAGCACCGAAACCAGCAACGTCTCCACCTCGCCCCAGAAATTTTCCTCATCGACCTCGGCCCATTCGCTCACGGTGGCTTTGGCCAACAGGCGGTCGTCATCGTCATACACGTACAGACTGCCGGTCTCTTGCTCCGGTTGCAGATGAAGGTCGCTAAGGGCCGGCGACTCTCCTCGGTTGAAATGTGCAAGGGCCTCGAAAACGGTCTCTTGAATGGCCGAACGGGATGTGTGACTGAGTTGCATACGTACCTCCTGAATATGATTATCAGGTCAAAGGTAGGCAGAAAAACGGTAGAGGCTTCACGAAATGTCAAAAAACTACGGTTTCAGTCGGCTCATTTGTGCATTTAGCTTGGCTTGCACCTCATATCGCCGGCTAAGCTCGGTTTTGTAGCTTGCCCAATGAGCGGGCTGTGCTTTGCGAGTTTGCTGCATCAAAGCCTCGGCTTCCCCCAGCCGAGCCAGTGCCTGCCCGATGTCACCGGCTTGTTCGTGGCACACCGCCAGGTTGTAGGCGGCCACAGCCTTTTGTTTGGGCTTGTCGCTCTGTTTGTATGCGGCCTCCCACAGCGTGGCTGCCTTGGACCAACTTCCTTCTCGGGCATAGACAAAGGCATCGCGCCAAGGGCCGCTTTGCGAGGAGTAGAGCAACCGCGAACTTGTCACCGGGTAGGGAGTCAGCTCCTTCATGACCAAGATTCCGGCAAAATCCGAACTCTCCCAAAGCAGTTGTTCGTGGGAGATGATGCCTCGAGCCACCTCGTCGAGACTGCCACCCACTGTTTCCCAAAAGATACTGTCAGTGGGTTGCAACGTGGTAAGCGGTCTGCTACGATGGGAAGTGTATAGGCTCACCGCAGGGCGCACGGTTACATCGGTCGTTGCTCGATAGATGCCATATTCGGGTAAGAAGCCGATGCGATTGCGAGTATCGATGGGCAAGGCTTCCAAGGCCACCAACATATCCACTCGCAGCAGGGCAAGCAGCTCGTCGACCTCCGCCGGCGACAGAGGTGTGGGCAGGACGGTAGTCGATTGGGGAGCCGGCAACACCGAATCGCACACCACCACTTCGTCGAAGTAGCGACGGTCGGCCATCTCCTGAGCCAAGGCTTCCACCGCCACGGCAGGCAACCCTGCCAAGCGAAGCGGAGCCAAGAGCCCCGCCGAATCCAAAGGATTGACGGTCGGTATGCGGTTTGCAAGGCCGGTGCGGTCGACCACCGCGACCCGTGTGATTTGGAGCGGTAGGCTCACCGTGGCCGGTTGCAGGTAAGTGAATGGGATCTGTTCCAAACTGAGACAACTGCATAATAATGGCAAAACGGCCATACAAAGAAGAGAGGAGATACGCATGAGAGTTGAGATTTAGAAGCATTCAAAAATCGGACAAAGCGGTCTGAGTCGGCGAATGGCCTGCCGACACAGTGGAATCGGCCTGCAAGGTTAGTTTCAAGAGTTCGCTCAGACTGCCGTTGAACACGTTGAGGTCCACGGCTTCGTCAATGCCGTCGACTCGTGCCACATCGGTGTGCTGCCAAAAACGCCAGGCTCCTCGGTAGCGAAGCGAGTCCACGTAGTAATGGGCAATCCAATAGGGATAGGCGTCAAAGTGGGGATGATTCAGGTATTTTTCCTTGAATTTATAAGAGGTGTATAGGATGGGTTTGACTCCGTAGTGGGCTTCCACCTTACGAAGCCACAACAGGGCATCGGCTTGAAACTGCTCCACAGGCTTCTTTCCTCTAACCTCTATGTCAAGCACCGGGGGCAGGTCGCCGACTTCGAGCTTAACGGTTCGGATGAAAAAATCGGCCTGCTTCCCCGCATCCGTCCCGGGAGTGAAAAAGTGGTAGGCCCCACGCAAGAAGCCACATCGCCAAGCATGGGCGAAATTCTCCCTGAAGCGAGAATCCGTAAGATCGCCACCCTCGGTGGCTTTCATAAACACAAAGTGAATCGGATAAGGGGTAGCCCCTTGTCGATATTTCTTAAGTACGTCCCAATCCACCAAACCCTGATGGTGCGAAATGTCCAATCCGTGGATGCTATATCCATCGGGCAAGCACACTTGGTAGTACTCCTGATCCGGACAGGAACGGCCGCGGTAGGGATGAGAACGGGCATACCAATAGTATGCCACCACGCCCATCAGCGACAACGCCCCCAATGCAAGCAGCCACCGCAGCCCTTGGGACGCAGACGATCGGCCTTTGCGTCCGGGCGAACGCTTCGTGGAGGACGAGCGACGTTTTTGCACTCGAGGCGTTCGAGGCTTGTTCTTAATGGCTCGCAAGGGTGTTTTGGAGGGATGATTCATGGGCTATAAAGGTAAAACGTGCCGAATCAGCGTAGGGTGGCTATACTGAATCGGCACGTTTTGTATGAGGAGGCAAGAGCGGACGACCTTAACAATCGGCGAAGCAATGAAGGAGCTTCACCCCCGACCGACCGATGGACAAGGGGTTCACCTCCCATCCTCGGCTCGACGAGTAAGGCCGTTTATCGTCTTACTTCGCCTGCTCCAATTGCAGGGTTTTGGTAGGTTGGTCGCATACTTCCGTAGGCCCAAAGTACTGAATGGGGCCGGGATACACGTAAGCCGTCTGCACAGCCCATGTGTCGCGTTGGGCGGCAAAGGCCTTGAAAGGTGCTCCGTCCAAACGAACCAAAGCCTTCTGAATTACGGGTTTCATTTCTCCATGGCGGCGCTCCATGTTCATCATCATGGTGATGGGCACGCCTCCGGCAATCCACTCTGCGGCAGGAGCGGTCGTATTGCGAACCGATGACATATAACCGGTCTTTCCGTTGGCTATCAGCATCGAAGCGGTATATCCCAAAGAGTAGCAGTAGTCGGCATCGAAGTTGGACGGTGCGGCACAGCGGCCTTCGTAGCCAAAGAAGTGGTGTTGGGCTGCAAACTTACCGACGAACTTGCCTTCCTTCTTCCACTCGGCCAGTTTAGTTGCTACCATTTCGGACAGGAGTTTCTCGGTCTCAATGAGCGACACCTGAACATTACCGTGCGGGTCGCGGTCGAGGGTGAGCTGACGCGCCACACCTTCGGGCAGACTGGCGTAGACTGCTGAGTTCTCGGGCGTAAGTTTACCGATGATGTATTCTCTTTGATGGGACTTCTTGATGTGAGCAAACTCATCTGCATTGGCAGCAAGGAAATCGTTGAGTTCAGCAATCAAACGCTTCATGGCCGGGATGAATTCCACCAGTCCTTCGGGGATGAGCACCGTACCGAAGTTGTTGCCGTTGGCAGCACGCTTGGCCACGATTTCTGCGATGTAAGTCACCACGTCGTCGAGCGACATATCTTTGGCTTCCACTTCCTCGGAAACGATACATACGTTGGGTTGCACCTGCAAAGCGCATTCCAAGGCAATGTGCGAGGCCGAACGCCCCATGAGCTTGATGAAGTGCCAGTACTTGCGTGCCGAATTACAGTCGCGTTGAATGTTTCCAATGACTTCGGCATACGTCTTGCAAGCCGTGTCAAATCCGAACGAAGTTTCAATCATTTCGTTCTTCAAGTCGCCGTCGATGGTTTTGGGACAGCCTATCACTTGCACGCCATAGTTCTTGGCCGCATAGTACTCGGCAAGTACACAAGCGTTGGTGTTGGAGTCGTCCCCGCCGATGATGACCAGCGCACCGATGCCCAGTTGCTTAATGATTTCGTAGCCTTTCTCAAACTGCTCCACCGCTTCGAGCTTGGTGCGACCCGAGCCGATGATGTCAAATCCGCCGGTGTTGCGATACTCCTCGACGATGTCGGCCGTAAGCTCCATATACTTATGGTCCACCAGTCCGCCGGGACCGAGGATGAATCCGTAGAGTTTGCTCTCGGGGTTGATTTTCTTGATGCCATCAAACAAACCCGAAATCACGTTGTGTCCGCCCGGTGCTTGTCCGCCCGAAAGAATCACGCCCACGTTTACCGCCGGGAGTTGTGCACTCTGTGCAGTCTCAAAAGTAATGAGGGGCATTCCGTAGGTGTTGGGGAATAGTTTCTGAATGGCTTCTTGGTCGGCCACCGATTGTGTGGCAGCTCCTTCGACAACCTTTACCGCGCCTGCCGCCAAGGCTTTGGGGAGCTTGGGCTGGTAGGCTGCTCTTGCAATTTGCAATGCACTTTTTGTCATGTCGTTTATCGTTAGTTATAAATGGTATTTGCGCTCAAATGCTTCGCAAAGTTCGTGTTTTTCGACCAATAATGAAAGGAAAATCCGCTCTGTTTTGCTTGCGGCAAACAGAGCGGATGTTTCTTATTTCCATGTCGACGGCCGATGGTTCGCAATTGGAGATCACCCCCGTTCCACCTCGCCGACAAATGTTTTAGGCTTCTTTCTTCTCCGGACGGGGGAAGAGCACTTTGCGCGAAAGTTTGAACTTGCCTGTCTTGGGGTCGATATCCAGCAACTTCACTTCGATTTCGTCGCCTTCCTTCAGACCGGCTTCTTCCACGGTTTCCAAACGTTTCCAGTCTATTTCGGAGATGTGCAGCAGGCCATCCTTACCGGGAAGGAACTCAACGAACGCGCCGTAAGGCATGATCGAGCGAATCTTTCCTTTGTACACCTCGCCCACTTCGGGCACAGCCACGATGGCTTTGATTAGGCGAATGGCTCCGTCGATGCTTTGCTTATTGTTGCCCGAGATCTCGATACGTCCCACACCGTCTATTTCTTCGATGGTGATCACGGCGCCGGTCTCTTCTTGCATGCCTTGGATGATTTTTCCACCCGGGCCAATCACCGCACCGATGAACTCCTTGGGGATGGTCATGGTTTCGATGCGAGGAGCATGAGGCTTGAGGTCTTCACGAGGCTCGGCCAAGGTTTCGGTGATCTTGCCCAAGATGTGCAGACGTCCCTCACGGGCTTGATTCAAGGCACGCTCCAAGATTTCGTACGACAGGCCATCGACCTTGATGTCCATTTGCGTGGCGGTAATACCGTCTTTCGTACCTGTTACCTTGAAGTCCATATCGCCCAGATGGTCTTCATCGCCCAAGATGTCCGAGAGAACTGCATACTTCTCTTCGCCTGCATTCTTGATCAGACCCATGGCGATGCCCGACACAGGCTTGTGAATCTTCACACCTGCGTC
>JAXFUC010000147.1:0-6866 GCA_034176395.1 Bacteroides sp. | reverse complement strand
AAAAGAACTGGTGATCGAAAGCAACCGATCAGCCGTTGCCAAGAGCGATCAGCCACTCATCAAAAACGTCACATTGGGAAGTAAATCCTTGAAAGGCTATCGCATCTCTCACGAAGAGTTGATTCATGCAGGCAAGGTGGTTTTCGAACTGAAGTGATACATATCCGCCAGTAGGAGAGTGCACATAGCGTTCACTCTCTCCCAATTAGCCGATGCCGACTTTGGAACAGAGCAATCCGAGGTCGGCATCGGTCGTTTCTATATGTATGGATGCTGCACGACATCTCTCTACCACTCTATGGTGTACACAAGGTGACTCGTACAGAATAATCGAGTTTCAAGATTGCGAATAATCAATCATAAATCACATAAACACCTATTCTCGCTTAAAATTCGTTCCATGAGCTATACAAACCGGCACACAGACGATACAACTCATGACCTGCTACTTACAAACCAAACTTCGATCGGCAGAATTCCAAAGGCATAATGTCGTTCTTGTGATAGGACGAATCGAATTTCCATCAGGCATTCTCCCTCTTTTTGCAGAGAAGTTAAAATACAGGTTGCATGCGAATTGCTCGGTTTTCACTATGTTTGCTCTCGGTAAGTAAACCTTTATAAGTGGCACAACGACTCGATGGACAAAACAATCTTCTCCACCTATCTCACCACCAACCTCGCCCTTCCCGAGGAGGCCATTGATCATTTGTTGAAAGACAGTCGCAGGCTGCACCTCGAACCGGGCGACTTTGCTTTGCGAGCCGGCGACTTGTGCAAGCATACGTTTTTCGTGGAGCAAGGCTTACTAAAGCAATACAGCATAGACGAGAAGGGCAAGGAACACATACTCCTTTTCGCCCCCGAACATTGGTTTGCTTCCAACATCGAAAGCGTGCACTTCGGTAGACCGTCCCAATACTTCATTGAGGCCATTGAGCCATCGCGGGTGCTACTCATCTCGCCCGAAGCCATTCATCGACTGGGACAATGCTTGGAAGAATTTCAATCCTTTGGCACTCGCTTGCTCTATACACACATTGCCACCCTGCAAAGCCGAGTGACCGAGTTGCAAAGCGCCGATGCCGAAGAACGTTATCTTCAATTTGTCCGCACTTACCCCAGCTTAACACTGCGTATTTCCCAAAAGCAAATCGCTTCGTTCCTGGGCATCACTCCCGAAAGTCTCAGCAGGGTAAGACGTGAACTGGCTCTACGCAAATAGAGAAAACGGTGCGACAATCGTGGCAGATCGCCACACCGCTCTCGGTTTTTCAACATTCCCGGTTCATCGGAAACGTGAAGTGTCTGTCTGTTCACGCTTCTTTTCTCGGTAGTTTCCGAAAGTATAGGTGAACGATATGCCCAGTTCGCGAAAGTAAGAGTACCGATTTTTCACCCATTGACCTTTGAAGCGGATACGCGGATGAATGCCATTCGTCACCAACAAATCGTTGCCATACAAACGCAGCGTGGCACGTTCGCCGGCCCAACGATAGAGCATCGACACATTGAGATGCCCGGACGCAGGCAAGTCGTAAGTGCCTTGAATAGCCCTACTGCGAATCATGGCATCGAGATTGAAAGAAAGTCGTGACGATGGGGTATAGGTAGTATTACACATAATCATTGTCCACACTTTGCTTCGATCAAAGGGAAGTGTGTAGAATCGAGAAGCCTTTTCACGCATCCATACGCCAAGTCCTGTAATACGTGTTTGCAAAGCAGGCAACCATTTTAGAGGTACAGAGGCTTGAATGCCTACCTGTTGCTGGAAATCGAAGTTGATGTAGCGATAGATCTCCACCCACCTATCGGGTGCTTGGTAGAGCGTTTGTGTGTGATAATTATGGTAATGATTAAACCACAGCCTGAAGATATATCGAGACTTTAGGATGTGAGTGATACTCGCACTGTATTCACGGGCGGGAAGCAATTGAGGATTGCCTTGTATCTCCGAGTAGCTACTGCCGTAATAACTCACGGCGTCTTGCATAGCCCAATAATCGGGATAGGTTTTGTCGCTGCTTACCGCCAATTGCCACATTCCATCGCCCGTGGAACGATAACCGATGTTCAACGTGGGATAGAAATCCCAACGACGCCACGCAGGGTTACAAAACAATTCGGCAGCCAGCGAAACATCCATCGACAAGCGTTCGGTCAGCTGTTTGGATAGCCCGGCATAGATATTGAGTGTAGTTTCTCGACGAGTCGAGTGCAGCTCCTCAGGCAGTGGCAAGGTATTGTCAGCCGATGCTGTATAGTGTTGACGGCTGCGGTCGATAGAATGCGCATATACCAAGCCGGTATTCACATTCCAGCCATGTCTCAAACACCGTTCATAGGAAGCATAACCTTTGGCTGCACCGATGTGCTGATTGCTTGCTGTGGTAAAGGCAAGCAGATTCTTATCCATAGGATTGTACAATCGTGCATGGTCAGGATTTCGGAAATAAGTCCATTCGCCTCCCATCTTTAAGCCCCAAGGAGCCGAATAGTCCATCCGTAGGTTATGAAGTTGCGAATGACTGCTTTTCTCGGTAAAAGCCTCGTAGGTCCCCGATGTAATCGAACGATTATCGCTCTGCTTAAAGTTACCATTGTAAACAACAGCCAATCGGTGTTTCGACAATGTTTCATAGTCGACACCCCAGCGTAGACTGTGAGTTTGCCAAGGACCTCGCGTTTCTTGCAAAGTACGAAAGGCTCGACTTGCGCCGGTTACGAGGGTATGTAAGGCATCTTTGGCGGTGGTGTGATAGAGCTTACCGTGTGTATGAGTATAAATTAGGTCGGTACTGAATCGGGGAACTGTATAGAGAATGGAAGCCCGCTGCTCGAAGTCGGCCTCGTATTGCTGTCCATACCTCCCGTAGAGTTCACCTTGCAAATGCGGAGAGGTGCGTTTATCGGCTTGTTGTAGTCGTAGATTGATGACCGCACCGCGCACTTGATAATGGGCCGGGGCTGCATACATCACTTCTGCCTGCGACAGTCTGTGTGCAGGTAGGGAGCGTAATAGGGCATATAATTGCTCACGATTCAGAGTCGTCGATTTTCCATCGATCAAGATATGAACCCCTTCGGCACCCAGCGTTAGCCCTCCATTCATCTCGACCACGCCGGGCAGCTGTTTCAAGGCTTCATAGGCATTGTTCACTCCCTTGTTCTCGAGCAGTCGAGGCAGGTCGTAGATGAGTTTACCCAACTCGGAACGAGCGATGGGATGCTCGCCCTTAACCATCACCTCGGGGAGGGTAAGTAGCAAACTATCCATTGGGGAGGAAGTGCTAACAAGCGAGTCGGGCCGTGAATTCGGCAAATTCGTTTGTCCTACAATTTGCAACAAAGGCAGTAAAACAATCGGTAAAAAGGCGAAATAATGTTTCATAGCTTTCAAAAGATAAATGAACAAGGACAAAGTTGGGAAACTTCATCGACACGCTCGCCACCAAGTGACTTACGAAGTCTTATCGGCAAGGAAGAGAAGTGTTATTTAGTCTTACCGAGTAACACCTTCTGTTTGTTTCCTACTTATCTTTGAAGCATCGACATCACATTGGATAATCGTGCTATGAAACTACCCTCCGTCTACATTGCCGCTTCGGTGCTACTTTCATTGCTGGGCATATTTGTGTATCAAACCTACTGGCTCACCAACCTATATCACACACGCCGGCAAGAAATGCAACACTACATTGCCGAGTCCATGCGCTTAAGCGACTACGGAGAACTCATGCTACGGGTGACTGAATTAAGGAAGAAGAGTAGTCAACCACATGGAACCATCAGCGTGGAAGCCGGTTACAAAGCCGATGGAGGTTCGTACATACACAGTAGCACACAGCTGAATAGCACCGACAGCCTTCCCCCCGGACGAATTGAGCTAGGTGTGCACAGCGGTTCGGAAGGTAAACAGTATTTCCAAGTAACCAAAAGCAAAGACAGCATAGTTGTAAAACAACAAAAGGAAACAGAGAACACCACGATGGCAGCACTGGCCACCAAGGGTGATTGGGATGCAATCGTATTAAGCCCCAAGGGAATGGATATTGCCGAACTGGCAGCCTATTTTCAACGTGGCATCCATGCCGGGATGGATTTGTTACTCGCTCCCAATGTACAGGCTTACGACAGTTTGTTGGCTCAACGCCTGCACGAAATGGGCGTGGATTATTCTTATCGATTGGACTTGATACGCTGCTATCCCCATACCGACAGCACAATGTCGGCCGTAGATACCATCGGAGTGGGAGGAACGATGGGCTATGTACCTCGTGAAGGCGATAACGTCTACGAATATACGGCCGATATGAACGAGCAGTATCGCTACCGATTGTTCATGCAGCCTTTGACTTTTTGGCTGTTGAAGCAAATGGCCGGCATACTCATCGCCTCGCTAGTCATTCTGCTATTGCTGGGGGTTTCGTTTTGGTTTCTTATTCGCACACTGCTGCATCTTCGGAGTGTGGAGGAAATGAAGAGGGACTTCACCAATAATGTTACTCACGAACTGAAGACGCCCATTTCCATTGCCTACGCTGCCAATGATGCTCTACTGAACTTCGAGGCCGATCATGATGAAGTTCGAAGAAAGCAATATCTGCGTATCTGTAGAGATCAGCTGCAACACCTGGGGCAGTTGGTGGAACAGATTCTGTCGATGAGTATGGAGCGACGCCAAGAATTTAAACTGAAGAAAGAGCCGGTAGCACTGAAACCACTGCTTGAAGAGTTGATGGAGCAGCACCGAGTGAAGGCTCACCGTTCGGCTCGTTTCGTCTTGGAGATTACATCCACCAATCTCCATGTTCATGCCGACCGCATTCATTTGGTGAACATACTCAACAATTTGCTGGACAATGCCGTGAAGTATTCGCCCGACAAGATTGAGGTGACGGTAACGGCCGACATCGTACAACGGAACTCGGGCGAGTCAAAGATTCGTATTCGGGTGAGTGACAAGGGGCTTGGCATGTCGGCCAATAGGCTGCCTCATATCTTCGATAAGTTCTATCGCATTCCTACCGGTAATGTGCACAATGTCAAAGGATATGGATTGGGGTTGTACTACGTGAAGACATTGGTCGAGAAACACGGAGGAAGCGTATCGGTGGAAAGTCTACCACGACAAGGAAGCACTTTCACCTTGATTCTTTAATATCTGTGTTTAGCATCCGAACGGTATTTATCCATCCCTTCATCCTCATACAGTTTTCAATCTGACAAAATCTATGCAATCCACTTCACAACCCGCCATCCGTCTCTTATTGGTCGAAGACGATCCTACCTTGTCGATGATATTAAAAGACACGCTCGAAGAACAAGGTTTCTGTGTGCAGATAGCTACCGATGGAATGGAAGGACTGAAACAGTTCTTCGAACAAACGCCCGAGGTCGTGGTGGCCGATATCATGATGCCACGCATGGATGGATTGGAAATGCTGAAACGCATTCGAGAGCGCAACCGACACACACCGGTGATGTTGCTTACAGCCCGCTCGCAGGTGGACGATGTGGTCGAAGGATTTGAAACCGGAGCCAACGATTATCTAAAGAAACCTTTCAGCATTCAGGAACTCATTGTACGGGTAAGAGCGCTGTTGGGCAGAATGCAACTTGCAACGGATTCTCGATGTATCGGAAACGAAGAGTTCACGCTGGGTATCTATCGATTCAACCCCGTTGCACAACGGTTGAGCCGAGTCGGACACAAAGTGGAACTATCTCATCGAGAATCGGAGATTTTACGAAGACTCTGCCTGCATGGCAATAGGGTAGTAAACACCAAAGAGCTGCTGCTTGACCTATGGGGAGATGATTCTTTTTTCAACACCCGTAGTCTCCATGTCTTCATCACCAAACTACGTAAACACTTGGCAGCCGACAAAAACATTCGTATCATCAACATACGAGGTATAGGCTACAAACTTTTGCTGTAAACCGAAACGAATGAAAATCACAAGCAACCGATGTACACACGGCACAAATCCGATGCCATCGGTCAACGGAAAACAACGGCCTTAGCCGAGAAAATAGTATCTTTGCTCTCAATAAGCTCAAGATATACGCATAAGAGTCACGAACCGATATGGGAATAAACGTTTCTTATCCGCTTAAAACGGAAACAAAAAAAGATTTTCAAATGCCACTCCCCAAAAGCTTGACCGAGGTGGCCGAATATGCTACCTCTTATTTACCTGCCGAGTGGCATCCGCAAAGTGGCATCCAACTCACTTGGCCTCATGCCGGCACGGACTGGGCCTATATGCTTGATGAAGTAGAGGCTTGTTTCGTGAACATAGCCCGAGCCATTGCAGCTCGTCAGCTCCTGCTGATCGTGAGCCCCGAGCCCGAACGTGTAAAGCTACGCTTGGAAAAGGAGGGAATTGGCACAACGAACATTCGCTTCTTTACTTGCGAAACCAATGATACTTGGGCTCGAGATCACGGTGCCATCACCATGATGCACAACAGCCGGCCTTTCTTGCTCGACTTTTGCTTCAACGGATGGGGATTGAAGTTTGCTTCCAACCACGACAATCGAATCACGGCGCAAGCCGTAGCCAAGAAAGTCTTGCACGGGGAATACGTGAACTCGCTGGACATCGTACTCGAAGGTGGTTCGATTGAAAGCGATGGGCAAGGCACCATCTTGACAACCTCGGAATGCCTGCTTTCGCCCAATAGGAACGGGAGGTTAAGCCGAGAAGAAGTAGAGGAGGCGTTGAAACAACGACTATCGGCTCACCGCATCCTATGGCTGGATCATGGCTACTTGGCAGGTGATGACACCGATAGTCACATCGACACCTTGGCTCGATTCTGCGACGAGCATACGATTGCCTACGTTGCCTGCGAGG
>JAXFUC010000146.1:0-59956 GCA_034176395.1 Bacteroides sp. | reverse complement strand
CAAAACGAGACAAAGCAAACGAAGCCTCGTAGAGTTCGCCCGGACGAAGTTCGCCTTGGGCAGGAACGAACTCAAGGGTTCGATTGTCCACCCATCGGGCTTCGCCTTCGATGTCGGGCGAGAAGCGAAACGGATTCTCCGCCAAAGGCACGTTCAATTCCACCGCGGGCATTTCCTGCGCCAATTCCACACGGATGGTTCCTTCCTGAGAGATGACTCCCCCGGTATAGGCATAGACATAGGGCGCAAAATCGGCCGATGGAACTATGACCTTACGCTCGCCCGAGCAAGCAAGTAGGGTAAACAACCCAGCCAAACAGATACAGCACAGCAGTTGGTGGCAAACGTTTCTCTTCATCATCGCAACTAATTGATTTTCTAATAACCTATCATTGTTCTTGGCACAACTCCTCGCCATTACATCATGCGGAGAAAAAAGCCAATCCTTCTGCCCGCAAATATAAAGACTTTTAACCCCAAAAGAAATTCCAAGCCTTTTCATTTTCAGACTTATAATCATGGGCAGAATTCCGATAGGTAGCAGCACTCGCTTTGCCGGCGCAGATGAATCATTCATAACAGGTTTATGGCCGGCCGATCAAGTGCCCACACTTCACGAGCAAAGTGTAGGCACTTAGTCGCCAAAGTGTGGGCACTTCGTCTGCAAAGTGTTTGCACTTAGCTTGTCAACCGCAGACATTCATCCATCCCTGTATAGCTTTTTCTTGCCAAACGCTTCCGTTTCGACGGACATATAAACGAAAATCCACCGATAAAGCCGTTTGGCACTATCATCTTTTTCGTACTTTTGTTCTTCCATGACACCTCTACGCCACCATCCTCTCCTCGACCGCGTGGGACACTACATTGCTCGCGAACGTCTGCTAACACCCCACGCCCGGGTGCTGGTGGCTGTGAGTGGAGGTGCCGACTCGGTAGCTCTGCTGCACATGCTCCACACACTGGGCTATGTGTGCGAGGCCGTTCATTGCAATTTCGCCCTGCGTGCCTCGGAGTCCGAGCGAGACGAAGCCTTCGTGACACATTTGTGCCGCACTTGGAACATCCCTCTACATACCACCCGCTTTGACACCGCTTCGCATGCCACACGACAGGGTATATCCGTCGAGATGGCCGCTCGCGAATTGCGCTATGCCTACTTTGAACAGCTGCGCCAAAGGTTGCAAGCCGAGGCAGTGGCCGTGGGTCACCACCGTGACGACAGCGTGGAAACCTTCCTACTCAACCTACTTCGCGGCACGGGTCTAAAGGGATTGCACGGCATCCTCCCCTTGCGAGCCCATGTGGTGCGCCCACTCCTTTGTTTGGGTAGAAGCGAAGTGGAATCCTATCTACAACACATGGGGCAGGAATACATGACCGACAGCACCAACGCCGAGGACATCTACCTGCGAAACAAAGTGCGTTTGCAACTCATCCCCTTGATGAAGACGCTCAATCCATCCATCGTTCAAAGCCTGCAACAAACCATTTCCAACCTACAAGGGGTGGAAGCCATCTACCTGCAAGGGGTGGAAGCAGCCCGAGCACGTGTACTCGACTCGCAAGGCATAAACATCGAGACACTCCGTAAAGAAACTTCACCCGAAACGCTCTTGTTTGAGCTGTTGCATCCGTTGGGATTCAGCACCTCCACCATCCAAGACATCTATCGCAGCATAGACGGACAAGCCGGCAAAATGTTTGTGGGCAAAAAGGGCCGTGTGGTGAAAGACCGCAGCCATCTCCTGATTCTCCCCCCAAAGGCAGAAGAGAATACCGAGGTTCCACCTTTCAACATCGAGCAAAGACGACTGATGCGCACCCCCGATTTCCGCATCCCCATCGACCCATACACGGCTTGCTTGGATGCCGACAAGCTGCACGCTCCTCTCGCTTTTCGACCATGGAGGCCGGGCGACAGCTTTGTTCCCCTGGGCATGAAAGGACGCAAACGAGTGAGCGATTACCTGACCGATCGCAAATGCTCCCTTGCCGAGAAAGAGCAACAATGGGTGGCATGCTGCCGAGAAGAGATAGTTTGGCTGGTGGGACACCGCATCGACAATCGCTTCAAAGTCGATGCACAAACGAAACAGCTGTTGTTGGTAACTGTGACATAGGCGGTCAGCGAAGCAACTGTGAAAACAAGCCCGGTTCAAGGCCTGCTTTTTTTGTCCAATAAAGTAAAAAAAGCATCAATATCGCCCTTGGAATCGAAATAATACCTATCTTTGTGCCCGTTGAAGAGACACCGCGTTTCGTTAGGTGTCATTCCCCAAGAACCAACTCAAGTCTAAGCAAACATCTACCATACTTCCTGTGGATAGCGGGAGTTGTGCCGATTGTTCGGACACCCGAAGACTCTATCGACGATATATTCAAACCCCATATATACATATATGTATAATATCATTCAACTCAATGATAAGGAGCTGCCCGAGTTGCAAGCCATTGCTTCGGAACTTGGCATCAAAAAAGCAGATTCCTTGAAGAAAGAAGAACTCGTTTACCGCATCCTTGATGAACAAGCCATTGCCGGAGCCACCAAAAAGGTAGCAGCCGACAAGCTGAAAGAAGAAAAGCGCGAAGACAAAAAGAAACGCTCGCGCGTACCGGCCACCGCCAAACGCGAAGACAAAGTGGCCACTGCCACCAAGGAGGGCGACGTAAAGAAAGAAAACATGACCAAACCTACACCTCAGAAAGAAAAAACGTTGTTCAAAGAAGAGAACAGCAAGCCTATCGCTCCCGAGACATCGGCCAAAGAAAAGGCAAGTGAGAACAACACCGCCAAGAAAGATGGGAACGAGCCGAACGGTGTGCAGAGCAAACGCAAAGTGGGACGCCCTCGCAAGCACGAAAATGACGAAATAAGCACTCCCCAACAGCCGGATTCATCACAAGAAACAGAGAAAAAGCCATCGCAAACCATGGCCCAACCGGCCGAAAGATCGGTAAAGGAAGCAACTCGCCCCCTCGGAGAGAAAAAGCCACTATCGGCCGATGAAGTAGCCGAAACCCCGGTACTCGTGGTTGAAGAGGAAGACTTTGTGCCCATCGAAGACCTGCCCACCGAAAAAACCAACCTGCCCACCGAACTCTTAGATAAGTTCGAAGCCGGCAAAGCAGAAAGCCGCCCCGAGGTGATGAACAAAAACCTCGACAACGGACAGCCCGATAAACAACGCAGCATTTCCCCGGCCAACAACAATAACCAAAATGAGAGAGGGCAGCAACGCCCCAATCAACGTCCTCCCATGCCCCAGCGCCCCCAACCCAACGGTGAAGGTCGCCCCGAGCAGATGGAGCGCAAACCCGAACCGGCCTACGACTTCGACGATATTCTCACCGGAGTAGGCGTACTCGAAATCATGCCCGACGGTTACGGATTCCTTCGCTCTTCGGACTACAACTACCTGGCTTCACCCGACGATGTGTATGTGTCGCAAGCCCAAATCAAAAACTTCGGCCTGAAAACCGGAGATGTGGTGGATGGTATCATCCGCCCCCCGAAGGAGGGAGAAAAGTACTTCCCCTTGGTGAAAGTGCAACGAATCAACGGTAGGGATGTGGCCTTCGTGCGCGACCGCGTGCCGTTCGAGCACCTCACCCCTCTCTTCCCCGACGAGAAGTTCAAACTCTGCAAGGGTAGCTATCAAGATTCCATGTCGGCACGTGTGGTCGATTTGTTTTCGCCCATCGGTAAGGGACAACGCGCGCTTATTGTGGCCCAGCCCAAAACCGGTAAGACGCTGCTCATGAAAGACATTGCAAACGCCATTGCGGCCAACCATCCGGAAGTACATATGATTATGTTGCTCATCGATGAGCGTCCGGAGGAGGTAACCGATATGGCTCGCAGCGTGAACGCAGAAGTAATTGCTTCGACCTTTGACGAGCCGGCCGAACGCCACGTGAAGATTGCAGGCATCGTGCTGGAGAAAGCCAAACGCATGGTAGAATGTGGACACGACGTGGTGATATTCCTCGACTCCATCACCCGATTGGCTCGTGCCTACAACACGGTGTCGCCCGCTTCGGGAAAGGTTTTGTCCGGAGGTGTCGACGCCAACGCCTTGCACAAGCCGAAAAGATTCTTCGGTGCGGCTCGTAACATCGAAAACGGAGGTTCCTTGACCATCATTGCCACTGCATTGATAGACACCGGTTCCAAAATGGACGAAGTAATCTTTGAAGAGTTCAAAGGAACAGGCAATATGGAATTGCAGCTCGACCGCAACCTGTCCAACAAACGCATCTTCCCGGCCGTGAATATCATAGCCTCGAGCACGCGCCGTGACGATCTCTTACTCGGCAAGATGACGCTGGATCGAATGTGGATTCTTCGCAAATACCTCTCGGATATGAATCCCATCGAAGCCATGGACTTCGTAAAAGACCGCTTGGAGAAGACCAAAGACAACGAAGAGTTCTTGATGAGCATGAATGGTTGATGTATAGCAATAAAGACATTTGGTCGGTAAGCTATCCCATCTTGCTTAGTTTGCTGGCTCAAAACATAATCAATGTCACCGACACTGCCTTTCTGGGGCATGTCGGTGAAATTGCATTGGGGGCATCGGCCATGGGCGGATTGTTCTACCTATGCGTATTCATCGTAGCCTTTGGATTCAGTAGCGGGGCACAAATACTCATGGCTCGCCGCAACGGAGAAGGACGACATGAGGAAGTAGGCCCCATCATGAAGCAAGGTGTGCTTTTCTTGCTAATACTCGCCTCGACCATGTTCGTTCTTACGAAATTGCTGGGCGGAACGCTAATGAAAGGCATTGTATCCTCACCCGCCATCTACGACAGCACCATGGAATTTCTGGACTGGCGAGTATATGGCTTCTTCTTCTCCTCGGTCAATGTGATGTTCAGAGCTTTCTTCATCGGAATCACTCGCACCAAGGTTCTCACACTGAATGCAGTCGTCATGGCATTGGTCAACGTGATGCTGGATTACGGACTTATCTTCGGCAAGCTGGGAATGCCGGCCTTGGGAATCAAGGGAGCTGCTATTGCTTCGGTGCTGGCCGAGGCTTCTTCGGTTTGCTTCCTCCTACTGTATACATACTACACGGTGGACCTCGAGAGGTACGGACTGAACCGTTCGTTCTCGTTCAACCCACAACTGCTGAAGCGTATGCTAAGTATTTCGAGCTTCATGATGCTTCAATACTTCCTTTCCATGGGGACGTGGTTCGTCTTTTTCGTGGCGGTGGAGCGGCTGGGCGAACGTGAATTGGCCATTGCCAACATTGTGCGAAGCATCTATATGATACTACTCATCCCGGTACATGCCCTTTCGACAACTTGCAACTCACTGGTAAGCAATCTCATCGGAGCCGGAGGTACGGAACGAGTGCTTCGTCTTATCCGTAAGATAGCTTTGTTCTCACTAAGCATTATGTTGGTACTGGTAACACTCACCGTATTGTTCCCTCAACAGTTGCTCCTAATCTATTCCTCGGACGAGTCGCTAATTAACGGTTCTATCGCCTCGGTTTACGTAATCGGTGCAGGGATGATACTGGCTTCGGTGTCGAGCATTGTCTTCAACGGCATCTCCGGAACGGGCAACACCCAGGCTGCTCTATGGCTCGAAGTGGGTACACTCATCATCTACGGTACCTTCATCGTGGTTGTGGCCATGATATTGAGAGCTTCCGTAGCAGTGTGCTTCACCACCGAAATACTTTATTATTCGGTGCTGCTCATCGCAAGCCTCATTTACCTACACAAGGCAAAATGGCAGCACAAAACGATTTGACTTCACCGAGTATTTTCTACATTTGCATACTAACATCAAACAGATAAAGCAACAAGCCTATGTTCGACAATTTAAGTGAAAGGTTAGAGCGGTCATTCAAGATCCTCAAAGGGGAAGGTCGCATCACAGAAATCAATGTGGCAGAGACCCTGAAGGACGTACGAAAAGCACTACTCGACGCCGACGTCAACTATAAAGTAGCCAAGAAATTCACCGATACCGTTAAGGAAAAAGCCTTGGGACAAAACGTGCTCACCGCAGTGAAGCCGAGCCAACTCATGGTGAAGATTGTGCACGATGAACTGACCCAGCTCATGGGAGGCGAAACCTCCGAAATCAACCTCACCTCACGTCCCGCAGTAATCCTCATGGCCGGACTTCAAGGATCGGGAAAGACCACATTCTCGGGCAAGCTGGCCAAGATGCTCAAGGCCAAGAAAGGCCGTAAGCCCCTACTGGTGGCCGGCGACGTATATCGTCCTGCCGCCATCGAACAGCTTCGCATCTTGGGTGAGCAAATCGAAGTACCCGTTTACTGTGAACCCGGCAATAGCAACCCCGTAGACATCGCTTTGCACGGCATTCAGGAAGCTAAAATCAAGGGATGCGACTTGGTAATCGTCGATACAGCCGGACGCTTGGCAGTAGATGAGCAAATGATGAACGAGATAGCAGCCATCAAAGCAGCTATCAACCCCGATGAGATATTGTTCGTTGTGGACGCCATGACGGGACAAGATGCCGTCAATACGGCTCGTGACTTCAATGAGCGACTGGACTTCAACGGGGTGGTTCTGACCAAACTTGACGGTGATACGCGCGGTGGTGCAGCACTCTCCATCCGCTCGGTGGTAGACAAACCCATCAAATTCATAGGCACAGGCGAGAAGCTCGAGGCGATCGACCAATTCCATCCGGCCCGCATGGCCGACCGTATCTTGGGCATGGGCGACATCGTTTCTTTGGTGGAACGAGCTCAAGAGCAGTACGATGAGGAGGAAGCCAAACGCTTGCAGAAGAAGATTGCCAAAGACCAATTCGACTTCAACGACTTCCTTTCGCAGATAGCTCAAATCAAAAAGATGGGTAACCTCAAAGAGCTGGCCTCCATGATTCCCGGACTGGGGAAGGCTATCAAGGATATCGACCTCGATGACAGTGCTTTCAAGAGCATCGAAGCCATTATACATTCGATGACACCTAAGGAACGTTCAAACCCTGAAATCTTGAACGGTTCACGCCGCAACCGCATAGCCAAGGGTAGCGGAACTTCCATCCAAGAGGTGAACCGCTTGCTCAAACAATTTGACCAAACGCGCAAGATGATGAAAATGGTTACCGGAAGCAAGATGGGGAAAATGATGCCCAAACTTAAACGATAAACTCCCAAGAACTCCATATCATGATACTTATAGACGGAAAAGCTATCGCCGAGCAGGTGAAACAAGAGATTGCAGCCGAGGTGGCCCAAATCGTAGCAAACGGTGGGAAAAGACCTAACCTCGTGGGTGTCCTTGTGGGACACGACGGAGGAAGCGAAACCTATATGGCCTCCAAGGTGAAAGCTTGCGAAGCCTGCGGATTTGAGTCCTCGCTCATTCGCTACGAGGACGATGTGACCGAAGAGCAACTGTTGGAAACCGTGCACCGACTGAACGAAGATCCCAATGTGGACGGATTTATTGTTCAACTTCCGCTTCCCAAACACATCTCCGAACAACGCATTATCGAAGCCATCGATTACCGCAAGGACGTAGACGGCTTCCACCCCATCAATGTGGGTCGTCTTTCCATCGGATTGCCATGCTACGTTTCGGCTACCCCCAACGGCATACTCGAACTGCTCAAACGCTATAACATCGAAACCTCGGGAAAGAAATGTGTCGTGCTGGGACGCAGCAACATCGTGGGCAAGCCCATGGCTGCGCTGATGATGCAGAAGGCATATCCCGGAGATGCCACGGTAACCGTATGCCACAGCCGTAGCAAGGATTTAATCAAAGAATGCCAGGAAGCCGATATTCTGATAGCAGCCTTAGGGCAACCCAACTTCGTGACCGCCGACATGGTCAAAGAGGGAGCCGTAGTCATCGACGTAGGCACAACACGAGTGCCGGATTCCACACGTGCATCGGGATTCAAACTCACAGGCGATGTGAACTTCGAGGAAGTAGCACCTAAATGTTCATACATTACTCCCGTGCCGGGAGGTGTGGGCCCCATGACCATCGTTTCTTTGATGAAGAACACCCTTTTGGCTGGAAAGAAAGCCATCTATTCATGAGATTTCCATTCCTATTGTGGGGGCTATCGTTGCTATGTGTAGCTTGTACCTCGCGTACTCAAGCACCACCTCTCGACGATAGCCCTTCGCCTATTGTACCCGATACCCTCAATCTGCTTTTTGTGGGCGATGTGATGCAACACCGACCGCAAACGGTGGCCGCACGAACGGCAAATGGTTACGACTTCACGGCTTGCTTCCAAGAAGTGAGCCATACGATTTCCAAAGCCGATTTTGCCATTGCCAACCTCGAATGTCCCTTGGGCGGAAAGCCCTATACCGGCTATCCGCTATTCAGCGCGCCCGATGAATTGGCCTTGGCACTGAAAGAAGCCGGATTCGACATACTGGTCACAGCCAACAACCACTGCATGGATCGGGGCGAAAAAGGCATGAAACGCACCATTGCCCTCATCGACTCACTAAACCTGATGCGAACAGGTACGTACCTAAATGAGCAAGACCAATCGACCTACAATCCATTGATTCTACAAAAAGGACGAATGCGTGTGGCCCTGCTTAGCTACACCTACGGCACAAACGGCTTACCCCTTCCCCGCTCGGGACAGGTTCATCTGCTGGACAGCACCTTGATAAAAGAACATTTGCACCTATGCCGTAGCAAGCAAGTGGACGCCATCCTCGTCTACCTACACTGGGGAGAGGAATACCAACGTCTACCCAACCGAAACCAACGACAGTGGGCCGACTGGCTGCTGACCCAGAGAGTGGACCACATCATCGGCTCGCACCCTCATGTGGTGCAGCCCATCGAGATGCGAACCGATAGCATACGGAGCAGCAAGCACCTGATAGCCTATTCCTTGGGTAATTTCATATCCAACCAACCCTTTCCGCACACCGACGGGGGAATCATGCTTCGGATGCAGCTCATCAAGAACGAAACCGGACTGACACAACCGGGCGAATGCACCTATTCCATGGTGTGGACAGCCCGACCGGCGCAAACCGGCCGACGCAATTACTGCTTGCTCCCGGGCGACTTCAAAACCGATTCGCTCCCGGCATCGGCACAGCATGCTTTCGATGCCTTCACTCGGCAAACTCGAGGACATCTGCTGCGACACAACATCGGCGTGGCCGAAAAAATAGACTAAAACCTTTGGCAGATGAAAAATCTGCATTATCTTTGCACCGCATTCGAGAAATGCAAACACGGTGGACGTAGCTCAGCTGGTTAGAGCGTCGGATTGTGGTTCCGAAGGTCGTGGGTTCGAGCCCCATCTTCCACCCGTTAGGAAAGCCTTGAAGTAATTCTATTGAGAAAAACTTCAAGGCTTTTTTGTTTATTCACTCAATGTTCAATCGGAGGCCACGAAGCGAGAGCGACTCCGTCGTTTATCAACCGTCCCGCAACCTCTCAACCCGTCATCGGTATGGAAACCATCTATGATTTCAAAGCAACCACCGGCAAAAAACAAGAATTGGACTTTTCGCAATTCAAGGGCAAGCCTCTACTGATTGTCAATACGGCAAGCAAATGCGGATTCACCCCGCAATTTGCCGGATTGGAAAACCTCTGGCAGCAGTATAAAGAAGAGGGTTTGGTGGTGATTGGCTTTCCCTCGGGCGACTTTGCCAATCAGGAACTGGCCGATGGGCAGGCAGCCGAAGAATTCTGCCAACTGAACTACGGCGTCAGCTTCCCCATGATGCAAAAGGTACACGTGAACGGTTCGGATGAATCGCCCATCTTCACCTTTCTCAAGAAACGTACCAAAGGCTGGTTTGGCAGCCGCATCAAGTGGAACTTCACCAAGTTCCTCATCGCCCCCGACGGCAGAACCATCAAGCGATATTCGCCCATCACGCCGCCGGCAAAGATAGAGAAAGACATCCGCGCCTTTTTGCAGCTTGCCAAGCATTAAGACTTAGCCTGCAAAGTGCCTACACTTCGCGAACAAAGTGTAGGCAAAACGGAACCAAAGTGCCTACACTTTGGAAACCGACCGGCTTATGTCACCGACAAGCGTCTGCACAACCCATCTTTATCATACAAATACAACAAAAAAGGTGTGTCACTCCCCATGAGAAGACACACCTTTATTCATTCAAAGATTGCTCAACTCGTTCGATTCCGAACAAGGCTCATCAAGGCTCAATCGGCCTTCGCTTTCTTCGTCGACGCTTTGCCTGCGGCAGCTTTCTTACCTACACTCGGCTTGGCCACTGCGGTCGACTCCTTCGCCACATCTTCGCTTTTCGAGGTTTCGGCAGCTGATTTCGACTTCGGTTCTTTCTTCTTGGAAGCCTCGGTATAGCGGTGCTTCCATTGCTCCACCAAGTCCTTTAGCTCGTTAATCTCCTCGTCTTGGTTTTTGATGGTCGTAAGCAGCGAGTTGAGTTCCTCGTTGTCCACATCCACCGGATAGAGCGAATTGACCCGCTTGATAAAGTCACCCAGCACATTCATATAGTTGGTGAAGGCATCGTAGGGCGAATCATATATACCTCGATTCAGGTGCAAGCCGGTGTTCTTCGTGGTCATGTACAAGAAGTGATTGCTGGTTTGGAGGTAGTCCCAATCCTGTTTGATGCGCCGATCGTTGGACAACAACACCCGTTCGGACACGCTATACAGTTTCTTGAAGGCTTCGCGCTGCAAGGCATTGCCCAGCCAACAGCTGGTGTCGCGCTCCTCATCGGTCCATGACATGGGATAGGGCACGGCCAATGTGGAAACCGGTTTGTACTTGGTCACCAACTCCGTGGGCGTTGAGAACGTAATGCCGCTATCCTTGGCACAGCGAGGCAAAGCTTTGAGAAACTCCAATATGTTCGATGACAACGGCTGTGCCATACCCAAAGCCGATAGTTCCATGAAGAGATTGATTACCTCTTCCTCCGCCGGCAAGGCGTCGATCCAACCGATAAATTTGTCGGCAAAGAGCGGATACTCGGACCAATTGGAGTTGCAGAATCTTAAACTGATGTCATCCGAAAGTTTATAATCTCTCAGCAGCAACTTCAGTTGGGGAGCTTGCGCCCCTTGATACAAATAGTGAGGACTTTTCCATCCCAAGATATGCTTAGCCCCTTCGGTCAGCATTCCTTTGAATCCCAAATCCGACACCAAGGCTCCTATCTCGTCGGAATAAATCAATCCCGAGTTACGAAACACTTTCGGTTCTTTGCCGAACACCTGTTTGATTTTCTTGCGTTGCCGAGTGACCTCTTCACGGAAGCATTGTTCGTCCACCAAGGACGAAAGCCCATGCGAGTAGGGTTCGCAAAGAAACTCGCAACGCCCGGTTTCGTTGATGAGACGCAGCAAGTCGATAACAGCCGGAGCGTGGATCTCGAGCTGTTCCAAGGCCACCCCCGAGATAGAGAAAGCTACCTTGAACGGAGCTTCGGTGCAGCGCACCATCTCCAACAGGGTTTGCAGAGCCGGGATGTAGGACTGTTCGGCCACTTCGTTCATGCCCACTTCGTTGGCATAGTCATCGTAATAATAATGATCGGCTCCTATGTCGAAGAAACGATAACGCTTCAAACGCACAGGCTGGTGTATTTCGAAATAAAGACAGATGGTTCTCATAATGCGTCGGTATAGAGGGTTATTGAGGGTAAAAAGAGTTTTAGTATCCGTAGCTGCCGATGACTTGTTCGTAAATGCGGCGCACCTTCATGCCCACATCTTCCCAGCGAATGGCATCGACCTCACGCTTGCCTTCCTCCCGCAAGTATTCGTACATCGCAGGGTAGGTACAAATGGAATAGATGGCGTCGGCCATGGCTTGGATGTCCCAGTAATCGGTCTTGATGCATTTATCCAAGATCTCGGCACAGCCCGATTGCTTGGATATGATGGTAGGCACGCTGCACTGCATGGCTTCGAGCGGAGAGATACCGAACGGTTCGGAAACCGATGGCATAATATATACATCGCTTGCCTTGAGAACCTCGTACACTTCGCGTCCTTTCATGAAGCCCGGAAAGTGGAAACGGTCTGCAATGCCACGCTCGGCCACCAAACGTATCATCTGATTCATCATATCTCCGTTTCCGGCCATCACGAAGCGAACGTTCTGCGTGCGGTGCAACACCAAGGAAGCAGCCTCCACGAAATACTCCGGTCCTTTTTGCATGGTGATGCGACCGAGGAAAGTCACCACCTTTTCGTTCTCTTTTTTGTTGGGTACGATTTCCTGTATCTCCTGCGATAAGGGAGAAACGGCGTTGTGAACCGTAGATACCTTATGGGGTGATTGCCCATACTTCTCGATCACCGTGCGGCGTGTCAGTTCGCTGACACACATGATGTGGTCGGCATGATCCATGCCATTCTTCTCAATGGCATAAACCGTTGGGTTGACATTGCCTCGACTTCGGTCGAAATCCGTGGCGTGCACGTGGATCACCAGCGGCTTGCCCGAAACCTGCTTGGCGTGGATGCCTGCCGGATAGGTCAACCAATCGTGCGAGTGAATGATGTCAAACGTTTGCTTACGGGCCACAACTCCCGCCACGATGGAGTAATTGTTGATTTCTTCGTGCAAATTGTCGGGGTATCGACCGGAGAACTCTATGCAGCCAAGATCATTGGTATGCAAGTAATTGAAGTCGGCATAGATTCCTTCGCGCAGGTCGAAATAAAGCTGTGGGTCCATATATCCGCCCACACGTCCCTGCACATAGTCCCACGACACATTGCGCCACACAACCGGGGTGCTGTTCATTCCGATGATGGTCAAAAAACTCTGATCTTCATCGCCCCAAGGACGAGGAATGCAGAAGGTTATCTCCATATCCGTTTGTTCGGCCATTCCCTTGGTCAATCCATAGCTGGCCGTTCCCAAACCTCCCAAGATGTGTGGAGGAAACTCCCATCCAAACATTAGTACTTTCATGGTTTCAGTCCTCCATGTTTTGATTATACGTTGACAATAGCTTAAGGATGCGAAGCACCTCGGCCACATTCATGGCAAACGACACAGCTCCTCGACCTCTGAAGGGTGGATTGCCATCGAACAATTCGGGAAGCGAACCGATGCAGTGAATACTCAATTCGTCTTCCAGCCCAATGAGTTGACGTTCCACAAAGGCCAGTCCGCTCAGCTTGTGAATGCGCAGATAGGCTTCCATATAGAAGCCCATGAGCCATGGCCAGGCCGTTCCCTGATGGTAAGCTCGGTCGCGTTCCACTTGTGCCCCCACATAGTTGGGATTGTACCCTTCGCTTTTGGGACTGAGACTCCTAAGCCCTTTGGGTGTGAGCAGTTCTTTGGTCACGATGTCGAGCACTTGCTTCTTCTGTGCCCTGTCCAAAGGCGAGTGGTCCAAGGCTGCCGCAAATATCATATTGGGACGCACGCTCCAATCGGCGAATTTGCCGTTGACATAATCGAATAGGTAGCCATGCTCATTGCGAAACGTGGCCGCGAATGATTGCAACACCCGCACCGCCAGCTCGTCCAAACGAACACAAAATGCCTCGTGCGCCGTTCCTTCTCCTTTAAAGAGTTTGGAAACAAAGACCAAAGCATTGTACCAAAGAGCATTGAACTCTACCAAATAGCCCGTTCGTCCGATGACCGGACGGCCGTAGGAGGTGGAGTTCATCCACGAAATGGCTTGTTCAGATCCATCGGCATAAACCAATCCATTGTCGTGAACAAAAAGGTTGGCATGCTTGCCATAAACGATGTAGCACATCAAGCGTTCGAGCAAACTGCCGTAGCGCAGCCTACACTCCTCGTCCGAAGTGGCTTTGGCATACTGCTGCAAGCACCAAACGGCCCATAAGAGCACGTCGGGATGATGTGTTTCTTCTATCTTGTAGGTGATGGGCAGCCCATCCATGAATTGTAACAACGCCTTCTCGGCCGTGGCCATGACTTGTTCAAAAGCAGTAACATCTCCCACAGCCAAGGTCAACCCCGGAAGGGAGACGAACAAATCGCGGGCACGGCATTTAAACCAAGGATAACCGGCCAAGATGTAGTGTTCGCCGTTTTGCACATTGAAGAACTGATGCGCCGCGTTCTTCAAACAGTTTTCAAAACTATTGCGTGGAGTGCGACCATCCACTTCCTCCTCAAAGAGAGCCTTCAGTTTGCGCGGGGACACGGCTGTGAATCCGGCCGAAAAGACTATACTCTCGCCTTTCTTGATCTCCATTTCAAAATATCCGGGCACATAGAGGTCTTCGTTGAAATCGTAGCCACGCTCTTGTTCCTTGGGATATTCAAAGCCTCGATACCAGTCGGGAGTAAAGTGAAATTCATTTTTCTTATTGAGTTGCATCACCAGATCGGGATATCCGACATACATGCATGTTTTGATACCGTTTTCCACCTCCTCGTATGCTCGGCTGGCTTGGGCATTCTCGTGTGTATACTCCCTAACACTGCGAAAAGCCAAGAAAGGTCGTAGCTGAAGTTTCGTTGGCGAATGGGCATCGAGTAGGGTGTAGCGGATGAGGATACGACTTTCATGCTGCACAAAAATCTTTTCCTTCTTCAACACCACCCCTCCTACTCTATAAATCGTCGCGGGGATGGTTTCGCAGTCGAACTCCCGAATGTATTTATGTCCGTTGGGGTTGTAATGTCCACCGCTATACTTATGCAGCCCTAAATTGAAAGCCGCTCCGTGTTGTATCACCGTTTCGTCCAGCGAGGAAATGAGTACGTGGTTTTCGTCGTCCAAACTTGGAATGGGGGCCACCAACAAGCCGTGATACTTGCGTGTGTTGCAATCGACGATGGTGGAGCAATGATATCCGCCCGATTGATTCACCCTGAGAATTTCTCGTTGCAAGCTCTCTTCGAGATTGGTCATTAAAGTCTTATCGAATCGCAAATAACTCATAGATTCTCCTGATTAAGCGTTATGTTTCGTGCCACCGTTGCCCCTACCGGCTGACATCCGATGCTCACAGTGCCAAATGTAACAATAAAACAGTTGGAAACAATATTATTGGAAATCTTAATTTCTTGCCCTCTCTCGGAGTTTTCCTCACACCCGATCTATCGGCAACGAAAACCGATGAGTCGGGTATGCCGACAATTCGATACCAAGCAAAAGCAATGAAACCATACGTCCACCCGCATCGGTTCGAGCCAAACGAGCGGTTCGAAAAGAAGACATGGGCAACCGCAAATGAAGTGTCTATGATAGTCGCCCAAAGTGTTTACACTTACCGGGCAAAGTGCCTACACTTACCGAGCAAAGTGCCCATAGTTTGCAAACAAAGTGCTTGTGTCCGGCAAGCGAAGTGTTCACAATCGAGCAAAACCGCATCAACCTCCCGTGAGTAAGGTTCTGCACCCTCCTTGTCTACTCACCTCTGTCTATCTCATGCCGACCAAGCATTCTGTATACAAAAAAGCCTCCTTGCTACGGCCATGGGCTTGTAGCAAGGAGGCTTGTAGGTTTTGTAAAAATCCGGAATTACTTAATGAGTGAAAGCAAGTTCTCCATGAAGATGCCAATGGCCACAGCCAGCAGAATGATTCCGAACAGCTTGCGAATGATATAGATACCGGCCTTTCCGATGACACGTTCCACGAAATCGGTCAGTCGCACTACGATGTATACCCATACCATATTCAGCACCAATGCAATAACAATGTTGATGCTGGCACATTGTGCCTTGAGAGTAAGCAGGGTTGTAAACGTAGCCGAACCGGCAAGCAATGGAAATACCAAGGGAACCAAGGTAGCCGACTTCACAGGACCTACGTACTTAAAGATCTCCACATCGGTAATCATCTCCAATGCCATCATGCAAATGATCAGTGCACCCGCCACAGCAAAGGCGTGAATGTCCACGCTGAAGAAACGAAGCACCACGTCCCCGGCATAGAAGAACCCAAGCAGCATGGAAAAAGCAATAATAGTGGCTTTAAAAGCACTTACACCCAGCCCCTTCTCCTTTAGAGATACGATGATGGGAATAGAGCCCAAGATGTCAATCACCAAGAACAAAGCAATGAAAGCACGAAGAATTTGTGCCCAATCAATTTCGCTAAACATATAGATTCCTCCTTTTTTTGGCCGCAAAGATAGTTTCTTTTTGCCGTCGAAAGCCAAAAAAACAAAAAAAAGGGAGAAACACTTCACCTCCTATCCAAGTCAATAAGTAAATTTGCCTTATCGCGGTTCTCCATATTTCCGCCTTTACTTCATGAGCACTATATTCACCCGACTGCTGCAATTGCCCCTTTTCCAAGGGTTGAACAACGAAGATTTCTCCGATATTGTGGAGAAGGCCAAAATTCATTTTGTCAAATACGCTTCCGAAGAATCTTTCCTCGAAAGGGGAGAACCTTGCAAGGGGCTTCTATTTGTCCTCCAAGGTCAATATGCCGTCACCACACACACAGCCGATCGCCGCTGTACCATGACCGAAGTATTCGAAGCACCCGCACTCATCGAGCCTCAAGCCCTGCTGGGCATGAATTTAACCTACACCTCGTCCTATCGGGCGGTCACCGAGTTGAGCACTATTCATTTGGACAAACAGTTCGTCATCGGCACGTTGTTTCAGTACGAAATTTGCCGCATGAATTTTATGAATATGGTCAGTAATCGGGCGCAACAATGCCACAACCGATTGTGGTCGACACCCCAATCCGGGCTGGAGGCCAGGTTGGCTCACTTGTTTTCGAGGTTATGCGAGCAACCTTTCGGACGCAAACAATTCAAGGGGCGCATGACCGATCTGGCACTCTACCTGGGAGCTTCCCGACTCAGCGTGTCGCGAGTGCTCAACCGTTGGCACGAAGACGGCATGGTCGAGCTACACCGCAAAGGCATCGTTATTCCCCAATTGGAAAAACTCCACGAACGAGCCATGTACTCATAGCATCGGGGCACGAAATAGTTTTTTCATTACCTTTGGAGAGCAAACCGGGTCGACTACCGACCTACAAAACTCTATTACAGCGTGCAACGATATTTCATCTACCTCTCCTACGACGGAGCAGCCTACCACGGCTGGCAGATCCAACCCAACGGAACAAGCGTGCAGGCAACCCTCATGGAAGCACTCTCAACCCTTTTGCGTGCTGAAATCGAAGTGGTAGGAGCCGGACGAACCGATGCCGGCGTGCATGCTTCCTTGATGGTGGCTCATTTCGATGCGCCGCAGCCCGTTGACACACTGCAGTTGGCCAACAAACTCAACCGACTGCTTCCGCCCGACATAGCCATTCACCGCATTCGTCCCGTAAAGGCCGATGCCCACGCACGCTTCAATGCCACTTCACGCACCTATCACTATCATGTAAGTAGTCGCAAATCGCCTTTCGAGCGGGCTTACCGATGGCGAATACATGCTGACTTGGATTACGAAAAGATGAACCTCGCAGCCGAACGATTGTTGACTTATAGTGACTTCACCAGCTTCAGCAAGCTCCATACCGACGTGAAGACCAACAATTGCCGCGTCACATACGCCAGATGGACTCCCCACGACAAGCTTGGTTGGGTCTTCACCATCACGGCCGATCGCTTCCTGCGTAATATGGTGCGAGCCATTGTCGGAACACTCGTCGAGGTTGGGCGAGGCAAGCTGAGTGTAGATGATTTCTGTCGTATCATCGAGCTGCGCAATCGGTGCAGCGCAGGTACATCGGCCCCTGCACAAGCCCTGTTCTTGGCCGATATAACCTATCCCGAAGAGCTGTTTACAGACCATACGAACGGAGCTTGCTCTTAGACGAGTCGGTTCTCTCCCAATCATCCCTCATCGCCCCCAAATGGAACACAATACACTGCACCACACCTCACAAGCCACATCACCTGCCTCCATCTCCACACATACGTTCGAGGACGAGCAATACATGAAACGTTGCATCCTTCTGGCACGGGCCGGGCTGGGACGAGTAGCTCCCAATCCCTTGGTGGGAGCAGTCATCGTGGCCGATGGGCGCATCATCGGCGAAGGCTACCACGCCTGCTATGGAAAGGCACACGCCGAGGTAAACGCCATCGCTTCGGTGCAGCAACCCGAGCTACTGAAGCGTGCCACCATCTATGTCAGTCTTGAGCCTTGTGCACACCACGGAAAGACACCGCCCTGCGCCGACCTCATTATCGAACGAGGTATTCCACGTGTGGTGGTAGGTTGCATGGATCCATTCTCTCAAGTCGCCGGACGAGGTATCGAGCGGTTGCGAGCTGCCGGGCGAGAGGTTGTGGTGGGTGTGCTGCAAGAGCAATGCCTGGATTTGGTAAAACGCTTCATCACGTTTCACACTCACAAGCGTCCTTATGTCATACTGAAGTGGGCCAAGTCGGCCGACGGTTTCATCGACCGCCTTCGCAGCGGAGGAACACCCGCCCAACTCTCTTCCCCCTTGGGCAGAATGGCCGTACACAAACTCCGATCGGAAGTCGATGCCATTTTGGTAGGTGCCCGCACTGCTCTGCTGGACAATCCTTCGCTCACGGTGAGAGATTGGAGCGGTAAGAATCCCGTACGGGTCGTTTTGGCCTCGCATCACACATTGCCCGATGAGCTACACCTACTGGATGGCAACACAAAAACATTGATTTTCTCTCTACCTGGAACACCTCTGCGAACTGAAGCAAAGGGAGTGGAACACATCGTGTTGGACTCGACGGACAATGTCTTAGAACAGCTACTTTCGACTCTTCATGCCAAAGGACTGCAAACCCTATTGATCGAAGGAGGGAACAGGTTGCTACAATCCTTCATCGACAGACAGTTGTGGGACGAAGCACGCGTGGAGCATACTCCCATCTTACTTGAAGAAGGCGTCGAGGCACCCCGGCTGCCACCTCACTTGCCTTGTCACGTCGGCTTATGTGGCGGAAATCCGGTTGTCAGCTACCTACGAAAGGGACTTTTTTGACAAAACCTTTTTTCCCGAAAGCCAAGTGCTTCTCCTCCCACCGAAGTAGATTTGGGTCGTAGGTGCCTAACATCTATATCTTTGAAAACAGCTTTTCTAAACCTAATTTTGCATAAAACCCGACACCGATGCGAGCGAACGAGAAAATTGTTTCTATTTTTGCGAATCGTTAATAACCCGAACTCTCCAAACGAAATGAGAACGAAACTTCTGCCTTTCATAGCCTGTATCCTCGGCACACAACTTTTTGTGACATCGTGTTTGAAGACGGATAATGAAGAAATCACTTACAGCTCGAATGCACTCATCACAGCGTTCGCACTCGACTCGACTGCATTGGGGGCTCAATATACCTTCACCATTGACCACGCCCAAGGCCTTATATACAACATTGATTCCCTGCCTAAGAATGCCGATACACTGGTGAACAAAATCAAGGTGACCACACTTAGCTCACAATCGGGTCTATTCTCCGTCAAATCCAAAGCAGGCACAGACTCCATTGTGGCCTCGGGCAGTGTGTTCGACTTAAGCAAACCGCTTGCCATCACTTCGTATGCCCCTGACATGAAGCACCGCAAAACCTACGTGCTCGAGGTGCGGGTACATCGTCAAAATCCGGAAGCGATGAACTGGAAACACATCTCGGCTCTGCCCAACGAACTCCAAGGGCAACTGAAGAGTGTAACAATGGGCAGCGTTCACTACACCCTAAGCAAGACAAGCGAAGGAGCATTGAAAGTATATCGCAATAGCTTCGACAACTGGACAGACGCAGGTACAGCGGTGAGTGGCATCGGCGAATTGCCAACCTCTCTCTTGACAAGCGGCGATAAGTTATTGGCCACCGTTGGAGATGGCTCGGTTTATGAGTCGACCGATGGCATCCAATGGACTGCCTCCATGCATTTCACCGGCGAAGTGCTGACCCTGGTATCTTCATTGCCCACCGCCAACGGCATCGCCATCCTCTCCTACCTCAAGGTAGAGGGCGGAAAAAATCGGCTTTATACCAAACAGGGGCTCGACGGTGAAGAAACGCCCGGTATATTCCCCTCGAACTTCCCTTCCAAGAATTTAAGTTTCACCACTTATAAAGTTAACGACGCCTACTACAACATCGTTGTGGGACGCCACGAACCGGCTCAACATATTACCGTCAGCGGAGCTACCGTAGCCGTTTCTACCGTATGGGGATTCAACGGAAAACTTTGGCTTCCGTTGAGCAGTTCTACGTCCACCACAGCCTATTGCCCCGAGCTGGCCAACCCCACAGTTGTGTACTACGACGATAAACTCTACCTCTTCGGAGACGGAATGAACGAAGTTTATCAATCGACCACCCAGGGTATTGCTTGGAGCAAAGTTGCTTCGGATGGCTTCGGGTTTCCCATACAGAATTGGACAATAAATGGTTTCACTCCTTCAATCGAACAGCCCGAGTTTAGAGGACGCGTGGGTTTCACGGTGACTCAAGACACGGAGAAAGGGTACATTTATCTCTTATTTGGCTCGGAAAATGAAGTCAGCTTCACCGAGAAGGTCGGTAACAACACCGTGAATCGTGGTCCCTACACACACTCAGCCGAAGTATGGCGTGGACGTCTTAATCGTTTCGCATTCTGAGCAAGGATTCACCCCAAGCGGTAAACAGTTTTATCAGCAACAACAAACACTCGGCAAGCAAACATGACAGATAAGATCGACCGTATCCCCCGCCACGTTGCCATCATCATGGACGGCAATGGACGATGGGCGAAACAGCAAGGGAAAGAGCGTACCTACGGACACTACGCAGGTGCCCAAACCGTGCATCGTGTCATCGAGCAGGCTGCTCGACGCGGCGTTTCTTTCTTGACGCTATACACATTCTCCACGGAAAACTGGAATCGTCCGGAAGCCGAAATTACGGCACTCATGCAGTTGCTACTCGAATCGGTGGAGGAAGAGACTTTGATGAAGAACAACATCTGCTTTCGAGTCATAGGTGATATGAACCAGTTGCCTGCTCCTGTGCAAGAAAGCATGGGTCGCTGCATGGATCGCACGGCTCACAACACCGGCATGACACTGACCTTGGCGCTTAGCTATTCCTCTCGTTGGGAACTGACCGAGGCCATGAAACAATTGGCCCAAAAGGTGGCAACGGGCGAATTACAAGCCCAAGACATCACCGACCGACACATCGACGAACATCTCAACACCTCGTTCATGCCCGATCCCGACCTGTTGATTCGCACCGGAGGAGAAATGCGGCTGAGCAACTACCTATTGTGGCAATGTGCTTACTCCGAACTTTATTTTTGTGACACCTATTGGCCGGACTTCGACGAGGCTTGTTTTGATCATGCACTCGAAGAATTTGCCCGGCGAGAACGACGCTTTGGACAAACCAGCGAGCAAATATCGGCACAACAAACACCGTGATTGGTCTCGCCATCTGCCCATCTTTTGAATAGTAAAATACAATAGATTAACACCTATGCAGCAACGCTTTCTACTTCTCATCGCAACAATCATCGCCTTGTCGAGCCTTTCTACCACATCAACCGCCCAAACCCCATCCGGTAGTGGAGAAGAGAAACCCGTTATACTCTATTCGGGCACGCCCCAACGATACGAGATTGCCGACATCAAGGTAGAAGGCATCAAGAACTACGAAGACTACGTCCTCATCGGATTATCGGGTTTGTCGGTCGGTCAGACCATCAGCATACCAGGCGATGAAATAACCAATGCTATCAAAAGATACTGGAAACACGGACTGTTCTCCAATGTTAGCATCACTGCCGAGAAGCTCGAAGGGGGCAAAGCGTGGCTAAAAATCAACCTAACGCAACGTCCTCGCATTGCCGAGGTCAATTACCACGGTGTGAAAAAGAGCGAACGCACTGATTTGGAAGCCAAACTTGGTATCGTCAAAGGTATGCAACTAACCCCCAACATTGTGGATCGCACGAAGATACTCGTTAAACGTTACTTCGACGAAAAAGGCTTCAAGAATGCCGAAGTCTTTGTGGCCCAGCGGGAAGTACCCGGCGACGACAGCCAAGTAACAGTGGATCTGCAAATCGACAAGAAAGAAAAGGTAAAGGTTCACGAGATTGTCATCGAAGGAAACCAGGCTCTCACCGACTCGAAGCTCAAACGGGTGATGAAGAAAACCAATGAGAAGAACAAGCTACGCAACATCTTCCGCACCAAGAAGTTCGTACCCGAAAACTACGAAGCGGATAAGCAGCTCATCATCGACAAGTACAACGAGCTTGGCTATCGCGATGCAACCATCGTGGAAGATAGCGTATCCTCATTCGACGACCGCACGGTAAACGTTTTCTTGCGCGTGGACGAAGGTCAACGTTACTATCTGCGCAACGTCACTTGGGTCGGGAACACACTCTACCCATCCTCCCAACTCGACTTCTTGCTGCGCATGAAAAAAGGCGATATATACAACCAAAAGTTGTTGAACGATCGTATCGCCGGCGATGAAGATGCCATCGGCAACCTTTACTACAACAATGGATACCTATTCTACAATCTCGACCCTGTGGAAGTGAACATTGTGGGCGACTCCATCGATCTCGAAATGCGCATCTTCGAAGGACGGCAAGCTACCATCAACAAAGTAAAGATCAGCGGTAACGACCGTCTTTATGAAAACGTTATTCGCCGAGAACTTCGTATCCGCCCCGGCCAACTCTTCAGCCGTGACAACCTGATGCGGTCGCTTCGCGAGATACAACAGATGGGCCACTTCGACCCGGAGAAGTTGCAACCCGATATTCAACCGGACCAGAACAACGGAACGGTAGACATCGCCCTGCCTCTCACCTCCAAGGCCAACGACCAAGTGGAGTTCTCTGCCGGTTGGGGGCAAACGGGTATTATCGGTAAGCTCAGCTTGAAATTCACCAACTTCTCCATGGCCAACCTTTTGCGCCCCGGCAAGAACTACCGTGGCATTCTGCCTCAGGGAGATGGACAGACACTGACCGTCAGCGGACAAACCAATGCCAAATACTACCAATCTTACAGCCTATCGTTCTTCGATCCTTGGTTTGGCGGCAAGCGTCCTAACTCGTTCTCGCTGTCGGCCTTCTACTCGGTACAAACAGATATTAGCAGCAGCTACTATCGCTCGGGCATGATGAACAACTACTACAACAACTATTACTACGGATATAACAACTACAGTTCCTATAACTACAACAACTACGAAAGCTATTACGATCCCGATAAATCCATGAAGGTCTTTGGACTTTCGGCCGGATGGGGAAAGCGTCTCAAATGGCCCGACGACTACTTTACCCTCTCGGCCGAGTTGTCGTTCCAACGTTATATCCTCAAAGAATGGCGTTATTTCATCATGCAAAACGGCACGAGTAACGATTTGAGTGTTTCGCTCACACTCTCGCGCAATTCGGTGGACAACCCCATCTTCCCACGTAGCGGATCGGAGTTTACGCTATCGGGACAGTTTACTCCCCCGTTCTCCAAGTTCGAGAACAAAGACTACTCAAGCTACTACAATGCCGACGGCACCATCAGCGAGGCCAACCGAGCCCGTCTCTACCGCTGGCTGGAGTATCATAAGTGGAAATTCAAATCCAAGACTTTCACCCCATTGATGGATCCGCTGACCCATCCCAAGGGGTTGGTGCTGATGACTCGTGCCGAGGTAGGATTCTTGGGACACTACAACAAGCACAAACGTTCACCCTTCGGTACTTTCGATGTGGGTGGCGACGGCATGACCGGCTACTCGACCTATGCCACCGAAACCATTGCCTTGCGTGGTTATGAGAACGGTTCGCTGACTCCATCGGGAGGTGGCTATGCCTATACACGATTGGGTTTGGAGCTTCGCTACCCGCTCATGCTCGAAACAAGTACCAACATCTACGTGCTGGGATTTCTCGAAGCCGGTAATGCTTGGAACCGCATCAAGAATTTCAATCCCTTTGACTTGAAGCGGTCGGCCGGTGTGGGCGTTCGTATCTTCCTGCCCATGATTGGTATGATGGGTATCGACTGGGCCTATGGATTCGATAGAGTGCGCAGTACCTCAAGTAAGGGAGGTAGTCAGTTCCACTTTGTTTTGGGCCAAGAGTTCTAAACACTGTTACAAAAGAACCATAACTCCACAAAACAACTCAATTAATTAACCCTCACACAGAAAAGAATGATGAAGAAGTATATCACCGGACTGGTGCTGCTACTGTCGGTAGTTTGCACTGCCAGCGCACAAAAGTATGCCTTGATAGATACCGAGTACATCTTGAAGAACATCCCGGCCTACGAACAAGCCAACCGACAATTGGAAGAACAATCACGCAAGTATCAGACTCAAGTGGAAGCATTGGCTAAAGAAGCTCAATCCTTGTTTCAAGACTACCAAAGCAAAGCCGAAACCCTGAGCCAAACCGAACGCACCAAACGTGAAGAAGCCATCGTAGAAAAGGAAAAGAAAGCTGCCGAACTCAAGCGCAATTATTTCGGTCCCGAGGGAGAGCTTGTCAAGATGCGTCAACGCCTCATCAGCCCCATTCAGGATCAAGTGTACGAAGCAGTCAAGTCGGTAGCGACACGTCACCATTATTATATGGTACTCGATCGTGCCACGGCCGCAGGTATTATCTTCGCCGATCCCCAAATAGACATCAGCGATGAGGTGTTGGCTGCATTAGGATATTCGAATTAAATGTCTACATTTGCACATAAGAAATCATCCAAACAAACTCAATAAAATCAATAGAATTATGCTGAAGAAAATTGCATTCTTTTTACTCATCGCACTCTCGACGAGTGCCGTGGCTCAGAACTACAAATTCGGACACATCAATGCACAAGAGATCATCACCGTGATGCCCGAGTTCACCAAAGCACAAACCGACCTCCAAGCCTTGGAAAAGCAACTCACCGATGAGTTGAAACGTACACAAGAGGAGTTCAACAAGAAATACCAAGAGTTTCAACAAGCAATGAGCACCAACTCACTGCCCGAGAACATTGCCGAAAGACGCCAAAAAGAGCTGCAAGATATGCTGCAACGCCAAGAGCAATTTCAGCAAGATGCTGCCCAACAAATGCAAAAGGCACAAGCCGACATGATGGCTCCCATCTACCAAAAGCTCGAGGCTGCCATCCAAGCAGTGGGCACGGCCGAAGGTGTGATTTACATCTTCGATTTGGCACGCACGTCAATTCCGTTCGTCAACGAATCGCAAAGTATCAACCTCACAGCCAAGGTGAAGGCACAATTGGGCATTCGCTAATACGATCGTCAAGAAAGACAAACACATAGACAAGCTCCTCCTTGTCGGCCTTGTCCGATGAGGAGGAGTTCTTTTTCCGGGTCATTACTGCGGGGCATTCCCATCCTCATCCCGACAAACACCCACACCATCCGATCCGAATTCCGAACCTCATCTGCTCGCACGCGTATGAATCATCCTCTCCCCCAAGCCCCCGGGCCCATCGGCATCTTCGACTCCGGCTATGGAGGTCTTACCATTCTCAGCCAAATCAGGGCGTTGCTGCCACAATACGATTACCTCTACCTGGGCGACAATGCTCGTGCCCCCTATGGACCTCGCTCGTTCGAGGTGGTCTACGAGTTTACGCTCCAAGCCATTCGCAAACTCTTCGAGATGGGTTGTCACCTGGTGATTCTGGGCTGCAACACAGCCTCGGCCAAAGCCTTGCGCACCATTCAGCAAAACGATCTTCCCGCAATAGACCCTCACCGCAGGGTGCTGGGCGTGATTCGTCCCACGGTAGAATGCTTGGGCAGCCTCACCCAAAGCAGACATGTGGGGGTGTTGGCCACCGCAGGCACCATCCGTTCGGAGTCCTATCCTTTGGAAGTACACAAACTTTACCCCGACATTCGGGTGAGCGGTGCAGCCTGTCCTATGTGGGTTTCATTGGTGGAAAACGACGAGGCAACGAACGAAGGAGCCGACTACTTTGTGCGCAAAGACATCGAACGCCTACTCCTCTCCGATCCCAAGATTGACACCCTCTTATTGGCATGTACCCACTTCCCTCTACTACTGCCTAAGATAAAGCGATACACCCCCGACAGCGTGCGCATCGTGGTACAGGGCGAGTACGTGGCCCACAGCCTGCAAGACTACCTGCAACGTCATCCCGAGATGGAAACCCGGTGTACCAAGGGCGGTAGCTGCCGATTCTACACCACCGAAGCGGCCGAGAAATTCAGCGAATCGGCCTCCATCTTCTTGAACGAACCCATCACGGTGGAACGCATTGTGCTGGGATAACCCAAGCCTCGGGCTTGCATATCTCCGGCACGCAATCGTCGAATCGACATCGACATCACCCCCACCATTTATCGAAGACGAACACACCGTTCACCGAGTATAAACATTCGGTTCCGTGAATTCCTCGATTCGATGTACAAAGTCTTCGTGCATCATAAGTAAACTGCCCACACTTTGTTGGATAAGTGCCTACACTTTGCTACCTAACTGCCTACACTTTGCAAACAAAGTGCAGGCGGTTTTTCTATCGCCCCCTGACATCCATCGGATCACGCACAGGCGGCCGAGAAATCTTGATTCTTTGCCCATCACACCCTCCACCTCCATGTTCTACACCGAGATGAGCATGCCGGCACGAAAATCTCTTAAAAAACATGTCTTAAATTTTGCGAATAAACTTATTTTTGTTTAAATTCGCGTCCATCTAAAACCTAAGCCTATTTTTATCATGACGGGAGATTTTATTCCAAAACCTACTTAGGTCTCTTTGCGTATATAGATTTGCGCACGCCCGTACCGGCATCAATTCATGTTTCCATGCTACCTTTCTTTTTTTATCTTTAATCCATAAACCTTATGAAGCAAAAAATCTTGCTGCTTTCGCTCTCCCTACTTTTGGGGGTGATTGCCTATGGGCAAAACATCACTGCCAAGGGAACCGTAGTGGACGAGAGCAATGAACCGGCACCGAGTGTCACCATTCGGGCAAAAAGCGATCCAACCAAAGGTGTCGTTTCCGGGTTGGACGGAACATTCTCCATCCAAGTAAAAAAGGGGGAAATCCTCGTATTCAGTTACGTGGGTTACAAAACCCAAGAACTGCCCGCCGCTCCCCAAATGTCGGTCAAGCTAAAACCCGATAGCGAACTGCTTGACGACGTAGTCATCGTGGGCTATATGCCGCGCAAAATCACCAACACTTCGGCTTCGGTAGTCAAAGTAGGAGCCAAGCAACTGGAGAACAGACCTGTGGCAAACCCCATGGATGCCATCCAAGGTAAGGTTACCGGACTTCAGGTATACACACAGTCGGGTGAGCCCTCAGCCCAAATTTCCATGGCTCTGCACGGACAAGGTTCACTGGGTGCAGGCACCGGATTATTGGTCATCATGGATGGCATGCCCGTGAGCATGGGTGTGGTGCGCGCCATGAACCCCAACGACATCGAAAGCGTTCAGTTCTTAAAAGACGCCGCTGCAACCTCCATCTACGGAGCACGTGCCGCCAACGGTGTGATGTACATCACCACCAAGCGAGGTACAGCCGATCAGCGTGCTCAAATTAGCGTGCGCGGACAATACGGGGTGTCGTCGCTGGCCAATACCTCCTATTTCGATAAGCTTATGACGGGACCCGAGCTGCTTCGTTATTACGAGGAAACCGGCTTATACTCAAAATCTCAAATCGAGTATCTCAAAGAAACAGTATTCAAGGGCACCGACTTTCAATGGTATAAATATGTGTATCAACCGGCTTCCATGTATAGTTTGGACACCTCTATCTCGGGAGGAAGTGGGCAGACCAACTACTACATCTCGGGAGGCGCCCTTAGTCAAGACGGTCTGCGCATGGGTTCGAGCTACAAGAAAGCATTCGGACGCGTCAATCTCAATACCACACTCAACTCTTATGTACGTGCCGGGCTCAATGCTTCTGTATCCTACGATCGCACACAGCTTTCACCTTTTGGCTCGACCGATGCCACAGGTGGCGGTATGGCTGCGTTGAACGCTCCGTTCATCTCTCCTTACGACCCCGAAACGGGCGAAGAGTTGGAATACATTCCCATGCTCGATGCCACCACCCCTAAGCATGTCATCGGCACCAATCCCAGTAAATCCTCGTCCGTCATCCTATCGGCCAACGGCAATCTCACCATCACCCCCCTGCGAAACTTGGTCATCCGCTCGCTGGCCGGTATAGAAAGCAGCTACGGAACCAGCGCCAATCGCACCCTGCCCAGCTTCCGCAAAGCAAATGGAGTAGGTTCGTCTTCGCGCGCCTATTCGAGCTTGATCAACTTCTCGACCACCAACACAGCCTCTTACCTCATGAATTTGGGCAATCACAACCTGACTGCCTTGCTGGGACAAGAGTACATTGCCTACAAAGACGATGGGTTCTCGGCCAGCGGTACGGGATTGCTCGACGACCGCCTCTACCTACTCAACAACGTAACTCGCAACCAGTCGGTTAGTGAAAACAATCAGAGCTACGCCTTCCTCTCCTTCTTCGGACAGCTGGCCTATGACTACAAAGAACGCTATTTTGCCGACCTTGTGCTGAGAAACGACGCTTCTTCACGTTTTGGCAGCAATCACCGAAACGGTTTGTTTTGGTCGGTTGGCTTGATGTGGAAAGCTAAAAAAGAAGAATTCCTCAAGAATGTGAAGTGGCTCAACACGTTGGATGCCAAGGTAAGCTATGGAACGCAAGGCAATTCCTCCATACCTCCCTATTCCATCAACTCTTATGCGGGCAAAGTGGGGCAACGAGGCGGCCGGCTGAGCATGGGATTCATCAGCTTGGGTAATCCCGACTTGGGATGGGAACGCCAAAGCAAATTTACCATCGGTGCCCGTGCTCGTGTGTTCAACGCACTCGAAATCAATTTAGAATACTACAACCGTGTGACCTCCGACATGTTGTTCGAAACTCCGCTATCCATGACCACAGGTCTTTCCATGGGGGGAGGCAACAACTTTGTGACCCGCATCGAGAACGTGGGACGCTACTTGAACCAAGGTATCGACCTTCAACTCAAAGCCGACCTTGTGCAAGCCCCCGACCATGGAGTTTCGGCCTACGTAAACTTTAGCTACAATCGCGATAAGGTTTTGGAACTGTTCGACGGTCGACAAACATGGTTTGAACCCGGTTCGCAACTGGGTTATATCGTGGGCAAACCCGTAAGTTTCGTGCTTCCCCTGTACAAAGGTGTGAATACACAAACAGGGCATCCCGAATGGTATCTCCCCGGCAATGACATCACCCAAACAGTCAAAGACGATAGCCGCATCGTGGACGAATGGAGCAGCAAGCTGGAGCAAAACACCGGTGTACCGGCCTACACACCCATGACCGGTGGTTGGGGCATCGAGGCTCATTGGAAAGGATTCTACCTTCAAGCGGACTTTTCGTTTGCCATCGACAAACATATGCTATCCATGGACAAGCAGTATTACGAGAACGATTACCACGTGCGCAACAAAGACGGTAACTTCAACGGCTCGCGCCTCCTTTTCGATTATTGGAAAAAACCGGGCGACAAAACGGAATTTCCCTCGTTGGAGTACGTCAGAAACAACCGTCAAAGCCATTACATCGATTCCAAGATGCTGGAGAATGCCACGTTCATGCGCATGAAGAACCTTACCATCGGCTATCAAGTGCCTCGTAAGAGTTTGGGTAAACAAAAGGTGCTCACCTCGGCCAAGTTCTTCTTTGCCGGTCGCAACCTACTGACTTTTACCCGATTCCGCGGCATCGACCCCGAAATCAACCAAAGCGTATCAATCGGTGCCAACCCCAACACCAAGCAATTTAGCTTAGGTGTCGAACTCGGATTCTAAGTCCGCACGTACCAAACCTTTACATCAACGATTTAAGATCTACAAGAATATGAATTTCAAACATATGATTCGAATCATGGGTTGCATCTTGGGAGCAGCCGTGCTGCTGCACAGTTGCAACCTCGAAAGAGAACCCAGCGATTATGTGCCCTTTGGACGGTCGTATCGCAATATGAGTGATGCCTCCCAATGGGACAACGGTATCTACTCTACCCTACGCGGAAAATTCGGTGGCGGCTACGTGCTGCCTCAAGAAGTGCAGGCAGACATGCTGAATGCTCACACCTCTTACAACGGTTACTTAGGCTCTTTCCACCGTTGGAACGTGAGGTCCGAGGACGATGTACTACGCAGTATTTATCATTCCTACTACGCTGCACTGCTCGATGCCAACATCGTCATCGAAAAAGCCCCCGCACTGGAAGTGCTGCCCGAAGAGCGAGACAAGCTCAACACTTATTTGGGTAATGCCTATTTTGCTCGTGCTTTCTATCACTTCAATTTGGCCTTGCGATGGGGCACTCCTTACAAAGAATCGAGCAAGGATAAGGATCTGGGCGTTCCGCTTCAGACTCGCCCCTTTGCACTTGAGAAAGAAGGCAGAGCCACCAATGCACAAACCTATGAATTGATTCTTGCCGATCTCGATAAGGCCGAAACCCTGCTGGCCAAGGTGGCAACGATGGAAGGCAACACCGAAATCAGTTCGGACGCTGTCAAAGCACTACGTGCCAGAGTGTACTTCTACATGGGAATCATGGAAAAAGCCCTCGAAGAATCAGAAAAACTCATCGCAAGCAATCGCTATCCGCTAATAGCCCCTCTGCCCGCAGGAGGAAAAGACCCCGATGGAGAAAACAATCCCTTCATTCGGATGTGGCATTACGACAGCGGCAAGGAGCAAATTTGGCAACCCTACGTAGACACTCCCTTTGAGAAACCCACTACCACCAACCTCTACGGAGCCGACGTCAGCACATGGACTTATTGGAAAAGCAAGGGTGTGACGGACAAAGATTTCAACAAGCCGGCCTACCTCCCCACCGGAACCACCATTTATGACTACTATACCAACGAAGATCGCCGCGTGCCGGCCTACTTTGAATACGTGGTCACTACAGCCGGATCGGATAGAAACACAACCACCGATCTCTACGTTATCTCCAAATTTAAAGGCAACCCTAAGTATCGCGACTTGGCTCACGAGCGTTGGGGAGGTTATGTGCCCAACGGAGTGACCGCCCCCAAACCTTTCCGTATGGCCGAACAATACCTCATGGCTGCCGAGGCTGCCTACGAATCGGGGCAGAACGACAAAGCGTTGACATACCTCAATGCCTTGCGAACATCTCGCGGACTCAACCCCTCGGATGCCAAGAATGAAGCGTTGCGCACGGCCATTCGGGAAGAACGTACACGCGAATTGGCCTACGAAGGATTCCGACTGTGGGATCTCCGACGCTGGGGCATGGAAATCAGTGCAAGAAAACGCCAAGGCAGTGTCAAAGAGCACAGCTTCTCAGACGTCTTCTTCGCGCAAGGCTTTGAACTGACTCAACCCATCCCAGCCAACCATCCTAAATTCGTATGGGGTTTTCCCAAGGACGAAGTGGCACATGTAAACCCTAAAGTCAAACAGAATGAAGGTTGGTAAAACCATGTATCAATCTCTAAAAAAACGAATAGATTATGAAAACAAAGTACAATATATTAACTGCATTACTGGGATTTGCGGTACTCGTCACAAGTTGTCGCAAAGATTTTGCCGAAGAACCGTCGGGCGAGTTCTTCGTCAGCGATACCGAAACGCTCACTTTCAAGCAGGAAGGTGAAACCAAAACCCTTCTCATTACAGCGGCCTCAGCCGAATGGGAAATCGTTAAAGACTCGTACGAAAGTTGGATTACGGCTGTGAAAGATGGCAATAAAATCCAAGTGATAGCCAAAGAGTACAACGGTGCACAAGAGAGAAGCAGTAAACTCACCATCGCCATGCCGCAAGGAAAGAAAACATTCACCTTTACTCAGTTTGGTACAGATCCGGTGTTGCGCATCGAAGGAGACCTCACCGAATTCGTTTTCAAGAAAGATGCCACAAAGCATGTGCTGAACATCATCACCAACTCCGACGATTGGCGCGTGGAATCGTTAGGGCAGGCCGTACCTTGGCTCAAATGGGAGAAAAACACCAACCCTCATACACTGACCCTCGATGTGTCCGCTTTTCTACGCAACGAAGAAAATGCAACAACCAATCGCCACACATCCATCTTCGTTTCCAATGGTTCGAAGCATATCAAGCTTGATGTATTGCAACGTGGGTGGGCACAGTTCGGAGAGCCTAAATTTCCACGCAATCTTACCGATTTGCCGATTCTGACTCGCGAAGAAATCATAGCACACGAACAGAGCTTAGGACACGAGCGCAAAATAGATTTTGAAAATCTATTGTATCCCGAAGACAAACCTGGAACTCCCAAGCAATATCTCGCATTCAGTACCGATGGAGAACAGACACCATTTATGCTTTACCACTTCCCCTATGTTTCAGCCAGCGAACCGTACAAGACTTTTAGCAATCGGGTCGTCTTTTTGGCCAAACGAGGAGAAACCCCTGCAGTCGGCACAACGTTTGTCGAAGAAGATCTCAAGGCATGGATGGACTTTAACAAATATAGGAAAGCACGTCCCCTCGTATTCCAGTCTTGGCAAGGTCCCAACGATCGATACGAACGATACTATATGGAAGATGATAAAGTGTTTCACCTGTACAAAGTATACAACGATGCCAAAGCCTATGCATGGGGAGTTCCTTATTGCACAGCAAAGATGGAATATCAGCAAGCGAGCAACTACATTTCAGTAGGCAAACCTTACGCTGGAGCTACCGATCAATTACTCTCGTTCCCCACCCGTGATCTTACGCAACTGCATAAAGCACGCCTTGAAGATGTCATCGCCTATGAAGAAACTCAAGGTATGATTCCTGATTACAGCCATGCCCTTTCCGTCCCCGGCAACTATCCCGGAGTGAAGTATTCATCGCTCATCTTCAAACAAAAAGTGCTCGATAGCAGTAAGAAAGGAAACCTTATACACGTGCTCTATCGTTTCAACTCTCCTAATGCGCTCGATGGAGAACCGGGTGGTTACCAGTATCCCTCGCAGATCTTGTCGCGAGACCCGGATTTGGCCGGAACCGTGGGTAGCCGCCGAGACATTTATATGGGCAAGGATTTGGCCTATAATGAAAGAACCATCGCCGGCAATAGTTCTTTTACTTTGAACAGAAACTTCCGCGAACGAGCCATAGATAAATGCTTTGATTTCGTACGCAGTGACGAAAGTGGGTTTGCATCCTTCGTGCGTGGAGAAGATTTGTTGGTAGACATTTCTCCCGTTGGCGACTGGCTCACCATGGAGTTTTATCGCAGCAAAACTTTGGTAGACCTCATCAAACAAAAATCCAACTAACGTTCCATTCTAAACCAATTACTAACAATGAATACGCTTAAACGCTTCTATCAGATAGCAGGCATTGGAATGATACTCTCGGGCTCTGTGCTGACCGGCTGTCAGGACGAACTCATCGAGAGTTCCAAGACACCGGAGTCGACCGTCCAAGACCCCAAAAACTTCAAGACTCCTCTCCTGCCGGGACAAGCCTTTGTTAAATTCAAAACGGCAGATACGCAGGCTGTAAACGCTGTGTCCAAGGAACTAAACCTTTCAACTCCTTTGACTCGTAGTGGCAGCTCACCCCGATTGGAACAAGTGTTCGACATCAGCGGTCCTTATAAAGAATCAATGATTCGCGAGGGATTGCACCTATGGTACAAGGTTACTTTTGACAAAACAGCCGATGTGTATCAAGTCATCGAAGAACTGAAGTCCATCGAGAATGTAGAAATTGCCCATGGAGCTCTCGAGATTGTCAATAGCCAAGCCACCTATACGCCCCTGACTCGCGCTGCAAAACGTAAAGTGCCCAATGCGAACGATGGCTATAACGGTTTTAATGACCCTTTGCTGAAAAAACAATGGCATTTCCGTAACTTGGGAGAACGAGGAATTGCCTACCAATTTGAAGAGGGTTCGGACATTAACCTTTTCGAGGCTTGGAAAAAGACTACCGGAGACAAACGCGTTGTAGTTGCCATCATCGACTCGGGCATTGACGCTACCCACCCCGATTTGCAAGGTTCCATGTGGGAAAGTCCTCAAGGGAAGCACAACGGGAAGAACTTCGTGAACGATAGCTACCAAATAGACCCCGGCTTTCACGGTACGCACGTGGGAGGAACGGTGGCAGCTCGAAACAACAACGGTATAGGCGTAGCCGGTGTAGCCGGCGGAGATGGGAAAGCCGAGTCGGGTGTACGCTTGATGAGTTGCCAAATCTTCGGAAAAGACAAAGCCAATGGCGGAACAGAAGGTACAGCCAGTCCCGAGAATATAGCCAAAGCATTCATTTGGGCTGCCCAAAACGGTGCTGTATTGGCCAACTGTTCTTGGGGATATGCTTACAACAGAAAGGAGTTTCCCAATCCCGAGGTTTACTACAATTCCTACAAGAAACACGGAACTCTCATCAAGGAAGGTATCGACTATTTTGTGAAATATGCCGGGCGTAAGGACGATGGTGTGACTAAGCGCGAAGATTGTCTCATGGCCGGTGGAGTGATTCTCTTTGCATCCGGAAACGACTCAGGACGCGATGTTCCCATTGTTCCTGCCTGCGATCCGGCTGTGATAGCCGTAAGTTCTTTCAGCGTCAATTACAAACTGGCTCCATACAGCAACACCGGTGACTGGGTAGACATCTGCGCCCCCGGGGGAGACATATCCTACGACATCGCCCGCGGTGTGTTGAGTACAGTTCCACGCACGTTCAAGACAACGCTTATAGGTGACAAAACAGGAGACGCATACATCTATCCCGGCGAGGAGGTAGATGACAACAATCGCGATCTTTATGCCTTCGCCAACGGCACTTCCATGGCCACTCCCCACGTAACCGGCATTGCCGCACTCATGGTGTCGCACTTCGGAGCAAAAGATCCCAACTTTACTGCCGACAAGTTGCGCGAACGTTTGCTGGGTGCAGTGAAAGCTCGTAATATCCACAACGGAGAGAATGCTGACCTAATCCTGCGTAACAAAATGGGTATAGGCTACATTGATGCAGGATTTGCCTTGAACGATCCCGAAAAAGAAAAACCCGCCGATGTGACCACACTGAAGAACGAGAAGATAGAGTACTACGATGCTACCGTTTCGTGGACAGTAACCGCCGATAGCGACTCACCCACCAAAGTGGCCCATGCCTACGACCTTTACTTAAGCGAAAACGAACTGACCCAACTTCCTACACAACCCACAGCCACCGTCTACACCTACGAAGCTAAGGAGGGAGAAAAGTTGGAACATCAGTTCACCGGTCTCGATAGCGAGAAAAACTACCACGTAGCCATCCAAGCACGCGATCGCAGTGGCAACAAATCGAACGTTACACGTGGGCAGTTCAAAACCCTCCTCAACAACGTTCCTCAATTTACCAACCCGCTGACCGAACCGATCTACATCCCCAATACACGACCCTATTACCTCTACACATTCCACGTGGAAGAGAAAGATGGTCATGAGTGGACCTACAAAGTCGATGGATTGCCCAGCGGTGTAACCGTTGTGCGTAAGGGTAGCGATTTGGTAATGACCATCCTTGTCAACGGAAAAGCCGCCGCCTATGCCTTCGACATTGTCTTAACCGATCAACTCAAGGGAGAACACAAAGAAACTATTAAGTATGCCATCATGTCGCACGATTCGCCGGTCGTGACTCCACGATTGAACGATGTCTTCTTTGCCGAAGGCGACAAGGCCTTGACCTTTAACGTAACCGACATTTTCCAGGTTGTTTCGGACTTGAATCATGCCGATATGGAGGTAAGTTCAAACGATGTCAATGTGGTCAAAGCCGAGATTGCAGACGGCAAACTGGTACTCACTCCGGTCAAACGCGGCACAGCGACCGTAACCCTGAAAATCAACGACGGTTATAGGAAGACAACCACCGGCTTCCAAGTACACGTAACTGCGGCAAACGGCTCGTCGGTGCACGCCATCTATCCGCTGCCGGCACATAGCTACCTTAAACTACTCATGCGAGGAAGCGACACAAACGTGGGTGTAACGGTGACCGATCTACGCGGCGAAGTGCTCATCGAGCAAATGCTACCGGTGGATCCTGTACGTAAGGAAATCACTTTGGCTGTCGACCGTTTGGTCCCGGGTGTCTACAATCTCATCATCAAAACAAAGCGTGCCACCAGCAAACGCACGTTCATCAAAAACTAAGACTGCATTCAGCTATGAATATGAAAACATTCACTCTATTTGCCGTAGGCCTACTTTTCTCCTTAAGCGGCTTCGCACAAGGACGCATCCTCGGCTCATTGGAAGCCAATCCCGATGTGCGTAGTGCCGGTATGGGACATGTGTTGCTTGGCAACACCGATCAAATGCACCTTTACAGCAATCCTGCCGCCCTGATATTCTCTCGCCAAAAGGTGAGTGCCGACCTCGGAACAGAGATTTATCCCGACTCCGAGGTGGGACGTCTCGCTCAATTCAACTTCGGCGGCAGCTTCAAGTTTCACCCACACCGCGCTTTCTTGGTAGGTCTACGCCGCCAAGGCGGACTGAGTTTGCCCACCACCGCGGGCAAAGGCGACCTAAAGCCTTACGAATTCACCGCTGACCTCGGCTATGCATTTGCCGTGACTTCGGATGTGGTGGTCTATGCTTCTGGCTCATACGTCCGTAGCTATGTGGGTACCACTGCCCAAGGGTTGTCCTTCTCGGTGGGTGTGGGCTATCAAAAGGAAGTAACCCTTGCCGGACAACCCTCCTTACTCACCCTGGGACTGCGCTTGCTCGATGCCGGAAAGGCCGTGAAGTTTGGCCACACGAAGCTACCTCACAGCCTCCCCACCTCAATAGTGACCGGCGGTGATTGGGCCATGACCTTGGCTCACCGCCATCGACTTACTTATGCCCTCTCGGCTCGAGCTTTCACTCCCAAAGGGGGACGAGAACTTCATATCGGAACCGGCTTGGAATATACTTACAACCGCTTGGTGTCAGCTCGCTTGGGCTATCAGTTTGCCGACAAAGGAGCCGACCGTCTCACTCTGGGCGCAGGAGTGCAGTATGACAAGTTTCGCCTCAACGCGGCTTATAGCCATAGCCCTGCACAACACGGTGTGGACACCTTCCTCTTGGGCATAGGTCTCACCCTTTAAGTACTTTTTGACATTTCTTCCCACCTAAGGGCCTGTCGGCAGGTGATACGCTGCTTACAGGCCCTTCGAGCATTCGTCGCCCCATCGTCCAATGTTTGCGAAGAGCAGACTGTGTGCCGATGGGCTACTGCACCGTGTCTTTCCCTTTCCCAGCTTCGTTCTTGGCAGTACTGCGAAGCGATTTCGTGCAGAAGACACCGGGACAAAATCCTCAAAAATGAGGATTGCCCCACCTACACATTTTAACGTCCTTTGCAACCAAATTAAATTCTAAACACACTTATGAATAAAACATTCATCTTGGCAGCTTTGAGCCTTGCCTTTTTGAGCAAAGGACTTCGGGCAGAACCCATCGAAAAGGATACTTTGCGGGTCATCGACGTGGAGGAAGTCGTAGTCATTGCCACTCCCAAGGAAAATCGCAAGTTGCGCGAGCTTCCTATCTCGGCAACTGTGCTGTCTCAAGACGCTTTGCGCAATCAACATGTACACTCCATGAAGCATCTTACGAGCGTAGTGCCCAATCTCTACATTCCCGACTACGGTTCGCGACTGACCTCGGCCATCTACATCCGTGGCATCGGCTCGCGCGTCAACACTCCTTCGGTAGGTATGTATGTCGATAATGTTCCCTACCTGGACAAGTCTGCTTTCGACTTCAGCTACGCCGATGTGGAACGCATCGACGTGCTGCGCGGCCCCCAAGGCACCCTCTACGGTCGCAACACCATGGGCGGACTTATCAAGATTCACTCCAAGTCACCCTTCAGCTATCAAGGAACAGACTTGCGCATGGGAGCTGCTACCTATGGCAACTTCGATGCCTCGTTGACTCACTATCATCGCATTTCATCCCGGTTTGCTTTCTCGGCCGGTGGTTTTTACGAACACAAAGACGGCTTCTTTAAAAATGTTGCCAAAAACAATGCACGTATCGACGCCGGCAAAGCAGGGGGCGGACGGTTGCGCGGTATTTGGTTGCCTACCGAAAATTTCAAAGCCGATCTATCCGTGAGCTATGAATATGGAGACCAAGGCGGCTATCCCTACCACTATACCGGCATCGTGACAGGGCAAGAGCCCAGAGCCGACAAAGTGGGTCTCATCTCCTTCAATAGTCCAAGTAGCTATTACCGAGGTTTGTTCAACACCGGGTTGAATCTCGAATACCAAGCCAAACACTTCACTTTGAGTGCCGTCACCGGTTTTCAATCCTTGAAAGATGGCTTGCTCATGGACCAAGATTTCTCTGAAGCCGATTTATACACCATCCGCCAAAACCAGCGTTCGCGTACCTTGTCCGAGGAAATTGTGCTTAAATCCAAACCCCACCGCCGTTGGGAGTGGACCACCGGTGTATTCGGATTCTACCAGTGGCAGCACACCGATGCTCCTGTGACCTTTGAACAAGGCGGCATCAAAGGTTTTATCGAGAGCAACACCAACCGCATGTTTCAGGCCCTGAAACAACAGTATCCTAACATGCCTTCCATGGGCATGACGGTGACCAATCCTACCTATGTGGTGGGCGGTATCTTCGATACCCCTACGCTGAATGTGGCTGCTTACCACCAATCGACCTATCACGACTTGTTTATCAAAGGCTTATCGGCTACCTTGGGACTACGTTTCGACTACGAACGCACTTGGATAGATTATAACTCCACGGCCGCACCTTTGGTATTCGACTTTGCAGTGGAAAACCCCTTTGTTCCGGGAGGAAGCAAGATTATAATCAAAGACTTGAAAGCCTCAAACGGTTTCATAGGCAAGACATCGACCAAATATCAACAACTCCTGCCCAAGGTGGCTTTGCAATACGAATGGAACAAAGGCAACAACGTTTTTGCCACCGTTTCCAAAGGATTCAGAGCCGGAGGATATAGCATCCAGATGTTCTCAGACCTCATCCAAGGCTCCCTGCCCAACTCCATTATCGACGCCTTGGTGGCCGATCCTCAATTAGGTCCTATGACCAAACGTATCAATATCGATAAGTACAAACGCCCGTTGAACGACGAGAAAGCAACCATAGAATATGCTCCCGAATACTCGTGGAACTACGAGGTGGGCGCACACCTAAGTGGCTGCAACAACACACTCACCGCCGACCTTTCGGCCTTTTACACCGATACGCACGATCAGCAAATTGCTCGATTCAGCCCCACCGGACTGGGTAGAACCATCGTCAATGCAGGTCGCAGTCGCAGTTTGGGGGCAGAAGCCTCGGTACGTTCGCAGCTGACCGAAAGTTTTGGGCTAAATGCTTCGTATGGTTACACCCATGCCACCTTTACGGATTATACGGACTATGCCCGTGTAAATGGAAAGATGCAAGAGGTGAGCTATAAAGGCAACTTCGTGCCCTTCATTCCTCGTCACACCCTCAATTTGGGAGCCGAGTATGCTTTGCGCTTGCGTCAATCGGATGCCAAGATCGACCGTATCGTGTTCCAAGCCAACTATCGTGCCGCCGGACGCATCTACTGGACTGAATCCAACAATGCTTCGCAACCCTTCTACGGTACGCTCGATGCACGCATCAACGTGGAAATGGGTCGTGCCTCGATAAGCTTTTGGGGTACGAACTTGCTCGACAAACGCTACAACACTTTCTATTTCGAAAGCATGAACCGCGGTTTTGCCCAACAAGGACGCCCCTCGCAAGTAGGCGTGGAGTTGCGCTGCCGCTTCTAAAATTAACCTAAGCCTCGGTGGTCACAACGACGACCACGCTCGACCGCCCCTTGGAAGTTCGTTCATCGACTTTCGGGGGCAGTTGGTTTATGGGGCAAGGTGGTGAGCGATGCCGACAAGGACCGAAGATCCCCATTTTCCAAACGCTCGTAGATAGCAGGAAGAGTTCAAACACTTTGCAGCCGAAGTGCCTATACTTTGCAGCCGAAGTGTGGGCACTTAGCAAACCAAGTGTTCACACTTCGGAAATCGGCTCGTTGCCTGCCGTACTTATGTCGCAGATGCTTCCAAAAACGATTATCGAAATCTACTCGGCAATACGTTGATAAGCTATGCGCGGGCTGCCGTTGGCCAAACGGATGATGCCACAGCGCACAAAGCCGTGTTGCTCCAAGATGTGTTGCATGGGAGCATTGTCTTGATGGGTGTCCACCCGCAAGTTAGCACACTGACTCGCACACCATTCCAAACAAGCACGAGCCACACCGTGTACCGTTCCATCGGTGGCCAACCGATGGATGGCCGCATAGGGTTCATCGTTAAGCCATCGGCCTTGCTCAATGTGTGCATAAGTGGGGTCTTCCCCTCGAATGAAACAGAACGTACCCACCACTCGACACGAAGCTGTGTGCACACAAACGAAGCAATGCCCAACCTCGATTTCGGCCGCCATCAGCTCGGCCGAGGGGTAACCATCGGTCCACTGTACAAAGTTACCGCACGCACGCATAAGACCACGAGCATGGTCTATGGCCCCCATTACTCGGGGGAGGTCGGTCGAGACGGCTCGGCGCACCGAAAGAGGTGAAGTCGCGGTCGAAGCAGAGGAAAAACTGTTAAGTTTCATCGCTTGAAGCAAAAGGAAAGTTGTCGGCTACAAAAGTAAGAAAAACCCCACTCGTTGCCACGGCCGACCATCGTGAGATTGTCTCCCTCCGATGACGGCTGCAATGCTGGGCAGTGTGACGTTTTTGTACTACCTTTGCACCATCCGTTTTGTACACAGCCATGCCATCCACACGAATGCCCTACGACCTCATCACCATCCTCGGCCCCACGGCCTCGGGAAAAACTCCTCTGGCCGTAGCCTTGGCCCATCGGTGGCAAACGGAAATTATCAGTGCCGACTCACGACAGCTCTATCGACGGATGGATTTGGGTACGGGCAAAGATTTGCAAGACTATCGCGTGGACGGTACAGACATTCCCTATCACCTCATTGACATTGCCGAGCCGGGCTACCGCTACAATGTCTTCGAGTATCAGCGTGACTTTTTGGCGGCCTATACCGACATACGTTCCAGGGGGCTGACCCCCATCCTTTGCGGAGGCACAGGCCTATACATCGAATCGATACTAAAAGGCTATCGTCTCGTGCCCGTGCCCGAAAATCCGGAACTACGCAAACAATTGGAAGGCCACAGTCTGGAGGAACTGACCCAACTACTGAGTACCTACAAGACATTGCACAACACCACCGATGTGGACACCGTGAAGCGAGCCATTCGCGCCTTAGAAATCGAGATGTACTATGCCCAACACCCGGTGGAGGAGCGAGAGTTTCCGCAACTGCAAAGCCTCATCGTGGGAGTGGACATCGACCGCGACCTGCGACGCGAAAAAATCAGCCGCCGATTGAAACAGCGGTTGGACGAAGGCATGGTCGAAGAAATACACCGACTGCTGGACGAAGGCGTGACTCCCGAAGATCTTATCTATTATGGGTTGGAATACAAATTCCTCACCCAATATGTCATGGGGGAAATCGACTACGACACCATGTTTCGCTCGCTCGAAACGGCTATCCATCAATTTGCCAAACGGCAGATGACATGGTTTCGGGGCATGGAGAGGCGCGGCTTTACCATTCATTGGATAGATGCCACCCTTTCGATGGCAGAGAAACTGGAACTTATTGAATATCTGACATTAAAAACCGACCGGTGATCCGATTTTGCCCCCGTTGCATCGGAGCTTCGTTTTCCCCCACCTCGAAAAACGATAATCGCTTATCAACATCTGTTAGTTCTTTTTAGGGTAGCGAAAATAACAAGAAGTACCTATTTTCTATATCTTTGGCCGCAACGAATGTACAAGATTCATGAACGCAGAGCTGGATAAATGGGGCATTATCTATAATCCCAAGGCGGGTACGCGCAAGGCACAGAAACGCTGGGCCGAAATCAAAGCGTACATCGACAGCAAAGGAATTGCCTACGACTACGTGCAATCCGAAGGTTTTGGATCGGTGGAGCGGTTGGCCTCGTTTTTGGTTCACAATGGTTATCGAACCATAGTCATTGTGGGTGGCGATGGCGCGGTGAACGATGCCGTCAATGGCATCATGCTTGCTCAGTCAACCCCAGCCGGTGAGGTCGCTTTGGGCATCATCCCCAATGGTATTGGAAACGACTTTGCCCGCTATTGGGGGCTGAACACCGACTATCGACACGCCATCGACTGCTTGGCCCGACGCCGACTGCGCAAGGTGGATGTGGGCTACTGCTCCTACTACAACGGAGTGCGCCATCTCAAACGCTACTTCTTGAATGCCGTCAACATCGGATTGGGGGCACATATCGTGAAGATAACAGACCAAACCAAACGCTTTTGGGGCGTGAAAACCTTGTCCTACGTGGCAGCTCTGTTTTCGCTTATATTCAAACGCAAAACCTACCGCATGCACCTACGCATCAACGACGAGCACATTCGAGGACGAATCATGACCGTTTGCGTGGGCAACACCTGGGGTTGGGGACAGACGCCCAGCGCAGTACCCTACAACGGATGGCTCGATGTGTCGGTCATCTACCACCCCCGGTTTTGGCAAAGCCTGTCGGGGCTATGCCTATTGGTGCGAGGTCGATTGCTGAATCATAAATTGGTGAAAAGCTATCGCACCCGTGGAGTCAAAGTACTAAGGGCGCAAAACGCTTTGGTGGATTTGGATGGTCGATTGCTACCTAAGCACTTCCCGTTGAATATCGGCATACTGCCCGAGAGCCTGAACCTCATCATTCCTTGACAAATCCGCCGACCCTAATCTAATCATACCGAACACAACACACCGAATTCAAACATTGATATGGAACAAACGCTCATCAGGCAACTCACGCAGAATCCTGCCGGCAATTTCTTTCTACTGGCCGGTCCTTGCGTCATCGAAGGAGAAACAATGGCTTTACGCATTGCCGAACGAGTGGCTCAAATAACCGAACGGCTGCAAATACCCTACGTTTTCAAAGGCTCCTACCGCAAAGCCAATCGCTCACGACGCGACTCGTTCATGGGAATCGGAGACGAAAAAGCTCTGAAGGTGTTGCGCAAGGTGCACGAAACCTTTGGCATACCCACCGTGACCGACATTCATGCAGCCGAGGAAGCTGCCATGGCAGCGGAATATGTGGACATCCTTCAAATTCCGGCATTTTTATGTCGACAAACCGATTTGCTCACCGCCGCCGCCCGAACCGGAAAAACCATCAACATCAAGAAAGGACAGTTCCTTTCGCCCGAAGCTATGCAGTTTGCAGCCGACAAGGTTGTGGAGACCGGTAACGGCCAGGTCATGCTGACCGAGCGAGGTACCACTTTCGGTTACCAAGACCTTGTGGTGGATTTTCGAGGCATCCCGGCCATGAAGATGCTGGGCTTTCCCGTGGTGCTCGATGCCACACACTCACTGCAACAACCCAACCAAACAAGCGGAGTGACCGGAGGAATGCCCCGGCTCATTGCTACCATAGCCAAAGCCGGAATAGCCGTGGGAGCCGACGGACTCTTTATCGAAACACACGAGAACCCCGCTGTGGCCAAGAGCGATGGAGCCAATATGTTGCCCCTTCAACACATGGAAGAGTTGCTCACCCGCTTGGTACGCATCCGACAGGCCACCTTAGAAGAATGAATCATACCACTTAACTCAATTTTATAACACATGAAAAGAAGTATCAAAAGTCTCTTCGCAGCAGCCTTACTGCTGTGTGCTACCCATCAACCACTGATGGCACAGCAACCCATGCCTTCTGTCATTCCCGTGGACTCGCTGGTGCGTATCGGCAAGCTCGACAATGGATTGACTTATTACATTCGTCGCAACACGTTGCCCGAGAAACGTGTCGAATTTCATATCGCACAAAAAGTAGGTGCCATTCTCGAAAAACCCGAGCAACGTGGCTTGGCTCACTTTCTGGAGCACATGGCTTTCAACGGCACACAACACTTTCCGGGCGACGAACGTGGCCCCGGCATCGTGGCTTGGTGTGAAAGCAAAGGTATCAAGTTCGGAACAGACTTGAACGCTTATACCGGCATCGACGAGACCGTATATCGTGTAAGCAATGTGCCCACCGACAATGAAAGCGTCATCGACTCGTGTCTGCTCATCATGCACGACTGGTCGAGTGCCATCAAGCTGAAAGAGAATGAAATCGACAAAGAAAGAGGAGTGATTCGTGAAGAATGGCGCAGTCGCAACAGCGGTATGCTCCGCATCATGAACAATGCTTTGCCCAAGCTCTTTGCCGGAACCAAATATGACGACTGTATGCCCATCGGAAGCATCGATGTCATCAATAACTTCCCCTATCAACTCATTCGCGACTACTACCGCACATGGTATCGTCCCGACCAACAAGGAATCATCATCGTGGGCGACATTGACGTGGATGTGATGGAGGCCAAGCTCAAAAAGACATTTGCCGATGTAAAAGCAGCACAAAACCCGGCCGAACGCATTTACTATCCGGTGAACGACAACCAAGAAACTATTCTGTTCGTAGGTACGGACAAAGAAGTTTCCACCCCCTCTGTAAACATCTTCTTCAAGCATCCGGCTTTCCCTCGTGAAATGAAGAACGACATCAACTTTTATGTCAACAACTACCTCATTCACATGGCTGTGAGCATGCTCAACACACGCTTGGCCGAAATACGTATGAAGTCCGATGCACCTTTCACCGATGCCTCGGTATCCTTCGGCGAATTCTTCGTAGCCAAGACCAAGAGTTCTTTCACCGTGAGCGTAGAAAGCAAAATCGACGGAATTGACCAAGCCGCAGAAGCCGTTTTGGCCGAAGTTGAACGTGCACGCCGTTTCGGATTCACTGCAACCGAATACGAACGCACCCGCACCAACTACCTGCAAAGCATGGAATCGGCCTACAACGAACGGAACAATGTGAAAAACATGTCCTATGCCGAAGCCTACATCCGTCACTTCATCGACAACGATCCCATCCCCAATATGGAATACGAGTACAAGATGATGAAGATGATTGTGTCCAGCATTCCCGTAGAAGCCATTAACAAAACTATGGCCTCGCTCGTTACCGAGAACAACCGAGCCGTACTGATGGCCGGCCCCGACAAGGAAGGCATCACTTACAGCACAGACCATATTGCCAAGGTGTTGCAAGAAATGCCCCAAATGAATCTGCAACCCTACGAAGACCAAGTAAACGATGCTCCCTTGCTGGCAGAAGAACCCCAAGGAGGAAAGATCGTATCCGAAGAAGCCAATCAAATTTATGGTACAACCAAACTGACCTTGTCAAACGGAATCGTAGTGTATGTAAAACCCACCGACTTCAAGGCCGATCAGATCATGATGCAAGGAACCAGTAAGGGTGGAAACAGCTTGTTCGACGATGCCGAAGCACTGAACTTCCAACAAATAAACTCCGTAGCCTTGCTGGGAGGATTGGGCAACTTCAATCGCATCGAACTGGGCAAAGTCTTGGCAGGTAAGCGTGCCAACGTTTCGGCTTCGGTAGGTACAACCACCGAGAACATTTCGGGAAGCTGTGCACCCAGAGATTTTGAAACCATGATGCAGCTCACCTACCTCACCTTCACCGCTCCTCGCAAGGATGAAGATACATTCCTGGCCTACAAGAATCAGTTGAAGGCCGGCTTGCACAATGCAGATGCCAACCCCATGACAGCTTTCAACGACACGCTGTCACAAATGCTCTACGGCAATCATCCTCGTGCTCAGATGCTGAGAGAAGAAATGGTGGATAATCTCAACTACGACCGCATCATCCAACTCTATCAAGACCGTTTCAAGGAAGCAGGCGACTTCACTTTCTTCCTCGTAGGAAACATCGACATCGAAGCTATCAAACCCCTGTTGGCCAAGTACCTCGGAGGACTTCCCACCATTGGACGCAAGGAAGACTATCGCATTGTCGACATCGACAAAACCAGAGGTGTGGTGAAGAAGCAATTCGCTCAAAAGCAAGAAACTCCTATGGCCACCATCCTCTCTCGCCTCATCGGGAACTGCGACTACAACATGAAGAACATCATGACTGTTAGCATCTTGAATCAGGCTCTCGACATGGTTTATACCGAAGAGATTCGTGAAAAAGAAGGTGGTACTTACGGAGTAAGCTGTCAGGGTTCTTTGAGAGACTACCCCAGAGAAGAACTCTCGCTGCAAATTTTCTTCCAAACAGATCCCGGAAAGGCCGAGCACCTCTCAAACGTTGTCATGGAGCAACTGAAGAAGATGGCTGCCGAAGGTCCGCAAGCCGAACACATGAAGAAAATTAAGGATTATATGACCAAGAGCTTCCACGACGCTCAAAAGGAGAACAGCTATTGGATGAGAAACCTCAATACTTACTTCGACACGGGCATCGACTTTAACAAGGGTTACTTGGAAACGCTGAACAGCATCACCCAAGAGGATGTTCGCCAAATACTGGACAACCTACTGAAGCAAAACAACTTGGTACAATTGATCATGACAGCTCCCGAGGAGAAGTAAACACGTAACTATCTACTCCAAACTCACCCGAAGGTGAGCCGCCGAATACAGAAAAAAGGTTCGGCAGGCTCACCTTCTTTTTTTATTTCTATTTTTGTTGCAGAAGATTTGCGACAAGCCTCATTGAGAATCATTCAGCAACCCAACACTCGTTCGTATATGAATGCAGCCTTCACTCTTTTCAAGTATTTATACCGCCACGGCCGCTTGGCCTCCCATCGCCACCCCATGCGAACAAGCAACCAAGCAAGCATCATCTTGAGCTGGGTCATGATGCTCTTCTGGGCCGGTTATCTCGTCTTCTTCGGCGTATTCTTTGCCACCGCTTTCGCCTCCTTAGCGCCCACACGAGAGCCCTACCACCTCATGAACGGAGGAGTATTGCTTATCATACTTTTCCTCGACATACTCATGCGTATCCCTCTTCAAAAAACTCCCACGCAGGAGATAAAGCCCTACCTATTGCTCCCCTTGAAGCGGCAACGCTTAATCGACTTTCTGCTCATCCGCTCGGGATTGGATTTATTCAATCTGTTTTGGCTCTTCCTCTTCATTCCCTTTGCGCTGCTCACCGTTACTCGCTTCTATGGATTTGTGGGAGTCTTGTCCTACATCCTGGGCATTTGGCTATTGGTGCTCATCAACAACTACTGGTACTTGCTGTGTCGCACCCTCTTCGATCGCCATTGGTTGTGGATTCTCTTGCCCATCGGCTTTTACTCAGGACTGATTTCCTTATTCTTCTTATTTAAAGATCAAAAGAGCGACTTTGCTCGCCTGCTCATGGATCTGGGCGATGCCTACATCACCACCAATCCATGGATCTTCATCGCCACCTTGCTATGCATTGCCTTGCTGTGGTGGATCAATAGTCAAGTCATGTCAAGACTGATCTATGACGAGTTGAGCAAGGTGGAAGGCAGCCGCGTGGGCCGTACAGCGAGTTATCATTTTTTGGATCGTTACGGCTTGATAGGCGAATACATGCGCCTGGAACTTCGCCTGCTATGGCGCAACCGACGATGTAAGAGCACGCTGAAGTCTTTGTTCTTCGTCATTTTACTGTTTGCCACTTTGCTGACCTTCTCGGACGTTTACGACGGTAGCGACTTCATCGTCATGTATTCTTATTCCATGTTTGGCATGTCGTTGCTGCTCAACCTATTCTCTTTCGAAGGCAACTACATTGACGGACTGCTCACACGTCCCGGCTCCATACTCCATCTTCTACGAGCCAAGTATTACCTCTACTGCCTGGCACAGCTGATTCCATTCACGCTCATGCTGCCGGCCATCTTCATGGGTAAGGTCACTTGGTTGGCTGCCTTCAGCTGGACATTCTTCTCCATCGGCTGCACTTATTTCTTCCTCTTTAGGCTCTCGGTTTACAACAAGCAAAGCGTCCCATTGAATGAGAAGCTAACGATGAAACAAACCAACAGTTCCCTGCAAATCATCGCCTCTTTGGTGGTGCTGGGACTTCCCATCATATTGTTCTACGTGTTCGCACTGATCTGGAGCGAACAGATGGCCCACTACATTCTTCTTACCTTCGGACTGATTTTCGTCGCCTCCTCACCTCGCTGGATAAACCGCGTGTACCTCAGTTGGTCACTACGTCGGTACGAGAACCTGGAAGGCTTTCGCAACAGCCGCCAAAAAGCTTAAAACAGAATATACAACTTCCTCACACACACATCTCAAACACTATGATACGCATTGAAAGCCTCCTCAAGAATTTTGGCAGTAAATGTGCCGTGGACATTCCTGCCTACACCGTTCCTTCGGGCCGCCTCTTGGGGCTGGTGGGCAACAACGGAGCCGGGAAAAGTACCCTCTTCCGCCTCATGCTCGACCTGCTCAAAGCCGACCGAGGCAACGTATGGATCGACTCCACAGACGTGAGTCGAAGCGAAGACTGGAAAACCTTCGTGGGTGCATTCATCGACGAAAGTTTCCTCATCGACTACCTCACACCCGAAGAGTTTTTCTCCTTTGTGGGCCACGTCCATGGACTTAGTTCCGAGGAGGTGACCGAACGACTTGCTGGTTTCGAACGCTTGATGAACGGTGAAATCATGAATCAGCAGAAATATATTCGCAATTTCTCAGCGGGCAACAAGCAAAAGATAGGCATCATCGCCGCCATGCTGCATCGGCCACGGCTGCTTATCTTGGACGAACCTTTCAACTTCCTCGATCCAAGTTCGCAAACCGCTGTCAAGCACCTGCTCAAACAGTACAACCAAGAGTTCGGGGCCACCGTCATCGTATCCAGCCACAACCTCAACCACACCATCGACCTCTGTTCACACATTGCCCTGATGGAGCAGGGACACATCCTGCACGATTTGGACAATAAAGACGCATCGGCCAAGCAACTGCTGGAATCCTATTTCGATGCTCCCGAATCGACCGCCACCTCTACGGAAGAACAAAATACGCCTACCGAAGATTGATTTCGGTAGGCGCATCCCTATTTCATCGTTGTTCCTCATGCTGCGACCAAAGGGCCAAATCCGGACTTGTCGCAGGCACTCTCGGTCAATACCATTGCACGTTGCTTTGCGTTTGGCTACGCTGCTCATACTTCAAATCTTGCAGCACACTGGCATTGGCTCGTATCATCACATTGTAGTATTTGTACATACCGAAAGGCGACAAACTGGCCGAAAGGGTGAAGCAGTGCAAATCGCGCGAAATGGAACATGAAGTTTGCGTAATCTTCTTGGCCTGAAAATCATAACCCGAGGAGAACGAACACGACCACTTATTGGAGATCTTTATGTTACCGTTGGCATTGAGCGTGTGCGTGAACGTGAAGGGGTAGCGCATGGAATGCCTGTTGATGGGCTTGCTACGATCTTCGCGGTAATAAAATGAATAGCTGAGGTTTATGGACCACGGCATTTTGAATTTTTGATAACCGTCGGCATCGGCCTCTGCTTGTTCCACTCGCTTAGCGGGCAGCCCCTCTTCATCGGCATGGTCGTGGTCGTGCTCCTCGTCTTTACCTTTCTTCGCCTTATCTTTGTCTTCGTCTTTCTTTCCGAAGAGTTTCTTCCAAGTATCGTTGTTCAACGTATAATTGAATGAAGAGTTGTATCCCTGGAAACGCCCCAATCGTCCATACGACCATTCCGTGCGGTTGCCCACCACCACGTTTCCGTTGCGGTCAAACTCATAGGCATAAGTAGCCAGCGAGGTGTTGAGGTTAAAGGTATAGCTCTTGGTGAGTTTCAAACGTAGCGTGATGCCCATATCGCTCCACGGGCGTTCCTTGGCTGCTGTATTATAGGACATACGTATGCCAAATTCGTCGATAAGGCTTCGTTTTCGAATGGAGTCGTTCTTGTCACGATACTTCATCTCCACGTTGTTCGACAGCGAGAAGTTGATCGACCCCGATGCCTCTCGCGAGGGCACTCCGTAGCTCTGCCCGGCAAAGGGCGAATAGTACTGTACATTGCCATTGCGATCTACATACTCCTCCCAATAACGATCGTAGGCCGGCGAGCTGCTGATACCCACCTGCGGAGTCAGCACGTGGCGAATCTGAATCTCCTTCTTCTTCCACAACAATGGTTTGTACATACCATAGAGCTTCGTGCTCAAGTTGAGCGAAGCCGAGTAGTTGGACACTCGGTAAAATCCATGAATCGTATCATTCTCTTGTGCTTGCAGCCGTCCCAGCATCGGATCGTAGGTTTGGTTCACCTTGCGTGTATACCACCGCTCCGTATAGTTCACCGAAGGCGACAGCTGGAAGTACTTGAACAACGTAAAGGTAGCGCTGATGGGAATGTTATGCACCATGGCGTTCTCCCATTGAGACAGACTTGTTTTGAACAAGCGGTCGTCCTTGGTTCGGATGCTATTGGTCATACGTCCGGTATAGCTCAAGGAGATTTTCTCATACCACCGTTCGGCTCCGGCTGCCTTCTTACGCTTGAAGGGATAGAGACGGCTCAAGGATATGTTCAAGTCGGGCAGAGTCACCGCGATGGACGAATCTCTCATGGTTTGCGCCACGTTGGCCGTGCCCGAGAGGGTGAGCCCTATATCGGGAAACGAACGGGAATAACTGACGCTCGATGTCTTGGTGTTCTGCGTCAGCAATTGTGCGTTGTATAGGTTTCCCACGTTGGAACGTTCGTAACTGCTGGTCGAGAAGTTCACACTGGCCGAGAAATTGGTGTTGGGGCTTGCCTTGGCATCCTGTCGATGGTTCCAGATTATCTTGAAATCCTTGGACACCATATAGTCGCTCATGCCCTTATCGCCCGTCTTGGTCACCTGATAATCGGCTTGAAACGTACCGCCATACCGGTAGCGTTTGGCGTAGGTGGTCAAGGCCGACAGCCGCCACGAGCCTCGGGTGAAGATGTCGCCCGTCAGTTTCAAGTCCGCATAATCGCTTAGGGCAAAGTAATATCCGCCTTCGGTCAAACCGAACCCACGAGCCGAGTCGTCTCGATACGTGGGCATGAGAAAACCCGATGAATAACTGCTCGAGAAAGGAAAGAAAAAGAAAGGCACAAAGATGGGCAGCGGAACATCTTCCACCACCAAATAGGCAGGGCCCGTCACTGCATTCTTACGCGGGCGCACCTTGGCTCTGCTGAGTTGCAGATAGAAGTGTGGATGGTCGTGACAGTCGCAGGTGGTGTAGCGACCGTGGTTCATGAAGATCTCGTCCTGAGCACCTTTTTTGGCCTGACTGCCAAATACGTAGCCTTCGCCCTGCTGGGTGATGATGTTGGAGATAGCCGCCCGTTTGCTTTTGAAGTTATAGCGAATCTCTTGTGTGTCGTAGGACGTGTCGCCGTCTTTGAACACCGGTTTGCCTTTGATGACTCCCAGCGAGTCCTTGATGCCGTGTGCATGGATGGTGCTGCTGTCCAGATTCATCGAAATGACGTCCGAAGCCAGATCTATCTGTTGATATTTCACCTTACCGCTGCCATAGAGCTTGGCCCATCCGCCCAGGGTGAATACCGTGGAGTCGTTGGCCTCATACACCACAGGGGCTTCCAATGGGCTACGCTTGGGGCGTAGCGCAACACTATCCACCGAGGCCGTCGATGCCCCGACGCCAAGTTTCAGCGAGTCGATGCGTGTGGTGTCGGCTGCCTCGACCAAAGCCCTGCGCCGCCGCTGTGCCCACCCTTGTGTGGGGAGCAACAATACCAGCAGCAAAAGTATGAGAGTTATGCTTCGTCCTTGAAGTGGCATCATCGGTGCAGGGGATTTACATGAGGCTTTAGGGCATCAAAAGTACATATTCTTTGCCAATTACCCACCGAGCCACTGCCTTTTATGGTTTTTTCAGGCAAAAACAAGGGGCTGCACAACCGGTCTTCGGCGGTGCAAAGCGACATTGCATTCCTCGCACCTCCGGCGCCATGCCTCACAAGAAATGTGCACACAGCTCGTCAAATCGCCGTGCTCCCTCCTCGCCATGTTTGCTCACACTGCGCCGTGCCTGCTCCAAGGTTTTCTCGCGCTCAAGGTGGGTCTTTGAAAAGAATTTATCGGCCAGGCAAACCAGCTTTTCTTCCAAACTCACGGGCAACATGTCGCGATGGGGAAGGGGCAGTTCGCGATGAAGAATATCCTGTAAAGAAAGGCCTGCCCCCGTATGCCGCTCGCACACCAGAGCGTGACGTGGAAACCCCTCGGCACGCAGCAGGTCGGCTCCCAAAAAGCCGTGACAGATGTAAGGATACTCGCCCGTGCAACCGATGCCGGGTGCATGGGTCAGAAAAATACCGATATCGTGCAACAAGGCCGCTTCCTCCACAAAAGCCAAATCCAATCCCAACTCCGGATGTCGGGCGGCCAAAGCCAATGCCTTATCGGCCACAGAGCGGCTGTGGGTCAGCAGAATATGTTTTAGTTCGTTTTCCCGGGGATAGAATTTGTCGATAAGCGATAACGCATTCATTGGCCATCAAAGTTTTGTCGGTCATGTGTTTCCTCGATCGTTGAGGAGACAAGCAAAGATAACCTGCCAAAGTCAAAATACGGAAGTCAAGCTTCTTAAACTCCGTTAAAACATTTCCACCCCCGATGCCGTTTCTACCCCCGAAGTTTTCACAGAAAAACCCTGCAAGTCGATGCAACCAATGGGCTTTCTACCTACATTTGCATTCCGTTCCCGTCCCGAAGAGCTAAGTCCGTATGGTTAAACACTTCACTCGTGAGCGGCCGCATCGCATCCTCCAACATGAAACCCGCCGCAGAGCAAAACAACATGGCACAACGAACGTTGCAACTCGAATCTCCCTCGGACAAGGACAAAGAAGAGGCAATCAAATCGCTGGTTGAGCAATTTTACACACCGCTCTGCGTATACTGCGTACAGTTCACCGACTCGCTCGAAGTGGCCGAAGATATTGTTCAAGATCTCTTCCTGCGGCTGTGGGAGAAGAACCACCTGATCATGATCAAAGGCAGCATCAAAGCTTATCTCTTCAATGCCGTGCGCAATATGTCCATCGACTACCTGCGCAGGGAGCATCTCCTCGTTCCCACCGACCCCGAAGAGGTGTGGTATGTCACCGAAGACGAGGTGGACGAAGAAACCTTGACCCAACAACGCAGCCGGCTGCACGCCTATCTGCAACAGCTCTCACCCCGGGAGTATCGTGTACTGACCGAGGTGGTCATCAACAGCAAACGCTATAAGGAGGTGGCCACCGAATTGGGCATATCCGTCAACACCGTCAAAACCCATTTGGCACGAGCCCTCTCATTTCTGCGCAAGCAACATCTGCTTCAAAGCCTCCTCTTGATAACGATTCACTGATCCGAGGATCACCGCCCATAGTTTCGCCCCTCTCCCTTCCACGCTCCCCGATTCGTTGCTTAAGGTCAAATTTCGAAGTGCCTGCACTTAGCTTGGTAAGTGCCTACACTTTACGGGATAAGTGTGGGCACTTAGTTCGGAAAGCACCCACACTTCATTTCATGAGTATCTGCGGTCAAACCTTTCGATTTTCCACCGACGGCCTCTTCATGTTGCATAAGCCAAGATGCACTTTTACCACCTTCATGCTACCTATCCGAGCAATCGGTCGCTCCCATTGCTCCATTCTATCCAAAACTCGACTTCCTTTATTATCGAAGACTTAACCGAACTCTACAATCCTTTCGTCATTTTATTCTTGTTCATTGTCACCCATTTTGCCTCTTGCTACGTCATAGCAGTAAAACGACCCTATTTGAAATGGAAGAGCACATTCTCGCCCTCTTTAAACAACAGTTGCACCGACGACTGACCGATGACGAACAACGCATCTTGAACACTTGGCTAGAAGCCGACGAAGAAAACCGCACCCTCTTCGAGCAATGGATGCGTCTGTACAAAACCGAGTTGAGGTGGCACACCCTGCACCACACCGATGCTCAAGCCGCCTGGCAACAAATCAAACGGCGGAGACAACTCAAACGGCAACAACGGCTGTGGTGGATGGTGGTGGCAGCCTGCATCGTCATCGCTCTCGGACTGGCCGGTCCGTTTTTCCTCTCCACTCCTTCGCCTCGGGTGGAGGAAGGGAAACTCACCGAATTGTTTCCGCAAGAGAACCGCCACGAGGTGGTGCTCACCACCACGCGGGGCGAACGTATCAGCATCGACCGGCATTCGGTGCTGCAAACCCCCGACGGGCAAGCCATGGCATCTGTAGCCGATCATACATTGAGCTACCAAACATTGCCTGCACAAACCGCCGAGGAGCATACACTCTTTGTGCCTCAAGGAAAAACATTCACCGTAGTACTGCCCGACGGCAGTAAAGTGTGGCTCAACTCCGAGACCTCGCTCACCTACCCCCTTTCGTTCGGCGACACTCGGCGAGTGGCGTTGCAGGGCGAGGCCTATTTCGAGGTGATTCACAACACACTTCCCTTCGAGGTAGTGACCTCGGCCGGTAGAGTCAGCGTGTTGGGAACCTCGTTCAACCTCGCAACCTACGGTCATCGACGCATGCAAACCACCTTGGTGGAAGGTAGTGTTCGGGTGGACAACGGCTCAATAAGCCGCCTGCTCAAACCCGGCCAACAGGCCGACACGGAAGCACACAGCAACGTTGTTGCGGTCAAAGAAGTCAACACGGCTTTGTTCACCTCCTGGCGCACGGGCTTGTTTGAGTTTCGCGACACCTCTCTTGCCGACATCATGCAACTCTTCACGAGGTGGTATGGCGTCGAGGTGTACTATGCCGATCCCGCTCTGCAACATATCCGTCTAGGAGGCAACCTCTTCAAAAACCGTTCGCTGGGCTACTCACTGGAGCTGATCGAGCGCGTGGCCGACGTACATTTTCTCAAGCAAGGCACAGCCATCAAGGTCGTAAATGCAACCCACAACGAATCCGAAATTATGAACCCTTAATCCATACTATCCATGAAAAAACGAAGCATCCCCATGCCCTTGTGGCAGAGCCGGCAATTCGTCGCCGTGCTGACCTGCTTGCTGCTCCTCCTATCCTTTCCTCTGCGAGGTAACGATTTGCTGCAATCGGGCAAACGAGTAAGTATTCATCACAACGGAATCGGTGTGATAGACGCTTTGGAACAAGTGCGCACGCAATGCGGCGTGTCTCTGATGTACCAATCATCGGCCATAAACCAAAGCATCAAGCTCAAACTCGATCTTCGACAAGTAAGTCTGCGCGAAGCCTTGGATGCCATCTGCGGCCCGGCAGGCTTGGTGTATGAAGAAAACAATGACTACATCCTCATCAAACGAAACAAACAAACTGCCCGACTTAAGAAAATCATAGTCAAAGGTATAGTGAGCGATGAGGACAACGTCCCCTTGCCCGGAGCCACAGTGCGTGTATCGGGTCTTGCCAACGGACAAGTGACCGACATGGACGGGCGATACGAAATCGAGGTGGAAACAGGAGCCGTTTTGGAATTTTCGTTCGTGGGGTATCGCTCTCAACAGCACAAAGTGGAAAATCCCATCACCCTCCACATCCGTCTGACCGAAGCTTTGCAATCGCTCCAAGACGTGGTGGTGACGGGCTATCAAACCATCTCCAAAGAACGAGCCACGGGTGCTTTCGACATCGTGGGACAAAAGAACATTGACAAGCCTGCCGTCTCGGTGGCCGAACGCCTGGTGGGCGTGGTGCCCGGTGTGGCTTCGACACTCGACTCGGAAGGCAATGTCAGCCTCTCCATTCGCGGACAAAGCACATTGCTAAGCAGCGGACGTCCCTTGCTGGTGGTGGACGGTTTTCCCATCGAAGGCGGTTTTGAATCCATCAATCCGAACGATGTGGAGAGTATCTCGGTACTGAAAGATGCCGCTGCCGCTTCGATCTGGGGTGCGCGGGCATCCAACGGTGTGATTGTGGTCACCACCAAGCAATCCAAGAAACAAAAAGGTCTAAATGTAGAGTTCTCCGCACAGACTAAAATCGGCGCTCGCCCGGACTTGGACTATATGCGCAACTCAGCCTCTTCGGCCGAGATGGTGGAATATGAAAAGAGCCTTTTCGGGAAATATGGCATCCAGCCTTTGGCTTCCCAAGTGTCGGCTGCTTCGTTCAACACCACCCATTACTACACCTATACGCAAGCGGGCATTCTTTACAACCGATATGCCGCCGGCGAACTGACCGAAACAGAGATGAATACCGGACTCGAACAACTCAAGCAGCAGAACAACCTGAGTCAAATCCAAGACTTGATGATGCGTCGTCCCGTGTACCAACAATACAACCTCTCGCTAGCAGGCAGCACGGAGCGGATGTCCAACTACGTTTCTCTGCTATACAGTCGCAACGACCGCCGTTTTCAGAAAGTGAGCGATGACAACTTCCAATTCAACTACCGCGGCAAGGCCAAGCTACTCCCCATGCTCGACTTGCATCTCTCGGGCATGATGGCCTATCAAAACAGCGACCTCACCGGTATGGAAAGCATCAGCGGACTGGCTCCCTACGACCTCTTGGTCGATGCCTCCGGTAAGCCCACCGACCTCAGCCACCTGCATTACTACAAACCGATGATAGACCGAATGGTGCCCAAGGAAAATTTCCCCTATGCCGATTGGAGCTACAACCCACTGACAGAGATCAACAACCGCAGTCTGAAGGCTCACAAGCTCGACTTGCGTTTCCAAGGCGGACTGACTTGGAAAATCATCGAAGGGCTTACGTTTGACACCAAGCTGCAGTACGAACGCCTGCAATACAACTATCGCAACCTATACAACGAGCAAACCTACTACGTTCGTAATAAGGTCAACACCTCGAGCAGCTGGAATAGACATACGAACGAAGTAAGCCAAGCCCTCCCCTCGGGCGGCATTCTCGAGGAATCGACCGATGTCATCAACTCTTACAACTTCCGCAATCAGGTCAGCTTCGCACGCGTCCTCGGCGGTGTGCATGCCCTCAATTTCGTGGGCGGCTTGGAAATCAGTCAAACGCAAACCGACGGAACACGCAACGCTCCCTCCTACGGCTACAACGATGACCGTCTCACGGTAGGCGTCTTTCCCAAAGGTACCACCGGTTTGCGCAACTGGCTGGGTAAAGAGATGACTCTCGACTATCTCAACCGCTACACCTATCATCGGGCACGCTACTTCTCAGCCTTTGCCAACCTTTCGTACACGTTCGACGAACGTTATTCACTCTCGGCATCATTTCGCACCGATGCGTCCAATTTTATCACCGATGACCCGCAGTATCGCTACTCGCCTTTTTCATCGGTAGGTCTGAGCTGGAACGTGAGCCGCGAAGACTTCATGCAGGCACTGCCCGAAGTGGATCATCTCAAGTTACGATTCACCTACGGAAGCAACGGAAACGCCAATAGCAGCACTTCGGTGGTGCCTCTCATCCGAATGCTGGGCTACAACCAGCAAACCAATGAGATGGAAGCCGAGGTGTGGAGCAAAGGAAATCCCAAGTTGCGGTGGGAACGTACCAATGTACTGAATCTGGGTGTGGACTTCGATCTGTGGAAGAGCCGTCTTTTCGGCAAAATCGACCTCTACTACAAATACAGCAAAGACGTTTTGGGCGAAGTGGCCATCCCTATGATCAACGGAGGTACCTCGGCCATCTTCAACAACGCCGAGATTCGCAACAAAGGATTTGAGCTCATGTTGGGCAGTCGCCTGCCCATTGCCAAGGAGTTGACGTGGGAAGGTAATCTGTCGATGGCCTATAACGACAACAAAATAGTGAAGCTCTTCAAAACCTCGGCTCCCTACTGGCAGCTCTCGGGCGAAGGTTCGCGCAGCTTCCAGGTGGAGGGCAAGCCCCTGAACTCGGTTTATTCCTACGTGTATGACGGGGTGAAGAACGTGGGTACCGAAACTGCTCCGCACCGTATGCCCACCGTTCGTCTCAAGAACGGTGAATACATGCCCCTGGGAGGACAAACCACCTATGACGGACTTGACTTTTTGGCCTACCAAGGCACCACGGTGGCACCTTGGTATGTGGGCATGACTCATACGCTGACCTACCAAGATTTCAGCCTATCGTGCATCGTGGTGGGTAAATTCGGACACATCTTCCGCCGCACCGGCTTCAACTATGCCGGCCGTGGCGAAACACCCAATGCGCAACTGACCGAACTTTTGCATAACAATGCCGACAAGGTAGTGCCCATGCCCTTACAAGACACAGACCCGCTGTCACAGTGGAGTCGCGCAGCCTATCTGGACTATCTCACCACCTCGGCGGCCAATATCCGTCTGCAAGAATTGAGTCTGTCCTATAATCTGCCCAAGCGGTTGCTCTCACAGTGGGGTGTCGACCGTCTGACCCTCTATTGCCAAGGCAACAACCTGCTGACGTGGAAGTGCATCGACGAAGATCCGGAATACCTCTACGGAAGCTACCGTTTGCAGCCCAGCTGTACCTTTGGCCTGAAATTGGCTTTCTAAATCTATGTATTGAACATCAAAAAAAACGATTGCTTTATGAACAACAGATACCTACTGTTTACCTCATTGCTTTTCGCCCTTTTCTTGGGAAGCTGCGACCGATATTTGGACGAAATGCCATCCAAGAGCGACGGCATACGCATCAGCACCGTAGAAGAGCTTGAAGCACTACTGGCCAAGAACAACTTCAACGGCACCTCCATAGTCGACAACAATATGGCCTCCATTCTATGTAGTGACTGCTTCGACCTGAGCACCGAATACTACGACAAGGGACTGAAAGCCATTACTACCACACCCGAGAATTTCCAGTTGGCCAGCTGGAGCATGGCGCACACTCAAAACACCAATGAGAAAATCAGCATGTGGAAAACCAACTACGAAGCCATTTACTTGGCCAACCTCGTGCTGACTCATGTGGAAGCGGTCAGCGGCGACAATCAAGCCAAAGAAACGGTGAAACAAAAAGCCCATCTGCTACGTGCCTATAACTATCTTGACTTGGTACAATATTACTGCTTGCCCTACGGCAAGAGAACTCTGTCTGAACCCGGACTACCCCTGAAACGCACCACCGGCTATGAGGAAGATCCACGGCGTGCCACTTTGGAAGAAACCTATCGCTTCATCGAAGCTGACATCATCGAAGCCGCCAAACTACAAACACCGCTCTATGTGGACGGCGAACGCAAGTCATGGAAAGAGACCGGTGCACTGGCCAATGCCACGGCTGCTCGCTTCTATCTTTTGAAGGGCGAATACACCAAAGCGTTGCAACATGCCGAGGCGGCACTGAAGTACGAGGATCAAGTGCTCGATTTTCGCTTGGCTGAGAATCTATCGTCCAAACTCACCATCTCGGCCCTCACGATGAGTTTCGTATCCGTACCCTCTTGGTGGGAGAAAACCAGCGACTTGGCTCGCTACTCGGGTGATATGTCACAGGCCTATTATTGGAAACAAAACTACTACCTCAGCCAAAACATTTGGGGCATTCCTTCCAAGAAGCTTCTCGATGCCTACGACAAAGACTATGATTTACGCTATCGCTATTTCATTATCCCCAATTTTCAAGCCGTTTACTATTTTGGCATGAATGCTTTGAAGTTCCTCACCAACGTGCCCGGCTATGCCACCTTCAACCACCTCTTCTCCACCGCTCCCAACGTAGCCGAGATGGTATTGACCAAAGCCGAATGCTTGGCACGCACCGGAGCCACTGCGTCGGCCATGCAAGTGCTCAACGACTTCAGAGCCCACCGCATGGCAGCCAACACTCCGGCCGATCGTCTGGCACTCACTGCCACCGATGCTTCGGTAGCCGTACAAGCTGTGCTTGAAGAGCGGATGCGCGAAATGCCCTTCACCCAACGATGGAACGACATTCGCCGCTGCAATTTCAACGATGATCCAACGGACGACGTGGTCATCACCCGCAATTTCTACCATGTAGGTGAATACGCCGTTGAGTCGCAAGAGACA
>JAXFUC010000145.1:0-24166 GCA_034176395.1 Bacteroides sp. | reverse complement strand
GACGCCAGACAACGCCCCGTATCGGAGGTCAAATTCAGTTTCAATTCACGCACCCGCGAAGGGTGCGACTATACCTATTATATGAGAGCACACAAACCAAGCCCGTTTCAATTCACGCACCCGCGAAGGGTGCGACTCCTTCGACTTCTTCGCATTCTGTTAGAACAATGTTTCAATTCACGCACCCGCGAAGGGTGCGACTGCAAACGCTACAAGCCTGTTAGATAGCGATTCAATAATGTAGTTTCTGCGAAAGCAAATATAACATTAAAAATGGATTGAGAAAAATAAGATTTTGAGGACTTGTATACAGAGTATCAAACACTGCGAACAAAGCAGGATTTCACTGATCGCATCAGGTTCGCAACATCTATATCAGTAGTTCCCCTTCCACATCGAATGAGGTTTTCTTCCCGACAATTTTAATGTTATAACGATAGTTGGAGCCCAATTGACCGATACACAGACCATCAGAAGCTTGATTGATTTGAGCAATCAGTTCATGTTCCAAACTTACCACTTGAGCCGGTGTTACCAGACATTCAAAGACCGAATTTTATACTCGCTGTCCATAGTTTTGGCATATACGGGCTACTTTACACAGACGTTTGGCTCCCTCGGGATCCGAAGTCTGGATATCATAAGTTATGAGTACACATGCAATACGACATTAAGAAAAACGGATAATTTTCCAATTCACGCACCCAAGAAGGGTGGATGAAGATGAGCAAGAGTCGACTTTAACCTTAGTACATTTCAAATCACTCCACCCATACTCTTCTTTCGTTCTACAACCTTACGAAGAACAGTACATCAATGACAATTTGTCATTTGCCCCATTACGTTATTCCGCGAGGACAGTAGATATAATAAAAAGATTCATATTGGCTGATTCTATCTTTCTTATAGCTTCTCAATAAAGCTCTACACTACAGAGTTTTCTTTGAATTACAAGACTAGAACGACATGAAAAAACCGCTATTAAACAGGATACACCTGAATAACAGCGGATTTATCAGTCGGGGTGACTGGATTCGAACCAGCGACCACACGCCCCCCAGACGTGTACTCTAACCGGGCTGAGCTACACCCCGAATTGCGAGTGCAAAGTTAATGATTTGTTCGGAAACAGCAAGCGTTCCGAACGTTTTTTCTCGAAATAAAATCGATTGAACGGGAATGAACTTGAGGAAAGAACCGGACGATTCTCTCATCTTCTTATTTATAACCGTTGTGAGTCACGACTTTATCAATGGGTTTGCGACTTTTCTTTTGCTTCCCTTTGGTGGGATAACCTATGGTGATATCGAGTAGCAAACGCTTAGAAGCAGGAATACCCACCAGCCGTTTGATCTCCCTTTCGTCAAACCACCCTAGCATACACGAACCCAACCCCTCACTCTCAGCAGCCAGTGTGATATGGGCTGCGGCAATGCCTATGTCGATGAGCGGAAAATGTTTGCCCTTAACTTTGCCTCCCAACATGGAGGTGATATTAGCCGATTCCTCCACCACCAAGATGTGTACCGGGGCATCTTTGGCAAACTTATTCATTCCCAGTCCGGCCGTAGCTCGACCAACGGCTTGGGCCAGCTGTGGATCGGTTATAATCACAAACTTCCAAGGCTGTGCATTGCAGGCCGACGGAGCCAAGCGAGCTGCCTCAAGAATGCGCTCCAGCTTCTCAGGTTCCACTGGTTTGTCTCTGTCGTAAGCTCGGTCACTTTGACGAGCACTCACCAAGCGCAAGAAATCCGTCATCTCCATGGTTCAAACGATCACTTATACTGAATCATGTGGCTGATGTACTTGCCGATGATGTCAAACTCCAAATTGACCATACTTCCCACCTGAAGAGTATGAAAATTCGTATGCTCGTAAGTGTAGGGAATGATGGCCACCTGGAAACTATCTTCTGTAGGATTGCAAACTGTCAAACTGACCCCGTTGACCGTAACCGAGCCTTTGTCTACCGTGATATAGCCACGCTTGGCCATCTCTTTGTCGAATTCATAACGGAAGGTAAAATACCAGCTTCCGTCTGCATCTTTGATGTTCATACACACAGCCGTTTGATCGACGTGCCCTTGCACGATGTGCCCGTCCAAACGTCCGTTCATCATCATGCTGCGTTCGATGTTCACTTTATCGCCCACCTGCAGAAGTCCCAGATTGGAACGTTCCAAGGTTTCCTTCATGGCCGTAACGGTGTAGGTATCGTCGGTCAAATCGACTACCGTCAAGCATACACCGTTGTGAGAAACACTTTGATCTATTTTCAGCTCCTTCACATACGAACAGGTAAACGTAAAGTGAATGTTCTCTTGTTCTTTTGCCAATGCGACCAGCGTGGCATACTCTTCGATAATTCCGGAAAACATAATATTAAAGAATGGGGTACGACATTTTTATATAACTCAATAGGCTTGACTTCAACAAGTCTCCGCTCGGTCAAAGATACGAAGAAAGACGAGAAGAGCGGAGGCACATAAGCAAAAAATGAAGCTTTTCACAAAGCCTCATTTTTTAAGTCTTCAATAGGTATTAGTTCTCTTAAGGTAAAAAGATTGTTTTCAGGATAACACTGCAAAGAAACCGCTTTTCGAATCTCTATCCAAATCTCAAAACATGTCCTATAACACGTTTTTTGATTCTCTTTAGAAATATTACTATTCACAAGCAGTAAACTTCGCAGTCTTACAAGGGCACAAAGGTAGTACTTTTGCCGAAACAGCAAATCAAACCGCCAAAATTCTTCTATCAAAATGCTGCTTTTTCAAAAGAACAAACCCTATTTCTGTAAAACAAAGGTCGGCACACCATTTTTTAGCATGCCGACCTTTATCATTTTGTCAGATTAAGAACGGGAGGTTACATCATGCCACCCATACCTCCCATACCCGGTGCACCCATAGGCATTTCGGGCTTATCCTCCTTCTTCTCCACAATAACACATTCGGTGGTGAGGAACATTCCTGCGATGGAAGCAGCATTTTCCAGTGCCACACGTGTCACCTTGGCAGGGTCCACCACACCGGCGGCATGCAAATTCTCGTACACATCGGTGCGAGCGTTATAGCCATAGTCACCTTTTCCTTCACGTACCTTTTGCACTACCACTGCACCTTCTTTGCCGGCATTAGCCACAATCTGGCGCAAGGGTTCTTCGATGGCACGCTTAATAATTTCGATACCCGTTGTCTCATCGGCATTGTCGCCCACGAGATTCTCCAGCGAGTCGATGGCACGAATATAGGTCACACCTCCACCGGGAACAATACCTTCCTCGATAGCCGCACGTGTAGCCTTGAGTGCGTCGTCCACGCGGTCCTTTTTCTCCTTCATTTCCACCTCGGAAGCGGCTCCCACATAGAGCACTGCCACGCCACCCGATAACTTAGCCAAGCGTTCTTGCAACTTCTCACGATCATAGTCGGACTTAGTGGCTACTATCTGAGCTTTGATTTGTTCACAACGCTCCTTGATGTTTTCCTTGGCACCGGCACCGTTCACAACAGTGGTGTTGTCTTTGGACACAGTCACACGATCGGCTGTACCCAGCATTTCGATGGTGGCTTGCTCCAGCTTGAGACCTTTCTCTTCGCTAATCACCACACCACCGGTCAAGATGGCAATGTCTTCGAGCATCTCCTTGCGGCGATCGCCAAAGCCCGGAGCCTTCACGGCACAGATCTTGAGTTGTGAACGCAAGCGGTTTACTACCAGTGTTGTAAGGGCTTCGCTATCCACATCTTCGGCAATCACAAGCAGCGGACGGCCGGTTTGCACAGCAGGCTCAAGGATGGGCAAAAATTCCTTAAGGTTCGAAATCTTCTTGTCGTAAATCAGGATGTAGGGTTTCTCCATTTCGCACTCCATCTTTTCGGTATTGGTCACGAAGTAAGGAGAAAGATATCCACGGTCAAATTGCATTCCTTCCACCACATCAATGGTAGTATCGGTTCCTTTGGCCTCCTCGATGGTAATCACACCGTCCTTGGAAACCTTACGCATGGCATCGGCAATGAGTTTACCGATTACGGGGTCGTTATTGGCCGAGATGGTGGCCACTTGTTCTATCTTGTCGTAGTTGTCGCCCACCTTTTCGGCCTGCGCCTTGATAGATTCTACCACACGAGCCACAGCCTTGTCTATGCCACGTTTGATGTCCATGGGACCGGCACCGGCAGTAACATTTTTCAGACCTTCAGCCACAATAGCTTGAGCCAAAACGGTAGCGGTCGTTGTTCCATCGCCGGCATCGTCACCCGTCTTGGAAGCTACTTCTTTAACCAGCTGTGCACCGGTGTTTTGGTAGGCATCGGCCAGCTCTACTTCCTTGGCCACGGTCACACCGTCTTTGGTGATATGGGGTGCACCAAATTTCTTCTCGATAATCACATTACGACCTTTGGGACCCAAAGTTATTTTCACCGCATTGGCCAGCGCGTCCACTCCTTTTTTAAGTTGGTCGCGGGCTTCGATATTGAATAAAATTTCTTTTGCCATAATTTTTAATTTCTAATTTGCTGTTCTACAAAGCATTTGTATTCATTTCTCAAGAGTAGGCAGACTTTCACTGCGCCCTCTTTCACCCGAATTTCCGGTCGTAGATGGCGGTTCGTCGGCATTACTCAATCCCTTTTGTTCGGTATTACCCTGTAAGGAAGTTTATCCCAATACCGCCAACACATCGCTTTGGCGCATGATGAGGTATTTCTGACCATCCAGCTCGAGTTCCGTGCCGGCATATTTTCCATAGAGCACGGTGTCGCCCACCTTAAGAACCATTTCTTCGTCCTTGGTACCATGGCCCACGGCCACCACTTCGCCTTTCAAAGGTTTTTCTTTAGCCGTATCGGGGATAATAATGCCTCCAACGGTTTTTTCTTCGGCAGGTGCGGGAATCACGAGCACTCTGTCTGCAAGAGGTTTAATGTTCATAGTTTCTGCTTTTTGATGTTATCTATTACTTTCTTTTCCATATAACGTTCATAACCCATGCGGGCAAGAACATTTTCGCTCGCCAAAGCGAACATCCTACACACAGCTAAAAGCGTGCCATTCACCATGACCTCTGCAAGTGAAGTCTATCTACTGCCAAAATGACACACACAAAGACTTTTTACCCCATCGACCACGCATCATGACATTCATCAGCACCCCTCGCCTGATTCTCCTCTCCACCACAATTTCCTCAAAAACTTATCTCTCCAAGCTCAAACGATACAATCGTTATCTCAGTGGTAAAATAGGGTTTTGCACAGTTTCACAAGGATGACATAGCTCTTCCTTATCGCCACGAACCAAAGTGTCCACACTTTGCATGCCAACCACCTATGGTTACGATACAAAGCGCCTACACTTTGCACGATAACTATCTACACTTACCGCAATGGAAGCGCAAGGGCAAAATTCCCCGCTTAACTTCTGGAGTCCATCCCCACTCCATGGTCACTCAAAACCAAGGGCTGCATTGAGACAATCCTCGATGCAGCCCTTGAATGGAATTTAATAAGTTGCTCTTGCAGGCAAGCCCACAATGGCGAGGTCGATTATTGGAACAACTCGGCCAATTTTGCTTGCAACTCATCACCGTGCAAACCACGAGAGATGATTGTGCCTTCAGCGTCGATAAGCATCACGTGAGGGATAGCGTTGACGGCATACATCTGTGCACCTTCGCAAGCCCATCCTTTCAAATCAGACATTTGAGGCCAAGTGATGTTAAGAGCCTTGATAGCGTCTTTCCAAGATTCTGCGTTCTCATCCAACGACACGCCCACGATTTCAAGGCCCTTCGCCTTGTATTTGGCATAAGCTTCTACCAAACGAGGCATTTCGTGGCGACAAGGACCGCACCAGCTTGCCCAGAAATCTACCAACACCACTTTGTTTTTACCCACAAAGTCGGACAACTTAACGGGATTGCCTTCGGGAGTTTGCATGGTAAAGTCCGTGTACTTAGTACCTACGGCTGTTTTTTGTTGCTTTTCGGTGAGTTCTTTGATTTGTACCAAGCGTTCGTCGGTCATCAACGAAGCGGGGATCTGAGCCAAAAGTTCTGCATTCTCTTCCGTAGTGTTTTCGTAGAAACTTTGTTTGAAGAGCAATACACCCACAGGGTTGGTAATGTTGGCCTTGGTAGACTCTTTCATCAGAGTCTTGAACTTATTCTCCAATTCACCCATTTGGTCAACCAATTGTTGTTGTCCTTCGGCAGTCAGCGTGGTGTCCGATTGCAGTTTGGCGATGATGTCCATGCGAGTTTTCATCAGTTCGTTGCTTTGTGCACGCACACCTTGAAAAATATCGTTGGTGGCAGTACCCGTAGCCGAGTCTTTGAAGCGAGCCACTGCGACATCGATCTTTCCTTTTTCAAGGAAGAAGTCCATCATCAAACGCTCTCCGTTCACATTACATGAGAGGTATCTCACTTCCGTTCCCACTTGCGTTCCTTCAAAGGAGAATTTGCCGTTGGTAATCACAGCCGTGTCTACGGGAATAAGCTCACGACCATCCACCTTTTGCAGCAACACTGTGTCGCCTTCGTTAGCACCTTCCACGGTACCGGTCACTACATAACCATCCTTATTGCCCGTGCAGGCAACCGACAGCCCGGCTGCAAAAAGAGCAGCCCAAAAAGTTGTTTTCTTCATACGTTCTTTTCTTTTTAGTTTATTCGAGGAATTTCGTTTAATAAGGCTCCAAAGATAGATGGTTTTTCCTATCGCCGCACCTTTGCTCACACAAAAAAATCCCTGCGAACGTTCTTCGCAGGGATTTTCCATAGAGATTTGCTCAAGCCAACCGTTTGCTTACTCTGCTGCAGCTTCTGCTTCAGTGGCAGTTGCAGCGGCTTCGGGTGTTTCGGCAGTTTCCTCACCAGCTTCTTCGGCGGGAGCCTCGGCAGCAGCTTTTGCAGCTTCTTCGGCGGCTTTCTTCTCGGCCAAGGCCTTGGCTTTGGCTTCGTTAATCTTCTTCTCGGCTTCCAAACGTGCCTTGGCTTCGGCCTTCTTGGCTTCGTCTTGCTTAGCCTTCAAAGCGGCCAAGCCCGATTGCTTATTGTTTTTCCAAGCTTCGAACTTAGTTTCGGCTTCGGCTTCGGTGAATGCACCCTTGGCCACACCGCCCAAAAGGTGTTTTTTCATGTAGACACCCTCACGAGAAAGGATGTTGCGAGCCGTATCGCTGGGCTGCGCACCTTTCAGTACCCATGAAAGAGCCTTCTCGAAATTCAAATCTACTGTAGCAGGATTGGTGTTGGGGTTGTAGGTACCAATCTTCTCAATAAATTTACCATCACGTGGTGCTCTGCTGTCTGCAATTACAATCGAGTAGAACGCATAGCTCTTGCGTCCGTGTCTTTGCAATCTGATTCTTGTTGCCATTTTCTTTTCTTGTTTTAATGGTTTTGATTTGAATTAAATGCCGTCAACTCGTGACAGCGGGCACAAAGGTATGGCTTCTACCTTTAATTCACAAGGGGTTGATGTTTTTTCTTGCGAGTACGCAGCTATTTGCACAGCGATCGTCATCCAGGAGGCGAAAAAAGCTAACGTCTCATGCTCGTCGTCTACATAGACTTCTCAGTGGAAAGAGGGAGTTTAGAAGTTCGTCTACCCGAGAAAGAAAAGACACCTTTACAAAGTCGGGAAATGAGACAACCTTTGTACTCACCTGTTCCAGAATTCCATAAGATGAAATCATTGACACGACAAACCTCGCCACCACTCTTCCACATCTTCTCGTCGGGCTACATGGTTAACACAACGTTGACTTTATCGTTGTTCCATTGGTTCACCATTTCGTATCCATCTCCCCAAATCAAGCCCCAACCCTTACCAGACTCAAATCCGGCAGCGAAGGCGCCCGCAGCAACGGACCCTACTTGTACTCCTTTTATAATCTGAGACGGAATTGTGACACGCGAGTTGCCTCGCCGAACGACACCCAAATTCGGCCGTTTGCAAGCCTTTCTAAGAAGAAAGTTTCGCCATCTTTGCCCACCACAAATTCCACGTCAATGGTAGTGTGAAGTGTAGAAACAAACGATCGTCACACGGCACACTGCGCCCAACATTCAAGCCGATTTCTCGCTGCGTTGCAAAGCTCGTAGGGCAATGAGTGTGCGCTTCACATATTCGTTCTCGGGCTCTATGGACTTCCAATAAGCAAAAGAGCCGATGAGTCGTTTCAAGTAGGCCGGCCCTGTGTAGCCAATGCGCCGACAATGAGCCTCCACACCCCGACACAGCACATAATGTGCGGCCTGACGCCAAGCCCGTTTGGACGCTTTGGGAACGGTCAGCTTCGTGCCCGAAGCTATCGAAATCCCGGTGATAATTTTACGTCTACCGGCCGGTGAGAAACGCGTCTTCGAAACATTGACGACAAAACCTTGTTCGCGCACTGCCTCATCGACTTGTGCCAGCAAAGCATTCGGATCGAACGAAATCCCCGAGAAAGTCAAATCGTCGGCGTAACGCGTATAGGTCAAGCCTTGCTGTTGAGCCAATGCATGCAAACGTTCATCCAACGGACGTACCAACAGATTGCTCAACGGTGGACTGGTGGGAGCACCTTGTGGCAAACATCGATGGCGACAACACAAGGTTGTCAGCACCTTGGCCACTCCGGCCGGATAGCCCATGTCCAAGAAAAAACGACGCACACGCAGGCTGCGGATAGAGGGAAAGAAATCGTGCAAATCGACCTTTAGCACGCATTCGTGTCCCAAGTGTGGGCGTGCATTGTCCGCAATGGAGCGTTTGGGACGAAAACCCATGGCTGCCCCATGAGGGGACATCGGGCGGAGCACCCTATGATAAATGGCTCGTTGCACCTCTCGCAGCTCCTCAGAGGGTGCTGCTATCATGCGATAGCCGCCTCGACGCTTGGGAATCCAAAATTGAGAATAGGACGATTGGATGTGTTCGAGCAAATACTCCAAACGAGCTTGATCTACATTCAATAAACGGGCACACCAAATGACGGAGGCAGGATCTTGAAACAGCCCACCTTGCCGACCACGCCTCTGCCACCTGCGCCGAGTTCCGGAGCTTTCTTCTATCCCACTCCGCCGCCACCTTCTTTTCGCCCCCCGCCGCATGGCCATCAAGTGGAAAAAGATGCCCAGCAAACAGCTGAAGCCCAAAGCGAGTATAATAAAGTGGGTAGTGGACACGTGTAACACAATTCCAAAGAAAGGGGATGAGAGGTTTACTAAATCGAAAATCCTTTTCGATTTCAATGAAAGCACTTATGCCTACGAGGCGAATACACCTCTTGATTGCTAATACATAACTCTCATCCCCTAAATGATTGAAGACCTTCGAGACGTGGAGGAACAAAGAAATCATCGCTTCGCCCCTGTTCCGACAGGCCGATGTCTATCTTCTCAATTCTTTAAAGTAAGCATCGAGCAAATCTTTGGCTGCGACAAACGATGTGAGTCGACCTTGTAGCACCTTTGTTTCTTTATCCTGCAGCATCTTGGCAATCGCGGGATTTTGATAAAAGCCACTGCGCAGCTGCTCGTTGATGCTTTCGTACATCCAATACTTGCTTTGCTCATTTCGACGGAACTCAAAGTAGCCATTCTCTTGCACAAAGCGAACATAGTTGTCAATCATTTCCCATATCTCGCGAACACCCAGATTGTAGAAGCCCGAGTAGGTGAGCACTTGAGGCGTCCACCCCGAGTCAGGTGTGGGAAACAAATGCAAGGCATTCCTGAACTGCGTAGCAGCCAGCTTGGCTCGTTCCACATTGTCGCCATCGGCCTTATTGATTACGATGCCATCGGCCATTTCCATAATACCTCGTTTGATGCCTTGCAACTCATCGCCCGTTCCAGCCAACTGAATGAGCAGAAAGAAGTCTACCATGGAATGCACGGCTGTTTCGCTCTGACCTACCCCTACCGTTTCCACGAAGATTTTATCGAACCCGGCCGCTTCACAGAGAATAATCGTTTCACGAGTTTTACGTGCCACACCGCCCAACGAACCGGCCGAAGGGCTGGGGCGAATAAACGATCGAGGGTGCACAGAAAGTTGCTCCATGCGTGTCTTGTCGCCCAATATACTTCCCTTGCTACGTTCGCTGCTGGGGTCGATGGCCAAAACTGCCAGCTTTCCACCCCTCTCGAGCACATGCAGACCAAAGACGTCGATGGAAGTACTTTTCCCGGCTCCCGGCACACCGCTAATACCGATACGCACCGAGCGTCCCGAATGAGGCAAACAGCGTTCTATGACTTCTTGAGCCAGCTGCTGATGGTCGGGGTTCGTGCTCTCGACCAGCGTAACGGCTTGGCTCAAGATGGTGATGTCTCCCTTCAAGATGCCTTCCACATAGTCGTTTGCCGTAAGCACGCGTCTCCTCTGCTTGCGATTCAAATAAGGATTCACAGAAGGCGGTTGGGCAATGCCTTTATTAACCGCCAACCCTTTGTAGGCTTCGTTATTTTCCGGATGCTCCATAGCGTAAGCACATTAGCGTTTCACATTGATTGTTACCTTGGGACGATTGGGATCATTCGTGATGAGAAGAATACGCAATCGTCTCCGTTTCTCGCCCTGTTCGTGTTTACGAACCGTAATTTTCAGTTTCGTACTCTTCCCCGGAGCGATGGTAGCCTTCTTCAAGCTCACCTCCAAAGCCGAATTGAAGACCTGCAATTTATTCACCTTCAAGGGAATTCGTCCCTCGTTGGTCAGCACAATGTATTGGCCGGCCTTCTCCTTATGCTGCAAGATGGAGGCGAAGTCCACTTCTGTTTGCGACAATCGCAGCCTGGGGGCATTCAGCGAGTCGGAATAGGACAACTTACTCACGTCGGGCAAAAGTACGGCCGAAACGGGCAACTCATTATCTTCGCCCACCTTATCTCCCTCGTGGCGAGCCAAGTAAACCGAGGTTTGGGTCAGTCCCCAATCGGGCAAAAGATTCGTATTCAATGTCAGTTCCACCTTGCCCTGCTGACCTTTCATAAGTATGCTCGGCGTGGCCTTCATACTGAGGTAGGAAGGCAGGTGCATCAGCACCGGACGATAAGGGCGAGCCGATAAATTGGCGATGGTTAGCACCAAGGTCGGTTTGTCGCCTCGACGAGCATCGGCAAAGTCGAAGTCTTCCCGATCCAAACGAATATCGCCCATTGTAAAGGGGAAGTCGTTGGCATATTCTTTAACCTCCGTCACCACCTCGCCCACAAACTTGAGGTGCAGTGCCGCAGGTGAGGCGTTGCTGTGAATGGAAACGGTTTTCTCGAAATGTCCCAAAGCCTTAGCGTCGAAAGTTACCTTGATTCGCCCTTGTTCGCCGGGCATAATGGAACTTTCATTCCATTGAACCACGGAACAAGCACATGAGGCTTCCACTCGATACATGAGCAATGGTCTGTCGCCTCGATTGGTGATCTTATACTCAACGGAAACGGGTTGTTTCCACAATATCTGACCGAAGTGATGGACCGTCTTGTCTACATCAATCTTGGGCTGTGCCCAGGCCGTTAGAACGGCAAACAATGCAAAACCGGCGGCAAAAAGACGTTCTTTCATATAGTTGGGTTATCACTTCACAAAAATAGGGATTAAATTTGTGAGTACCGCCAACCCGATTCACATAAATGGCCCATTCACCCCACGAAAAGACCTATTGGTAGCCACCTCACTCACTTTTTGTGCAACGTGGGTTGGCATTACCACCGATTTAGCACTACCTTTGTATAGAACTAAATCGGTATCGCTCATGAAATCAAAAATTGGAATCACACTCTTGGCTCTACTCTGTTATCTACCCATCTTCTCGGCTCGAGTAGACACCATACAGATTTACAGTCCCTCGATGAAAAAACAAGTGAAAACGATCGTCATCACTCCCGACAAGGCTCTGGGCCGAACGCCGACTCCCTGCCCCGTGGTTTACCTATTGCACGGATATGGAGACAATGCCAAGGCTTGGCTCAACATTAAGCCCGACCTACCACAGATAGCGGATGCCCAAGGGCTCATCGTCATATGTCCGGATGGGAAGAACAGTTGGTATTGGGATAGCCCGAAGCAAGAAGATTGCCGTTACGAGACCTTCGTATCGACCGAGCTCACCGACTATATCGATGCACACTACCCCACCCTTGCCCGACGTGAGGGAAGAGCCATCAGCGGCCTCAGCATGGGCGGGCACGGTGCACTTTGGATAGCCTTCCGCCACAAAGACCGATTCGGTGCTTGCGGCAGTAGCAGCGGCGGAGTGGATATACGCCCCTTTCCACTCAACTGGGAGATGTCTAAACAATTGGGCGAATATGCCCACAATAAAGCTGTGTGGGATGCCCATACGGTCATCAATCAGATTCACCGCATCGAAAATAAAGAACTGGACATTATCATCGATTGTGGGGAGGGAGATTTCTTTCTCGAAGTGAACAAAGACCTACACACACGCTTGCAAGGCAGAGGAATAGACCACGATTTCATCGTTCGCCCCGGGGTACACAACCGCAGCTATTGGAACAATGCCATCGACTATCAACTGCTCTTCTTTAAGAAATTCTTCGAGCGCACGGCGTTCTGACTTCAAGTTACACCCCTCTCTTACAACAAACAATTATGGAACGTTCCACCCTCATTCTACATTTCTTACGCGAACTGATTGCCAACAACAACCGTGAATGGTTTCAGCAGCACCGCTCGCTATACGAAGCAGCCAATCGTGCTTTCCAAGACTACCTAAGTGAGGTCATTGGTCGCATTGCTCGGTTTGACGAAGAGGTAAAGCACATCCAGCCCAAAGACTGCATGTATCGCATCTATCGCGACACTCGCTTCTCGCCCGACAAGACGCCTTACAAAAACCATATGGGCGGCTACATCAATGCACGGGGCAAGAATGCCGACTACTGTGGATATTACATCCACTTCCAACCGGGCGAATGTCTCCTTGGAGGTGGAAGCCTCGACCTGCCACCTCGCATTCTCAAGGCGGTGCGGCAATCCATCTACGACAATATCGACGAATTCGTATCGTTTGCCGAAGACCCGGCTTTCAAACAATACTTTCCCATTATAGGCGAAGATTTCGTAAAGACAGCCCCCAAAGGTTTCCCTCGTGATTTTGAACACATCGACTATTTGCGATGCCGACAATATGTGTGTTCTTACCCGGTGAGCGACGATTTCTTTCTACAACCCGACGCCATGGATCGCATCGAAGAGGTATTTAGGCAATTCAAACGTTTTACCGACTTTGTGAACTATACCATTGCCGAATTCGATTAGCCAACACTTCGTGTCCGAAGTGCTTACACTTTACACCCGAAGTGCTTACACTTTGTAGACAAAGTCTTTGCACTTTGCAATCAAACATTTTATACGCTCCACCCTCGAAAGCTTGTATATGAAAACAACCCTCCCCCTCATCGAGAAAGACCCTTGGTTAGCTCCCTATACTCCCGCCATCACCGGGCGTGCACAACACGCCATAGACAAACGCAAAGAATTGACCGACGGCGACCGATGCACGTTGAGCGAATTTGCTTCGGGCCATCTCTACTTCGGCTTACATCGATCGGCCACGGGCTGGGTATTCAGGGAATGGGCTCCCAATGCCACTCGCATCTATTTGGTGGGAACATTCAACCACTGGAACGAGCAACCGAATTATGCCCTGCATAGGTTGGAGAATGGTGTGTGGGAAATCGAGCTCCCACTCGATGCCATCGGCCACGAAGATTTGTACAAATTACACATCTATTGGGACGGAGGCATGGGCGAGCGCATCCCGGCATGGGCCACCCGAGTGGTACAAGATCCACATACGAACATCTTTTCCGCACAGGTGTGGCAGCCCGAAACGCCCTATCGCTTTCAAACCAAGAGATTCAAACCCAATAGGAAACCGCTCTTCATCTACGAATGCCATGTAGGCATGGCGCAAAGAGAGGAAAAAGTGGGCACTTACGAAGAATTTCGCATCCACGTGCTGCCTCGCATCGTACGCGCCGGCTACAACTGCATCCAAGTCATGGCCATTCAAGAGCATCCCTACTACGGTAGTTTCGGCTACCATGTATCGGGATTCTTCGCCCCTTCTTCCCGTTTCGGCACTCCCGATGATTTGAAAAAACTCATCGACGATGCCCACTCTCAAGGCGTAGCAGTCATTATGGACATCGTCCATTCGCATTCGGTGAAGAATGAGGCCGAAGGACTGGGCAACTTTGCCGGCGACCCTCATCAATACTTTCATGCAGGCAGTCGACGCGAACACCCCGCATGGGATTCGCTCTGCTTCGACTACGGTAAAAACGAAGTGCTTCACTTCTTGCTTTCCAACTGTCGATACTGGCTCGAAGAGTTTCGGTTCGACGGTTTCCGTTTCGACGGAGTAACGTCCATGTTGTATTACAGCCATGGGCTGGGCGAAGCCTTTACCAACTATGCCGACTATTACAACGGACATCAGGACGACGATGCCATTTGCTACCTCACCTTGGCCAATGAGCTGATTCACCAAATAAACCCACACGCCATCACCATTGCCGAAGAGGTATCGGGCATGCCCGGATTGGCCGCTCCCATTTCGGAAGGAGGCTATGGGTTTGACTATCGTATGGCCATGAACATCCCCGACTTCTGGATCAAACTCATCAAGGAACAGCCCGATGAAGCCTGGAAGCCTTCTGCGTTGTTTTGGGAAATCAGGAATCGAAGGGCTGACGAACGCACCATATCCTATGCCGAAAGTCACGACCAAGCCTTGGTGGGCGACAAAACACTCATATTCCGCCTCATCGATTCGGATATGTATTGGCATATGAGGAAGGGAGACGAGACCCTCACCGTCAGCCGAGGAATAGCTCTGCACAAAATGATTCGTTTGCTTACCGCCTCGACCATCAACGGTGGCTACCTCAACTTCATGGGCAACGAATTTGGGCATCCCGAGTGGATCGACTTTCCCCGCGAAGGCAACGGATGGTCACATCGCTACGCACGTCGACAATGGGATTTGGTGGACAATCCTCAATTGGTTTACCACCTATTGGCCGATTTCGATCGGTCTATGCTGCAACTCCTCAAAGGTATGCCCCACCTCATAGATTTGCCCATCCAAGAAATCTGGTCGAACGACGAAACTCAAGTATTGGCCTATATGCGCAAAGACTTGCTCTTTGTCTTCAACTTCAACCCCGGTCATTCCTTTACCGACTACGGACTACTCGTACCTCGTGGAGCGTATGAGGTGGTGCTCAACACCGACCACCCCGACTTCGGAGGATACGGCCAAAACGACGATTCAGTGGTTCATTTCACCCAAACCGACCCTCAACGTCTCTTCGGAAAGAAAGAATGGTTGAGGCTCTATCTACCGGCAAGAACCGCAGTCGTTCTCCGCAAGAAGAAATAAATAAAAAGCGTCGTTAACCAGCTTTTTCTACCATTTGACAAGAGAAACGGAAATAAACACCTATATTTGCTTACTTTTTGATAAGAAATCCCTAAACACTATCTTGTCTTATGGAGAAAACAGATAAATTGGATCGTCAAATCTTGGAAATCATTTCGCAGAATGCCCGCATACCGTTCAAGGACGTAGCGGCAGAATGCGGCGTGTCCAGGGCGGCCATTCACCAGCGCGTACAACGCCTCATCGACACCGGCGTCATCGTAGGTTCGGGCTATCATGTCAATCCCAAGTCATTGGGCTACCATACGTGTACCTATGTCGGCATCCGTCTGGAGAGAGGTTCTATGTATAAAACCGTGGTTCGAGAATTGGAGAAAATTCCGGAAATCGTGGAATGCCACTTCACCACCGGACCTTACACCATGCTCACCAAGGTGTATGCACGAGACAACGAGCACCTGATGGACTTGCTCAACAATCGCATGCAGGAAATCCCCGGGGTGGTTGCAACCGAAACACTCATCTCGCTGGAACAAAGCATCAAGAAAGAAATTCCTATCCGAATAGACTGAACTTTCGGCCTACATGGAGTTTCTACAAGAGCATCATCTTGCCGGCTTGATCATCGGCATCTGCACATTCTTGATCATCGGGTTGTTTCATCCCATAGTGGTCAAGGTTGAATATTATTGGGGCACCAAGTCGTGGTGGGTGTTCCTTGCATTGGGCGTTGTGGGAGTCGCCGGTTCCCTCTGTGTCGACAATGTGATCGGTTCGTCACTATTGGGCGTATTTGCTTTCTCTTCGTTTTGGACAATCAAAGAGATTTTCGAGCAGGAAGAGCGGGTGCGCAAAGGATGGTTTCCCAAGAATCCCAAGCGAACTTACAAGGAATAGTATCAAGCAGCCTTTTCATCGAACACGAACGCTCGGCAAATCCAATATCAAGTGGGGATTTGCCGAGCGTTCGTGTTTTAGACACACATCGAAGACAAGAAGGCAACCGAGCGTTCACCACTCTACGTCTATCGACACATTAGAATTACTGAGCGACAGACAGACGCCACTCATTCTTATCAAGTGCATGTATCACCGTCCAAACAAGCGTTCGTCTCACAGGTTTATGCTTCTTCCTTCTTCAACTCGGGATAACTGATGCGAGTATGATAGATAATTTTCAGCTTCTCTTTGAATACCATTTTCACATCGGCAATGTCTTTGAAGGTAATGGGACAGTTCTTAAAATAGCCCTCTGCCACCTGCGAGTCGATGATTCGATCGATCAATGCTCCGATACTTTCTTCGGTGTACTCGGTCAAGCTGCGTGAGGCGGCCTCCACACTGTCGGCCATCATCAAGATGGCTGTTTCCTTGGTAAAAGGATTGGGGCCGGGATAGGTGAACAAACTATCATCGGGGGTTTCGCCCGGATGTTCGTTTTGCCAAGAGATGTAGAAATACTTCGTTTTACCCAAACCGTGGTGGGTCGAGATAAAATCCACGATAGACCGGGGCAAGTTGTGCTTCTCGGCAAGTTTCAATCCATCGGTAATGTGCCCAATGATGATGCGGGCACTTTGTTCGTAGCTCAAATTCTTATGGGGGTTGTTTCCTCCGGATTGGTTCTCGGTGAAGAAAGCCGGGTTTTCCATCTTACCGATGTCATGATACAGAGCACCGGTACGCACCAATTGACTATTAGCCCCTATCTGTAAAGCGGCTGCCGATGCCAAATTGGCCATCTGCATGGAATGCTGAAAAGTGCCGGGAGCTGTTTCGGACAACCGCCGCAACAAATCATTGTTGATATTGGATAGCTCGATGAGCGTCACATTCGAAGTAAATCCAAACATCTTCTCGAGCAAAAACAAAAGCGGATAGGTGAACAGCAATAAGAATCCATTGATCAAAAAATACGTGTACATCCGTCGATTCACCGAAGTCAAGACATCGGCCAATCCGTTCTCGGCCATCAAGTCAAAAGCCAAATAGGTGATACTCGAAGCCAAAAACACATAGAAAGCTGTGTTGATGAGCTGAGAACGCTGAGAAAGCTCGCGCAAGCTCAGTATACCCGTCATGCCGGCCACCAACTGAACCAACACGAATTGATGGGGAAACTTCAGCACTATCGAACAAATAAGAATCGTGAGTGCATGGGTAAAAAAAGCCGTGCGAGAATCCAAGAAAATGTGTATGACGATGGGAAGCATGGCATAAGGGATGACATACACGCTAAAGAAGCGGTGGGTTGTCATAAAGGCCGTAAGAGAGCAGAAGCACACGATGAGCCCGAAGAGCAACACCAAGCTCCGCTTATTCTGCAAATAAGCCGGACGATAGATTTGCAGATAGAGCATGAAAAAGCCCAAGATAAGCGATACAAAAAGTACCTGCCCCAACAAGATAAAAGGTCTTTGGCCAAAAGATTCGTTGCGTTTACCGGCTTCCTTACGCAAGGATTCCAAAATGTTATAGCTTTCCTCCGACACAATCTCGCCACGGTCTATTATCTTCTGACCACTGACCACCATCCCTTTTGCCCACGAATACTGAGCCAACGCTTCATCTCGAGCCACTTGAGTACGTTCGGTATCATAGGTCAAGTTAGGTACCAAATACTCGTTCAGCCCACTTGTGCTCAACAAACTCACATCCAAATTGAGAGAACCGGCCTGCGCCTTGATATGTTCATAAGCTCTCTGCATGGAAAAAACATCTGTCATTCGATGCTGCTCGGCCGTATTGCCCTTGATCACAAAAATAGCCACAGTACTATCAGCCATCATTTGCTGATAATCGGCCGATGAAAGAACGCCCGCAGCATACACTTGTCGCAGCATACGTTCCAACAAGGCTTGATAGGAAACGTTGGGAAAGAGCTTATTCAGCCGGGTGCGATAGTCCTCCTTGAATCGGTCGAGCATGGTATTTTCTACCGCTGCATCATGACGGAAGTAAGGATAAACCTTCTTCATCAGACTATCTTGCTCCCGTTTGATAACCGCCTCTTCCTTGTAAATGGGGAAGTCAAAAGTAGCAATGAGTTGCCCGTACATCCAGGGCTTGTTCAAATCGAAATTATAATTGAATTTTTCATCACGAGGCAGGAAATAGACAATGGTCGACACTGCGCACACAAAAAAAAGCAACCTATAAATCCAATCTCTGCCCGACGGGCCAAACTTCTTCTGTAACATAGGCAAAGGGAGTGTAAAACGCCCGAAAAGTACGAAAAAAAACGTGAGTGCCGAAAAAAACATATAACTTTGCCGTGATTCAGAGGTAGTTGACACAACACCTACCACCCCAAACATTTGTATTAACGACTTGGATTTATGACAGAAAGAAAGGTAAGGGTGCGCTTTGCCCCCAGCCCCACGGGAGCTTTACACATCGGTGGCGTACGTACCGCGCTCTATAACTATCTATTTGCAAAACAGAACAATGGCGAACTGATTTTTCGCATCGAAGACACAGACTCCAACCGCTTTGTGCCCGGCGCCGAAGAATATATCTTGGAATCTTTCAAGTGGTTGGGCATCCCTTTCGATGAAGGGGTGAGCTTCGGAGGCGACAAAGGTCCTTACCGTCAATCGGAACGCAAGGAAATCTACAAGCAATATGTCGACATCTTGCTCCAAGAGGGCAAAGCCTATTTGGCCTTTGACACCCCCGAAGAGCTGGAGGCCAAGCGCAACGAAATAGCCAACTTTCAATACGATGCTTCAACTCGTGGAGGTATGCGCAATTCTCTGACGTTGAGCAAAGAAGAGGTCGATCGTTTGTTGATCGAAAAAACTCAGTACGTGGTTCGTTTTCGGATAGAACCCAACCAAGAAGTACATGTCAACGATCTAATCCGCGGTGAAGTGGTGGTCAACTCCTCTACCCTCGACGACAAAGTGCTTTACAAATCAGCCGATGAACTGCCTACCTACCACCTGGCAAACATAGTCGACGACCATCTCATGGAGGTGACCCACGTCATTCGAGGCGAAGAATGGCTGCCCTCCGCTCCCCTGCACGTCTTGCTCTATCGTGCTTTTGGCTGGGAAAACACCATGCCTCAATTTGCTCACCTACCGCTGCTACTCAAACCCGAAGGGAATGGCAAACTGAGCAAGCGTGACGGCGACCGGTTGGGTTTCCCCGTCTTCCCCTTAGAGTGGCACGACCCCAAGAGCGGAGAAGTGTCGTCGGGCTATCGCGAAACAGGCTACCTGCCACAAGCCGTACTCAATTTCCTGGCACTGCTGGGCTGGAATCCCGGCAACGACCAAGAACTGATGACAATGGACGAAATGATTCGTCTGTTCGACCTGAAGCGTTGCAGCAAGTCGGGAGCCAAGTTCGACTACAAGAAGGGCCAATGGTTCAACCATCAATACATCCAACTTCTCCCCAACGATGAATTGGCCGAGATGTTCATCCCCATACTGAAAGAACACGGAATAGAAGCACCCAAGAGCATTGTCGAAGCCGTTGTAGGCATGATGAAAGGTCGAGTAAGTTTCGTCAAGGAACTGTGGGAAACTTGTAGCTTCTTCTTTATTGCCCCAACATCGTATGATGAAAAAACGGTGAAGAAACGCTGGAAAGAGGACTCTCCCACCCATATGGCCGAACTGGCCGAGGTACTGGCCGCGGTAGATGACTTCAGCATCGAAGGCCAGGAGAAAGTGGTAATGAAATGGATTGAAGACCGTGGCTACCACACCGGAAACATCATGAATGCTTTCCGTCTTGCACTCGTGGGCGAAGGAAAGGGGCCGCATATGTTCGACATTTCGTGGATTTTGGGCAAAGAAGAAACCATTGCTCGCTTGAAACGAGCCATCGAAGTGCTTCGCTAAGCTATCTACAAGGCTGCAAACAAAGTTTTTTCGGTAAAACCCTTTGCTCAAAGCACCGAAAATATTATTTTTGCCAGCCGAATTAAGAAAACAAACCTCCTTTCTTGAGGTTTGTACTTGCCGCTATAGCTCAGTCGGTAGAGCAACGCATTCGTAACGCGTAGGTCACCAGTTCAAGTCTGGTTAGCGGCTCACAAAAGGTGCGATGCTCGCCTTTGCGAGATACGAATCGGCCTTTTTGAGTTTAAGAAATTACATCCCTTGGGCTTGACTGGATTTGACAGCGGGTAGAGATGGTATGTAAGCATGCAGTGGGTCGGTAATTTCCACTTAAATCTCAGTTATCGAACTATTATCTGGCGAAAACAATTATGCTCTCGCTGCTTGATCGAAGTACAGTAGATTAGCTTCATTTTGCTCATAGTGAGCAAAACGAGATGTCGCTCAAAAGCTCTTGTTCCGAAGCGTTTGGCTCAGCGGCACAGCAAAATCGGGAATAGCAACGGTTTCTCCTCGCGGTCGTTGCGAAAATTTAGAGGATAAGGCATAAGTTGGTGGCTTCGGTCTTGCTTGTGCACGAAAACTCAAGGCGAAGATAAGCATGTAGAAAGCGTATGATTTCCTCGTTTGGACGAGGGTTCGATTCCCTCCAGGTCCACAGAGAAACCGCTCCTTGCCAGTGTTCCGATCGCAGAACAGCAAGGAGCGGTTTCTTTTTCTGCTTAGTTGCAAGCAAACGCTTCTTCCTCTGATCTTCACCGGCGGTTTCGTCCTAGAAAGCCATGGAGTTCGTACTCTTCCCAACAAATCCTTTGATTTACAGAGTTAAGAGTTCAAATCCATGAGCAGCAACCTCCCTCCTATCGTTTAGGGAAGCAGCATACTGCATGCAATAACCATCGGCAAGAAGCTACTTCTTGATGAGGAAATAATAAATGAGCAAGCCAATGACGATGAGAGCCGACACCACTTGCGTAGCCAGCTGATAGCGTGAAGGGATTTCCGCTTCTCCCTCGTCTTGAGACGCATCTGTCGAGGCATTAGGATCATAGCCCTCGTATACCGGATCGATAAAAGGAAGCCCTAAATCTGTTCGTCGAATTTCGATCGGTTCTCCAAATTGATTAGGAGCTTTCTTCAAACCCAAGAGCACATATTCTGCGTTATGCTTCAGTGCAGATTTCTTGTATGAGCTAAAGCAGGAGTGTGTGTACAACACAACGCCATCGAACGCATCGCTAACGGCAGCCACACTCGTATAGTTTCTGTCCAAATCCAGGTGTCTCCCAGTTTCAGGATCTAAACACCAATAATCCATACCATTCATCTGTACTCCGTCATATCGCATAGAAGAGTAATCGAGCGTGGAAACGGTTTCCCGAATCTGAGCCAATCTATCATCGGTGATTTCCCCTCCCTTAAAAGAAAAGGCATAAACGGTATAAAAGGATTCATTGACATAAAAACGCCGCACGGGATAGAGCTTAGCCACACGTGCCTCACCGAGCTTTTGATATGCCTTGGCCAGATTCTTAAAAGCCTTTGCATCGAAAGTAGGTTGCATCTCTCCCCCGGAGATTGCGGCTGTGATTTGTTTGATTAAGTCCATAATTTTATTCTTGGTTAGTGATGATTGGATTCCAGCAATTGCTGTCGTAGGTATCGGCAGAAAGCCACATCGTCGTGCAGTCGGCGTAACAAGGCATCTGCATTCTTAAGCCCTGCGGACGAAGGACGCAAGAATCCCCCGGGCATGGAGGCGGCATAGTAAAACGCATCGGGCATGAACGAAAGCATGAGTTCGTGTCCGGCCGTATCGCGCAAGCGAGTGAGCCGATGCATGGTAGCCGGGGTCAGGATACGGCGTGCCTCGATCTCGTCATCGGCATAGACCACAAAACGACGCTCAAACTCGGGATCTTCCATCTTTACCAGACGTGCGCCATGACTTCGTTTGAGCGATTGAACGGTATAGGCCAGGTAGCCCAATTTTTCATCCAATCGATCGGGCAACAACAAAATTGTACCTTGCAGTCGCAACTGCGTCGGCACATAAGCAAAGAGTCCTCGAAAACCATGCATACTACTTTCCATCCGCCCACCAAAAAGTGGCTTCAACCAAGCATCATAAAGCGTCTTCACGACGTTCCAAGTGGAGACATCGCGCACATCGGCCGCAGAAACTCCCATATCGGCCATGCAGAACGAAGCTTCGCCCTCTTGCAACCGAATACGCCCGTAACCTGTAAGAGTAATGTGGCTTTTCTGCTCCGACTCGCCGAATAGCCGACTGGCCACCACCCGTTTCTTCTCTATCCCCCGGGTATCGTACTCGGCACCGGGGAAAAGCAACTCCACCACCGCTCGCATCAACCCTTCTTCGGAACGGCGCTGTTTAGCGAGTTCGGCCATCAAAATTCCATAAACCACGCAGAAGAAAACAAAGCCACCGACTACACGCATCGGTGTATTTGGACTCATCCCTCCCAAGGACTCCCATCCGTTCACACTGCCCATCAACGACCAGCCTATCCAACTTAACCCGAACAGATAGACCACCCCTGTCATCACTCGCACCATTCGGCGAATTTGTCTTATTCTTGTAAGCTCCTTATTAAGATACTGCGCAATATCTTCGATGCTCATGACATCGCCCTTACTTCTATCCATCGAACTCTTATATAAGTGATGCAATGTTCAAACTCCCCAACTCCTCCTGGGGAATCTCGAGCAACTCTCTACGTTCGTAGCCTCGTTGCGAAGCTATCAGCGACGAGGGAAACATCTCGATGCTGTTATTGTAATCGGTCACGGCAGCGTTGTACGTGCGGCGCATGGCTTGAAGTTCCTCTTCCATCTCGACAATCTTAGACTGCAAGGTCACAAATTGCTCGTTGGCTTTCAGATCGGGATAGGCTTCGATCACCGATTTGAGTTGCCCGATCATGGACGACAGTCGGTTGTTGCGCTTCATCTGCATGTGCACATCTCCCTCTTTCATGGCCTCCCCACGCAGAGCTGCAATTTGAGTCAACACTTCATGCTCATGCTTAGCATAGGTTTTCACCGTGGTCAGCAGATTGGGAATCATATCGTTCCGCTGCTTAATCACGATAGAAATGCCACTCCAACACTGGTCGATGCGGTTGCGTTTAGCCACTAAATTATTTCCTGCCACAACCATCCAACCAATAGAGATAATAAGCAACAGTACCAAAACGACTAACAAAAGAATAAGTATCATTGTATATTTCATTTAGAAACTTCTCTGCAAATATAGACAGTTTATTCGAAAATCTGTTTTTTTTACAAAAGAAGTAAATCCAAAAGCGTCAAGCTGAACAAAACTACCGAAACAAATAAGTAAGTAGGAAGAAAGGGGAAAGAAGAAGAGTATCGCTCCTGCCGATCTTATGAGATGGTGATAAATGAGTAATGCCACATTTGGGCAACAACCAACCTCGATTCCTTAAGCATCACGAATTTCTAAAAGAAAACCGCTTGCGTCTTTGTCTCATCGTATGGATCTCTCCCCTAAGTAGAAGCCCATCTACGAGCAAAGAGGCCATTTATTTTCCGGTTGGAGCAATCTCTCGGCCAATAGAATAAACAACCCGTCCCCCATGGATGACTTCCAAACGGTTGGTTGTCGGTGCAGACCGAATCTTGTTTATTTGCTTCGTGAAGTTACGAAAAGAGTGTAATTTATTGGAAATGAGCGTAGGTTAATTGCTCTTGATAGTAATAGGTTACGATTTAGTTAGTTATCTACTTCATTATCCTTCTGCGCGTTGCGTAACCTTCAAAGAACTCTTCGTATGCAAAAGTAGCTATTTAATTCGAGATTTTGATATAAACTCCCGTTTTTTATCCCCTCATTCATAAGAATTTTC
>JAXFUC010000144.1:0-8317 GCA_034176395.1 Bacteroides sp. | reverse complement strand
ATTTACGCCCGAGACGCAACATAGCTACGTCTACAAACTCAGCGGTGGAGAGCGAAGGCGCCTGCACCTTTGCACCGTCCTGATGCAAAGCCCCAACTTCCTGGTGCTGGACGAGCCTACCAACGACCTCGACATTCTTACCCTCAACATTTTGGAAGACTACTTAAGTCGCTTCAAGGGTTGCCTCATGGTGGTATCGCACGACCGTTACTTCATGGACAAAGTGGTGGATCACCTCTTCGTGTTCAAGGGTGGTGGCGACATTCAAGACTTCCCGGGCAACTACACCCAATATCGTTCCTGGAAAGAGTTGCAGCCCGCAACCGCAACCGTCTGCGACGAGAAACCTCGGGAAGAAAAGACATCGCGCATCCGCCTCAACGAAAAAAGGAGAATGACATTCAAAGAGAAGCGCGAGTTTGAAATGCTCGAAACCGAGATAGCCGAACTCGAAGCCGAAAAACAGCGCATTGAAGAAGCCTTGTGCAGCGGTTCACTGGCCATCGACCTTTTGACCGAATACTCCAAACGCCTTCCTCAAATTGCCGAAGAAATAGATACCAAGACCGAACGATGGATGGAATTGAGCCAGTGGGAATAGTCTTCCTCCTTCACCCCTTCACGCTTCGGCTACCATCTCCTTACAAACGTCGCATCACAACAAGCTTCCCAACCCCCGGAGGCTTGTTTCGTTACAGCCCGACAAGGCTGCAACGGAGCATACTTGCTCGGGACATTCTTCCCGATGTGTTCACTTCTCCCCTCCTTACTCTTTACGCTCCATCGCACCGCTCTCTACGCTTTATTCGTATACGTCATGCAATGGTTTCCTCCCTCAAGTCGACAAAAACCGAGCATCGCGGCCCATAAAAACTCGCCCTAAGTTTGAATTGTACCCTTCACGACCCGGTCGTTAGCATTCACGACTTGACTGCTAAGCATCAAAACACGGTCTATATTCATCCTTGGGCATTCGCCCGTTTCGCTTGGGTAGACGGAAAAGTTTGTACGCTTCCCCTCTCCCCTTTCGGTGGGGCATTCAAAGCCCCCATCGCATACGAAAAACGCCGAGTGCATCCTTGTACACTCGGCGTTTCCCTTGTAAAACGGCTATTCCGATGGGGCACTTCAAAACCCATCGATCTCCACAGCCACCGGACAGTGGTCGGAATGCACGGCCTCGCCCAAGATGCGTGCCGACTTCAAAGCATCCTTCAACGACTCGGTCAGCATACAGTAATCAATGCGCCAACCTTTGTTCTTGGCCCTCGATTGAAAGCGATAGCTCCACCAGCTATACTCCTGCTTGTCGGGATGCAGGTAACGGAAGCTGTCGACAAACCCTTCGTTGAGGAATCCACTCATCCATGCACGCTCCTCGGGCAGGAATCCGCTGTTGGTTGCATTACGCACCGGGTCGTGAATATCTATGGACTCGTGACAGATGTTGTAGTCGCCACACAACACAAGGTTGGGACGTGAGCGACGCAAGTCCGTGACATAACGCTGAAAATCGTCCAGCCACACCATTTTAAAAGCTTGGCGTTCATCTCCGCTACTGCCCGAGGGATGGTAAACACTGACCACAGACAAGTCGCCAAAGTCGGCACGGATGAATCGACCCTCACGATCGTAAGCGTCTATCTTCATGCCATATTCCACGTGATCGGGGGTTCTCTTGGTCAGTATGGCCACACCGCTATATCCTTTTTTCTCTGCCGAATAGAGATAGGCCTTGTATCCCAAAGCCTCGAAGACCTCGGCCGGAAATTGGTCGGGTTGCAGTTTGGTTTCCTGAATACAAAGCACATCGGGATCTTCGGCTCTCAGCCAATCGGCCAATCCTTTGGAGGTTGCCGATCGCAGCCCGTTCACATTGTAGGTTATGATTTTCATATCGGTGGTGTCTTAGAGGGTATTTGAAGTTCGTTTTATGAAAAAAGCAGCATGATGTTCAGTATCGAAACGATGGTGGCTATGGAGTAAAGCACAAATGTGCTCCAACGGCTATTGACATAATCGCCCATGACTCGCCGCGAAGAAGTAAGACTTACCTGCAAGAACACCGTAAAGGGAAGCTGCATGCTGAGTATCATTTGAGAAATCAGAAGCCCCTTGAAGGGATTTCCGATAAAAAAGATGGCCAACAGGGCCACGCCAAGCGATAGGATGACTCCAAGCTGAGAGTGACTGTCTTTGATGTGGTAAGATTCTCCGAAGATGCCGGCAAAGATGGAACCGGCAGCCATTCCGCTGGTGGTGGTCGAAGATATGCCGGCCATGAGCAAGGCCAAAGCGAAAATCAGCACGGCATGATTGCCCAACAAGGGTTCGAGCAGGGTTTTGGCTTGTTGAAGTTCTTCCACGTGAATGCCGTGTTTGAAGAATGTGGCCGCTGCAAGCAGAATCATCGCACTGTTAATGGCCCAACCCACAATCATGGAGAACAAGGTGTCGAAGAGTTCGTACTTCAGCACCCGACGAATGGAGGCATCGTCTTGTTTATTGTACTCATGGCTCTGTATCACCTCGGAGTGGAGAAACAAATTGTGGGGCATCACCACGGCACCCAATACACTCATGATGATGAGCATACTGCCTTCGGGAAACGAGGGTACGACCCAACCACGCACGGCTTGAGGCCAATCGATGTCGACCAAGAAGAGTTCGTAGATAAACGATAGGCCTATGACCGAAACAAAGGCGATGATGAACCGTTCGGTCTTCTTGTACGAGTTTGTGAATAGCAGTATGGACACAAGGGCAGTGGTAAGCACCGAGCCCCAAACAATGGGGATGTCGAACAGCATTTCCAGTGCAATGGCTCCGCCCAAAATCTCGGCCAGCGAGGTGGAGATGGAAGCCAAGACCGCTGTGCCCAGTATGGGACGAGAGATCCATTTGGGCGTGTATTTGGTTGCAGCCTCGGATAAGCATAATCCTGTCACAATGCCCAAGTGGGCCACATTGTGTTGCAGGACGATGAGCATAATTGTAGACAATGTCACCACCCAAAGCAAGGCATAGCCAAACTCCGACCCTGCCGCAAAATTGGAGGCCCAATTGCCCGGGTCGATAAAGCCTACCGTCACCAACAACCCCGGGCCGATGTATCGGAATATATCCAATCCGCCCAAGGTGCGCTTGTGGTCGGTTCGCGCCAAGTCCTTAAGGTAGTTCTTTATGGCCTGCATACAATCCAGGTGTGCTTAAAACACAAAACGCAGTATGTCGTTGAAGTTGGCCCAAAGCAGCAGCCCCAAGAGCAGGAACATCCCCACCATCTGAGCCCGTTCCAAAAACTTTTCGCTGGGTTTGCGCCGTGTCACGATTTCGTAGAGCAAAAACAATACATGGCCTCCATCCAGTGCCGGAATGGGAAGGATATTCATAAAGGCCAGCATGATGGAAAGGAAAGCCGTCATGTACCAGAATTGATGCCAATCCCATACGGTGGGGAACAAGCTTCCGATCGTACCGAAGCCTCCCAATTGCTTGGCACCTTCCTTGGAAAACACATGTTTGAGGTTCTTCACGTAGCCTTCCAACGTATCCCATCCCAGTTTGATACCGGCCGGGAACGACTCGGCCAGGGTGTAAGTCACCTTCTCCACGGGAATCCACTTGCCCATGTCGGTTTGTGGAACAACCCCCATGAGGAAGGTAGAGTCCACACGTACCACGGCAGTGTCCAATACTCCCGCACGTACATAAGCCACCTCCCAGGTTCGGGTGTCTACGCCTTGGTCGGCTCGACGCTCCAGTTCGGCCACCAACTTCTTGAAATCGGAGAAAGAGGCCACTTGCTTACCGTTCAAAGCCACCACACTGTCGCCGGGCATGATTCCCGCAGCGGCAGCAGGCGACTGCTCGGCCACTTGTGCCACCACGTAGGGAAAACGGAAACTGGCAAAGCGTACGCTGTCGGCCATCAATCCTTGCATCATGTCCGAGGGGATGGCAATATCCACACGACAGCCATCTCGCAACACGGTCACGGCTTTGGATTCCACGATGTGGCTCAACATATTGCCGTCGTAACGCTTAAAAGATACACCATCGGCCTCAAGCAAGATGTCTCCATCTTGGAAACCTACGGCATGGGCAGTAGCGTTATAGTCCATTCCATAAGGGGTTTCGGCCACCTTTATATACTCATCTCCCCAGGTAAACAGAATCATAGAATAGATGAAGAGTGCCAAGAGGAGGTTGAACAGCACCCCTCCTATCATGATGAACAAGCGTTGCCAAGCGGGCTTTGTTCTAAACTCCCAAGGCTGGGGCGGTTGCTTCATCTGCTCCAAATCCATCGACTCGTCAATCATCCCCGAGATTTTCACATAGCCACCCAAGGGCAACCATCCCATGGCATACTCGGTTTCGCTTCCCTTGGGTTTGAATTTAAAGAGCGTGAACCAAGGATCAAAGAACAGACAGAACTTCTCCACACGCACTTTGAACAAACGGGCAAAAAGGAAATGACCTGTTTCGTGAATCAACACCAACAAGGAAAGGCTCATGATTACTTGCAGAGCACGAATCAAAAATATATCCATACGTAATTTAATTGTCTACTTTTCGTGTTTCATTAGTTGTTTATTGGCTTCAGCATCCTTTGTTCACCAATTCCTCGGCCAAGCGGCGGGCTTCTGTATCGGTGTTCACATAGTCTTCGTACGAAGGCGATGCAAGATACGGAGTCAAAGCAAGTGTCTTCTCTACCACATCGCTCATGGCCAAGAAGCCGATGCGTTCATTCAGGAAAGCGGCTACCGCTACCTCATTGGCCGCATTCAATACGCAAGGTGCATTACCTCCTCGTTCCATCGCATCATAGGCCAATTGCAAATTCCGAAACCGCTCTACGTCCGGTTGTTCAAAGGTCAGCGAAGCACATTGCTTGAAATCCAACCGTTCAAACGACGAATGCACACGATCGGGATAAGAGAAAGCGTACTGGATGGGAAGCCGCATATCGGGCAGTCCCAATTGTGCCTTGAGAGATCCATCCTCAAACTGTACCATGGAATGAATAATGGATTGAGGATGTACCACCACCTCGATTTGTCGGGGTTGCAAGCCAAACAACCACTTGGCTTCAATGACTTCAAATCCTTTGTTCATCATTGTGGCCGAGTCGATGGTAATCTTTGCTCCCATCTCCCAATTGGGATGCTTCAGTGCTTGTTCGCGTGTAACAGTCTTCAAGCGTTCTTTTTCAAAGGTGCGAAAGGGGCCTCCCGACGCTGTGAGGATGACTTTCTCAATGGGGTTTCCTATCTCACCGACCAAGCATTGGAAGATGGCCGAATGTTCTGAGTCTACCGGAAGAATGGGAGTTCCATACTGCTGTGCCAATGTGTTTATCAGTTCGCCGGCAACTACCAATGTTTCCTTATTGGCCAACGCAATGGCCTTGCCTGCTTTGATGGCACTTATCGTTGGACGTAGTCCGGCATAGCCCACCATAGCCGTAAGCACCAAGTCGATGGGAGCTGCTTCCACCACCTGACACAAGGCCTCTTCGCCTGCATAGACTTTGATGGGCAGATCGCTCAAGGCTTGCTTCAGCCGGCTGTAGTAGCGTTCATCGGCAATGACCACCACCTCGGGTTCAAACTTTCGCGCCTGTTCCACCAACTTATCTATTTGCCTATGAGCCGTCAAGGCATACACTTCGTACAGCTCGGGATGTTCGTCTACCACCTGCAAGGCCTGTGTTCCAATGGAACCGGTAGACCCCAAGATGGCTATTTGTTTGCGTTTGGTTTCCCTATCCTTGTTTGTTTGCATATTGTCTACTTATCCTTTCGTTTCGCCTCACTTTTATTCAAACGACAAAAGCGCAGCAATGTTCATGGGTTGTCCCTTCTTCCAGAGTTCGATTTGCAGCTTTGTCTGTCCTCCTCCCCCCTTCTCATCGTTCTTTGTCAAGGCTATCACCTGACCGGATGTCACTGTTTCGCCCACCGACCTCAGCAGCCTGCCACACTGTTTGTACACACTCAAGAAATCTTGTTTATGCTGAACGGCCATGACATAACCTTCGCCCACGACATAAGCACTCATGACCACCGTCCCATCCATCATGGCCAACACCGGTATGTTGCGCTGAGTTTCGATGGTAGTCACGTATTTCCGTGCACGAAGATCGAACGGCTGCTCCACTCGTCCCGGAACGGGAGGATAGAGCAAAGGAACATCCGATTCACTCGGTGCCAAGCCCGAAGTCAGGTTGTACTTTTCCTGCTCCTCGTATGCTTGCCTAAACGCCTTCTCGCGTTCGGTGGCCTGCATCAATGTGTCTTTGGGCTGCATGGACAAGAAGTCTTCCATCGACAAGACCGTATCGGGGCGAACGGTTCCGTTCATCAAGTCCTTCACGTTGCTCAAATAGTGCTCGTATTTGTCCAATCGTTCCTGCAAAGAATCCACTCGCAAAGCATTATCCACGATTTGCTTCCTCACTTGGCTGTTCATATAACCGGGTAAATAATTGCGCAACGGGGTAAACGCAATGATGCAGGCTGCCACCAAGAACAAAACCGCCAGTACACTCAGCAGCACCGACAACCCATTCAGTTTCGAGACACGCAAACCCACCACTTCTTCCAAGGTATTTTCGTTGAAGATGGATAAGCGATACTTAAACTTGATATTTGTCCAAAAGGCCATGCTATGCTCTGAATCGGTTTATGAACACAAATGTCTACTATGCTTCGTCCTCATCCTCGCCGATTTCGTCCAATTGCAACAGTCCGGCGGGAAGATTCATTACGATGACTCGCTCCTCACGATCGATACCCGTGATAAAGGCTTCTTGGGCAGGAATCAACAATTCCTCTCCTCCGGAATCCACGACAAACAAGGTGTTGACAGTGGTGGTGTCCACGGCAGTGATTTGCCCCAAGGCTCCTGACTCCTCGTCGCAAAGCTCGAAACCCACGAAATAACTCCAAGTAAGTTCCTCCGTCGGGACGGCATCGGCCTCGGCCAACGGGAAATAGACCTCTACATTGGTGAACATACGAGCCTGCTCAGCCGTGTCGATATGTTCGAGTTTCACAAGTGCCGTGGAGTCCGAACGAAACCTATATTCCTCGATAAAGAACGGTACCAATATACCATCGAGCAGGCAAATGAGGCAATCGGCCTCCACACGATCGAACACATCGTCGGTGAAAGTGAACTGCAACTCGCCATGAATGCCATGCGGTTTGTTGAAGAGTCCTATGCGATATACATCCTCGGGCTTTATCATATGCGTGTGATGCGTGCGCCGATGGCATTCAAGCGACCTTCGATATTTTGATAACCGCGGTCTATTTGTTCAATATTGCTAATGGTGCTGGTTCCTTCGGCACTCATGGCAGCGATGAGCATGGCTATTCCTGCTCGAATATCGGGGGAGGTAAGGCGTGCTCCACGCAACTTCATACCTCGGTTGTGCCCGATGACTACCGCCCGGTGAGGGTCGCAAAGGATGATCTGTGCCCCCATGTCGATGAGTTTATCGACAAAGAACAGGCGACTCTCGAACATCTTTTGGTGAATCAGCACACTGCCTTTGGCTTGTGTAGCCACCACCAGCATCACACTGAGCAAGTCGGGTGTGAGTCCCGGCCACGGTGCATCGGCAATGGTCATGATGGACCCGTCGATGAACGATTCAATCTGATAGCTTTCTTGTTCGGGGATGTAGATGTCGTCGCCACGTAGCTCCAGCTTGATACCCAATCGCCGGAAGCTATCGGGGATGATGCCCAAGTCGTCGTAGGACACGTTTTTTATCGTCACCTCGCTTTGGGTCATGGCCGCCATACCGATGAAGCTACCGACTTCGATCATGTCGGGCAGGATGGTGTGCACGGTTCCTCCCAATGCTTCGACCCCTTCGATGGTAAGCAGATTGGAGGCAATGCCGCTGATCTTAGCCCCCATTCCGTTGAGCATCTTACAAAGCTGCTGCAAGTAGGGTTCGCAAGCTGCGTTATAAATCGTGGTCACTCCCTTGGCCAGCACTGCGGCCATCACGATGTTGGCCGTACCCGTCACCGAGGCCTCATCGAGCAGCATACGTGTTCCCACCAAGTGATCGGCTTCGATTCCGAAGGTTTCTCGTTTCTCGTCATAGCGGAATTTGCCGCCCAACTGCTGAATGCCCACAAAGTGAGTGTCCAATCTTCGCCGACCGATCTTATCGCCTCCGGGCTTGGAGATAAGAGCTTTACCAAAGCGTCCCACCATCGGCCCAATCAGCATGACCGAGCCTCGCAAGGCGGCACACTTTTTCAAGAACTCATCGCTTTCGATATAG
>JAXFUC010000143.1:0-20652 GCA_034176395.1 Bacteroides sp. | reverse complement strand
GGAGCCCAAGTCACGGTTTTCACCACCAGCGAAAGCAAGCGCGAAGATGCAATGAGATTGGGAGCAGACGAAGTTGTCAACTCGACCCAAAGAGACGAGCTTAAACGTTGCACCAAACAAGACTTCATTCTCGATACCATTGCGGCTGTGCATGACATCAACACCTATTTGAAGCTTCTAAAAGTAGATGGTAACTTGGTGCTTGTCGGACTGCCTGCCGAAGCCTTGCAAGTGGGAGCTTTCCACCTGATAAAGGGGCGCAAAAGCTTCTCGGGTTCCAATATCGGCGGCATAGCCGAGACCCAAGAGATGCTGGATTTCTGCTTCCGTCACAACATCACAGCCACCTGTGAACTCATCTCGGTATCCGAAATAAACCAAGCTTTCCAACGGCTGAAGCGAGGAGATGTAAAGTATCGCTTTGTGGTTGATATGAAAACTTTATAGTCAACCTTCTCAATCGAAAGGAACCATTCCAGAAAGCAATTCACGCAGGTTATCTTGAAAAACAGCTCTTGGAGAGAGGAAATGAATGCACAAGGGAAAACAATACATCCAAATATCGTTATATGAAATCTAAATTCACTGCTTACATTTTATGGTTCTTCTTAGGCTATTTGGGAATACATAAGTTTTATCTCGGAAAAACCGGGATGGGAATTTTGTATCTCTTCACCGGTGGTATATTCGGAATAGGATGGTTCATTGATTTGTTCACCTTAGGGACTCAAGTCGATACTTACAACGCTCTTTATGGACTCAAGCAGATGAACAAGCGGATGAACGACAATCGAGTCAGATTATCCCAATGAAGACATTCCTCATAGACACTCTCAATTATGTTGCTCATTTTCCAAGAAATAATTGACGGCCAATGGAACACATGATGAACATATCGTTCACAAGTTCTATTTCTATCGGCCGTAGTAAAGTTCATCAACCAAGCACGCTTCGAGATGTACCGACAGAACATCGTACACATCAAGAGCCTTCATACTGTAATACTCAGATGAAGGCTCTTGACATATACAAGTACATGGGCTAATTAAGAAAGTATTCTCCAATCGCTACCCTCGGTTCATTCCTGCTCAAAAAAAAGAGGCTCCGAGCTAAGCTCGAAGCCTCTTAAGTCCAATTGCAGAGGTAGCCTCTACATTAGTTCTTACCTTCCAACTGCTCTTTCAAAGCAGCCAAAGCGTCAATATCTCCCAAAGTGGTAGATGCGGCTTGGTTTTGGATCATAGGTGTTTCGTCTTCTTTTCTTGAAGATTTCTTAGCAGCTTTCTTCTCAGCTCTCTCTTCGGCCTTACCTGCATCTTCGAAGATGCGGCTGTGCGAAAGAATGATGCGCTTAGCGTCCTTGTTGAACTCAATCACCTTGAACTCCAGCTTTTCTTCCAATTGAGCTTGAGATCCGTCTTCCTTTACCAAATGCTTGGGAGTGGCAAAACCTTCCACGCCATAAGGCAATGAAACCACAGCACCCTTCTCGAGCATTTCGATGATGGTTCCTTCGTGTACAGAACCTACTGTGAACACGGTTTCAAATACATCCCAAGGATTTTCTTCGAGTTGCTTATGACCCAAGCTGAGGCGACGGTTGTCTTTGTCGATTTCCAACACTTGTACTTGGATTTCTGCACCAATTTGTGTAAATTCAGAAGGATGCTTCACTTTCTTGGTCCAAGACAAGTCTGAGATATGGATCAAGCCATCTACACCTTCTTCTATTTCCACGAATACTCCGAAGTTAGTAAAGTTGCGCACACGAGCAGCATGTTGAGAACCTACGGGATATTTGGTTTCGATAGTTTCCCATGGGTCTTGCTTCAATTGCTTGATGCCCAAAGACATCTTTCTTTCTTCGCGGTCGAGAGTCAATACCACAGCTTCTACCTCGTCGCCTACTTTCATGAAGTCTTGAGCAGAACGCAGGTGTTGGCTCCATGACATTTCTGACACGTGAATCAATCCTTCTACACCTTGAGCAATTTCGATAAATGCTCCGTAATCGGCCATTACTACCACACGTCCCTTTACGCGGTCACCCACCTTAAGTTCGGTGTCGAGTGCATCCCAGGGATGAGGAGTGAGTTGCTTCAAGCCCAAAGCAATACGTTTCTTTTCATCGTCAAAGTCGAGAATAACTACATTGAGCTTTTGATCCAATTCGACAACCTCTTTCGGATCGCTCACACGACCCCAAGAAAGGTCTGTGATGTGAACCAAACCGTCTACGCCGCCCAAGTCAATGAACACACCGTAAGAAGTGATATTCTTAACCGTACCTTCGAGGACTTGACCTTTTTCAAGTTTGCCGATAATTTCTTTTTTCTGTTGTTCCAATTCAGCTTCGATAAGAGCCTTGTGAGAAACAACCACGTTCTTGAACTCTTGGTTAATCTTAACAACCTTGAATTCCATTGTTTTTCCAACGAATACATCGTAGTCGCGAATGGGCTTCACATCAATTTGTGATCCGGGCAAGAATGCTTCGATACCGAATACATCTACGATCATACCGCCCTTTGTACGACACTTGATGTAACCCTTGATGATCTCTTCGTTCTCCAACGCTGCGTTAACACGGTCCCAAGAGCGAGTAGCACGAGCCTTACGATGTGAAAGAACGAGTTGACCTTTCTTGTCTTCTTGACTCTCAATGTACACTTCAACAGTGTCACCCACTTTGAGGTCAGGATTGTAACGGAACTCATTCAAAGGAATGATACCGTCTGACTTGTAGCCGATGTTTACAACAACTTCACGCTTTGTGATCGAGATGACAGTTCCATCGACAACTTCGTTGTTGTCCACCTTGTTCAGAGTGCCATCGTAAGCTTTTTGCAATTCTTCATGACTCAAATTGCTTACTGCTTCGCCGTTCTCATACGCATCCCAGTTGAAATCTTCAATCGGAGCTACATTCTTTAAGTTTTCCATTAAAAATTGATTAGTACTAATTAAATAAGACATTATGTTGCTTAAATCGTGTGCAAAGGTAGTAACAAATTCTTGGCTGACAAGTGTTAGCATAAAACATTCGGCTTTCCAAATCTTTTTTCCGGCTTCAAACGTTTCTCTACAATAGAGAGAAGAGTCAAGACCTTTGCTTCAGCTTTCAAAAATTAGCGTCTCGGGAAGGAGTTTTGAAGTAACCTCTGCAACCGAACAATGTAACCGGGTTTCATCCGGCTGTTTTTTGGCACACAGTTTGCTAACACCTTATATGCTGCATCCTAAGAAATAGGAATAACGCTCAGTATGCCCGATTTCATTCGACAGGTATTACGACGCCCTTCCGAATCCACAGAGCAACAAACCAAGAACTAAAGAAAGGAAGATATGATTTATAGTCAATTCTCACAACGGATCTCCGAAGTGATCGCATATAGTAAAGAAGAAGCCAATCGGTTGAAAAACGAGGAAATCTCTCCGGAACATTTATTGCTGGGACTCTTTCGAGAAGGCAGCGGAAAGGCAATGGAAGTACTGTCGCAACTGAATGTGGACTTTGCCTCCGTTCGGTTTGAGTTGGAGGACCATCTCCATGGTCAAGCCGATGAATTACTATTGCCCGATGCAGAAATTCCCTTATCCAACGAATCGGCCAAGATACTCAAGATGTGCATCTTGGAAGCACGGGGTATGAAAAGCCAGATTGTAGACACCGAACACTTGTTGCTTGCCATACTCAAAGAGAAGAACAGCAAAGCAGCCGGTATTCTTGTATCAAATCACATCGACTACGAACGAGTATGGGAACGATTGACCCTACAACCTAAGGCCGACACAAGCTTCTCTGAAGAAGAGGAAGAGGACGGTGGCATCCCACCCAAGTCCGAGGGACGCGTTACCGGCACAACTGCTACCAAAACGGGGGGAACCGAGACCCCGGTCTTGGACAATTTCGGCATAGACATGACCCTTGCTGCTTCGGAAGGAAAACTCGACCCGGTCGTGGGACGTGAGCAAGAAACCGAACGTCTGGCACAAATCCTCAGTCGTCGCAAGAAAAACAATCCGGTACTCATCGGAGAACCCGGTGTGGGCAAGTCGGCCATTGTCGAAGGATTGGCTCTACGTATTGTACAAAAAAGAGTGTCGCGCATGCTTTTCGACAAACGGGTCATCATGCTCGATATGGCATCCGTTGTTGCCGGAACAAAGTACAGAGGACAATTCGAAGAGCGCATACGCTCCATCTTAGCAGAACTCAAACGGAACCCACAAGTCATCTTATTCATTGACGAAATCCACACCATTGTAGGTGCCGGATCGGCCGCAGGTTCCATGGATGCCGCCAATATGCTCAAGCCTGCTTTGGCACGAGGAGAAATACAATGTATCGGTGCTACCACATTGGACGAGTATCGTAAGCACATCGAAAAAGACGGTGCACTCGAAAGACGTTTTCAGAAAGTGATGGTAGAGCCAACCACCGCCGAAGAGACATTGCAAATTCTACGCAATATCAAGGAACGCTACGAAGACCATCACCACGTTACTTATACGGAAGATGCCTTGGAGGCTTGTGTCAAACTGACCGATCGCTACATTACCGATCGTAACTTCCCCGACAAAGCCATCGATGCTCTTGATGAAGCCGGATCGAGAGTTCACCTCGGCAACTTGGATGTACCGAAGGAAATCGAAGAACAAGAAAAGCGTATTGAGCAAACCAAACTTCAAAAGAACGAAGCTGTCAAGGCACAAAACTTTGAATTGGCCGCCAGCATACTCGGTACGGAACGTGAGCTGACAGCCGAACTGGAAACGATGAAGCGTGCCTGGGAAAGCACACTTAAAGAAAACAGACAAACTGTAGGCGAAGAAGAAATTGCACAAGTTGTGTCGATGATGTCGGGAGTGCCGGTGCAGCGCATGGCTCAAGCCGAGGGAGTGAAGTTGGGACAAATGAAAACCCTATTACAGGAGCGAGTGATTGCCCAAGATATGGCCATCGACAAAACGGTGAAAGCCATCCTACGCAGCCGTGTGGGCATCAAAGAGCCCAATCGTCCTATTGGCGTATTCATGTTTCTCGGCCCCACGGGTGTGGGCAAAACTCACCTGGCCAAAGAGCTGGCTCAGTATATGTTTGGATCGGCAGACGCTCTCATCCGCATAGACATGAGTGAGTTCATGGAGAAGTTCACCGTTTCTCGACTGGTTGGAGCCCCTCCGGGATACGTGGGATACGAAGAAGGAGGCCAGCTTACCGAAAAGGTACGTCGCCGCCCCTACTCGATTGTTTTGCTGGATGAAATCGAGAAAGCACATGCCGATGTGTTCAACCTCCTTTTACAAGTAATGGACGAAGGACGGCTGACTGACAGTTATGGCAGGGTGGTCGACTTCAGGAACACCGTGATTATCATGACTTCCAACGTGGGCACTCGTCAACTCAAAGACTTTGGTCACGGTATTGGATTTGCCACTCACCGCCCGGGAGATGTTGCGACCTATGCCCGCGGCGTGGTGCAAAAGGCTTTGAACAAAACTTTTGCTCCCGAGTTCTTGAATCGCATCGATGAGATTATCACTTTCGACCAACTTTCGTTGGACGCTATCACTCAAATCGTAGATATAGAGCTGAAAGGACTGATAAACAGAACAGAAACAATCGGCTACAAGCTGAATATCTCTCCGGAATCCAAGAGATTCTTGGCCGAAAAAGGCTACGATGTACAATTTGGAGCACGCCCCCTCAAACGAGCCATACAGACCTACCTTGAAGATCCTTTGGCCGAACTGATTGTATCCGACGCGGTGAAAGAGGGCGATGTTATCGAAGTAAGTGTCGATGAAGCTCAATCGATGCTCCGGGTGCAAACAAATGCGTAATGCCTTATAAATGACACCCATTTCACAGATTCTTAGGTAGCAATCCACCAAAGGCTATGGAACGATGCAAAGCACAGAGTATAGAAAACAAAGTGTTTACCGTTCGCAAGCAAAGTGTTTGCCGTTCGCAAGTAAAGTGCCTACACTTAGTTTCCAAAGTGTAGGCACTTTGAAAAGTCACCTCCCGTACATAGCAATACGATTGCCGATATTCAATAAATTCATGTCTAAGCAATATGCGACAAAATGTCAGTCCCTCAGGGCTGGCATTTTCTTTGCCCTAAATCGGGAAACATTATATCATTAACACCACTCTATTATGATACAAAAAGGAAATATAGGGGTTACGACCGAAAACATCTTCCCCATCATCAAGAAGTTCTTGTATAGCGATCACGAAATCTTCTTGCGCGAGCTCGTATCCAATGCTGTCGATGCTACTCAAAAACTCAAGACACTGAGTTCTATCGGAGAGTTTAAGGGCGAATTGGGCGACCTCACCGTGCGTGTGACCTTGAGCGAAGGTACCATCACCATATCCGACCGAGGCATAGGACTCACAGCCGAAGAGATAGAAAAATACATCAACCAAATAGCCTTCTCGGGAGCCAACGACTTTCTGGAGAAGTATAAGAACGATGCCAATGCCATCATCGGCCACTTCGGCCTTGGATTTTACTCGGCATTCATGGTGGCCAAACAGGTGGACATCATCACCCGCTCGTACAAAGAAGGTGCACAAGCCGTTAAATGGAGCTGTGATGGAAGTCCCGAATACACGCTTGAACCGACCGAACGCACCGATCGTGGTACGGACATCGTACTGCATATCGACGACGATGCCAAGGAATTCTTGGAAGAAGCGCGCATTGCCGGTTTGCTGAAAAAATATTGCAGCTTCTTGGCCGTGCCCGTGGCATTCGGCAAGAAGAAGGAATGGAAGGACGGAAAGCAAGTCGATACAGCCGAGGACAACATCGTCAACGAAACCTCACCCTTGTGGACTCGCAAACCTACGGAACTGACCGACGAAGACTATAAGAACTTCTATCGCAAGCTCTACCCCATGAGCGATGAGCCTTTGTTTTGGATTCATCTCAACGTAGACTTCCCCTTCAACCTCACGGGTATCCTCTACTTTCCCAAGGTGAAAAGCAACATTGAGCTGAACAAGAACAAGATTCAGCTGTTCTGCAACCAAGTGTATGTGACCGATTCGGTCGAAGGCATTGTACCCGACTTCCTCACCCTGCTGCATGGAGTCATTGACTCGCCCGACATTCCTCTGAATGTTTCTCGTTCTTATCTCCAGAGTGATTCGAACGTGAAGAAAATCTCGACCTACATCACCAAAAAAGTATCCGACCGTTTGCAATCAATCTTCAAAACCGACCGTAAACAGTTTGAAGAGAAATGGAACGATCTCAAGATTTTCATCAACTACGGTATGCTTACACAAGAGGACTTCTACGACAAAGCAAAGTCCTTCGCCCTATTCACCGACACCGATGGCAAGCATTATACCTTCGAGGAATATGCTACCCTTATCAAGGATAATCAAACCGATAAGGACGGCAATCTGATCTACCTATATGCAGCCAACAAAGAAGAGCAATACAGCTACATCGAATCGGCCTCTTCGCAAGGATACAACGTGCTTCTTATGGATGGGCAACTCGACGTTGCGGTGGTGAGTATGCTTGAACAGAAGCTGGAGAAGTCGCGCTTTACACGCGTAGACAGCGATGTGGTAAGCCGTCTCATCGTCAAAGAGGACGCTTCAAGCTCGTCTATCGAAGCTCAACAGGAAGCCGCTTTATCGGCTATCTTCAAGAGCCAGTTGCCCACTTTGGAAAAGCTGGAATTTCATGTCAGTGCTCAAGCCTTGGGAGAAGCTGCACTCCCCGTCATGATTACTCAAAGCGAGTATATGCGCCGCATGAAGGAAATGGCCAACATACAAGCCGGAATGAGTTTCTACGGCGAAATGCCCGATATGATGAACCTTGTACTCAACACCGATCACAAACTCATTCGCCAAGTATTGACTGACGAAGAGGAAGCTTGCAAGAAACAAATTGCTCCTTTGCAAGCGCAATTGGACGTGGCATCGAAACGCCGTGACGAGTTGCAACAATCTCACCGAGGAAAGAAAGACGAAGAAATTTCTACAGGCGAAAAAGACGAACTCACTTCTCTCGACAAGCAAATCGAGGAACTGGGCCGAGAAAAAGAAAGTCTATTCGCTCAATATGCAACCGGCAACCCCGTTATTCGTCAACTCATCGATTTGGCATTGCTACAAAACAATATGCTGAAAGGCGAAGCCCTCAACCGCTTTGTGAAGCGTAGCATCGAACTGATTTAAGTCAGTTACCACATATGTGTTTCATTACAAAGGCGGGATGTTCATGCGAACATCCCGCCTTTACTTTATCCATCCACCGCCCTCCATAATTTCACCTTCTGTACTAAACCGTCCATGGTCATTGCCACATCTACTCTCTGTATTCTTCCACTTTCTTGCATCAAATAACATCAAATGAATTCCTTGACGCACAGATTATCCCATAATAAATTACTTACTTTGTCCCGGACCTATTTCAAACCTCATAACCGAGCCTCTCAATGGCGGGTACACTTCTAAGACTAAGTAGTGAAAAACATGCACGATATTATCCTTTTTCAACATCGAACATTCAGCGACTGTTTTCGCAGTTACTATCGCCTGCTCTGCTGCTTCGCCTTTGAGTATTTGCACGAAATAGAAAAAGCAGAAGATGTGGTGCAAGAGGTCTTCATTCGTTTATTGGAAAAAGCTCCATCTTTTGAAAACGAAGCACATTGCAAATACTTCCTTTATAAAGCCACCCGCAATGCCTGTTTAAACTACATAGAAAAGAAAGCCATTCGACACGATATTCTCGAAAGAATGACAGAAGAACAGTACGAACAGAATACAACCGATCTATTCAACAAAATTGTTCGAGCCGAGGTTTATCAAAAGATTGTAGCCGCTATTGACGAGCTTCCCAAAGGGTGCGGACGCATATTCAGATTATCATACATCAGCGGATTGAGCAACGAGGAAATAGCAGATGCACTCAACATTAGTATTCACACCGTGAAGGCACAGAAAATCAAGGCCAAAGCTCGACTGCGAGAAAGTCTTAGAGAACTCTATCCTATGCTACCTTTATTACTGATAACCAATCGTTTTTTCTCGTAGATTCATTGATATTTCGTCAATCGTTCTTCCTGATACTTCAATAAATACAGAAAAACGTTTTTTACGTAATCCTTTTTTCCCAGTGATCGGTAATACTCATAAACCGAACACATGAAAAGCCCTTTTGAGTTTGCCGACCGCTTGTTTCGCTACATCACTGACTGTTCTGAGGACGAAGAGAGACAATATATAAAGCAAACATTGACCCATAACCAAAAACTTCGACAACTCACCGATGAACTTCAAGATCGTAAGCAGATTCACGAAGTGCTCCATCGATGGCAGCAGTTCAATCCAGAGAAAGCATGGATGCATATTGAGCGCTTCCAATACCGAAAACAACAACAAATCATACTCCGCCGAAGCCTTGTGGCTGCCTCTGCACTACTTTTGCTAATTGGAACATGGATAGGGAAATATCGTGAAACAATCGGAGTGGTCCCATCGCAAGCCACCATAGCAAAAATTATCGACTCCTCTAAATTCGTTCGATTAGAAACCGCTTCGGGGGAATGTTTTCGTTTAGATACCTTGGAACATCTTGCCTTATCCAAGGAGCAATCTACCCTGAGCAACGAAAAAGGATTATTGGCTTGGGTCAGCACCAATGTAGACGGAACATCGCCAGAACTGAAGTACAACAAAATCGTTGTACCCTACACACAAACTTATCGACTGCTACTGCCCGACAGTTCGCGCATCTACCTCAACTCGGGTAGCACACTTGAGTTCCCATCTCACTTTACTTCGCACGAACGTCGAATTCGTATCAGCGGTGAGATCTACTGCGAGGTTTCTCATCATCATTCCTGGCCATTTATTGTGGAATCCGGAGATATTTCTGTAAAAGTTTTGGGTACTACATTCAATATAAAAGCCTATCCCGACGAAGAAGAAATACTTACAACGTTGATCGATGGCCATGTGATTGTCTCAGGTCCACATGATCCCTCAGCTCATCTTCATCCAGGGCAACAAGCAAAGTACTCTTCTCAAACCTCTCGTCTACAAATATCATCGGTAGACTCGGAAGCAGAAACAGCTTGGAAAGATGGTTTATTCTACTTCAAAAACCAAACGATGAAGAGCATACTCAAGACATTATCCAGGTGGTATGATCTACGCATCTCTTGTGTAGAGGAGGAAATTCAGTCAACCGTATTCAACGGAAAGATTCCCATGTATACTTCAGTGGAAGATGTACTTCGAAAATTCGAACATACCGATCGAATACGTTTTGAATTAGTTGGAAAGGAACTAACCGTTCGTCGAAGTAAGAAATAAACGATTACGATAACCCCAATCCATATACTTATGAAAAAAGAAAGAAAGAATTCCTACTGGAAGAAGGCATACCAACAAGGTATGCGCATGACAATGAATGTCGTGTTACTTCTCTATGGAGCATTCTTGCCTGCTTTAAGCAATGAATTGCCCAAAGTGACGCTATCTCTAAAAGATGTAAGTATCGAAGCGGTATTCAAGCTGTTGGAGAAGCAAACCTCTTACACGTTTTTGTATGAGACAGAAACTGTGAAGCATATAGGGAAAGTCAGCATAGAAGCTCGAAACAAGTCCTTGGAACAGGTCTTAATGCAATTGTTACCTCCGCTCAAATTGTCTCATAAAGTGGATGATAAAGTCATTGTCATCGTTCCGCTAAACATTTCCTCAACCTCTTCTCCGGGAAAAAAAATCAAAATATCGGGCAAAGTGCTTGATGAAAGCAAACAGCCTCTTCCCGGTGTGAACGTGGTTCTCAAAAGCGAAACCTCAAAAATAGGAACGGCCACCGATTTGGACGGCTGTTTTACACTTTCCGTACCAGCCTCTCGACAAATCTTAATGTTTTCTATGATAGGCATGGAATCGAAAGAAATATCGATTCAAGGGGACAAGGATGCCGACAATATCGTGGTGATACTGAAAAATCAATTGAATGAACTGAAAGATATTGTTATCACTGGTATATTCAAGAAGTCACGAGAGAGTTTCACGGGAGCTGTCTCCACTGTGACCGAAAAGGAACTGAAGTCGTTCGGCGGCAAGAACCTCATAGCCACACTGAGGAACATAGACCCAACATTCAACATCATTGAAAACAATACCTTCGGAGCTGATCCCAATCACCTACCTACTATACAGATGCGTGGCACTTCAAGCCTCCCGACGGTAGAAGATTTGAAAAATGAGACGCGTGTGGAACTGAATACACCACTCATCATACTCGATGGCTTTGAAATTCCATTGAGCCGCATGGTGGATATGAACGATGAAGACATCAGCTCAATTACATTGTTAAAAGATGGATCTGCCACAGCTATTTACGGCTCGCGCGGAGCAAACGGCGTGGTAGTAATCGAAAGTAAACGCCCTCAACCCGGGAAATTACGTTTATCCTATCGAGGAGGGTTAAATGTGGAGCTTCCGGATCTGAGTGACTATCGAGTACTTAATGCTCGGGAGAAGTTGCAATTGGAACTCGAAGCAAACCTATTTACCTCCCAAGGAGGATTTGCCAATGAAGAAATGAGATTGCGCGAACGTTATAATAGGGTCAGGGAAGAAGTCGAAAGAGGTGTCGACACTTATTGGCTATCCCAGCCTCTGCGTGTAGGCGTAGGCCAAAAACACAATTTGCGCTTGGAGGGAGGAGGTAAGGAAGGGTTTAGATACTCTACTTCCTTACAATACAATCAAATCAACGGAGTGATGAAAGGTTCCACACGGAGAACGTTCAATGGAGGAGTCAATTTGATGTACGAGTATAATAAGCTATTACTCAAGAACAATCTCGAAGTTGGCTATTTACAGGCCGATGCTTCACCTTACGGTTCCTTCCGACAGTACGTTTACCTAAACCCTTATTGGACAAAATTCGACCAGCAAGGGAAGATTTTAAAAGAATTTGAAACCGACGAACGAGATTTCTTCAACCCATCGCCAACGAATCCACTCTACAATGCCACACTCGACCTCGTAAATAGGAATAGTTCTACAAGCTTTACCAATAATTTAGACATCGAATGGAGGCCGTTAGAAGGGCTTACTCTGCGTTCGCGCATTGGTCTATCCAAGCAAATGAACGATGCAGACAATTTCAAGCCGGCAGACCATACCGATTTCAAGGACTATACTGAGGAACAAGTTTTCCGTAAAGGAAAATACGTTTATTCGTCGGGGAAGGGGTTCAATTATGATTGGGATCTCACACTCAGTTATTCGCACAACTACAATCAGAAGCATGATTTCTATGTCGGTATCAACTACAATCTCGCACAAACAAGCTCCAAATTATACACATTCACGATGGAAGGCTTTCCACAGTCAAATTTGAAGATGTTGTCGATGGCTTTGCAGTACGAAGAAAAAGGAAAACCCAGGGGAAATGATGCAGTCAATCGTAGAGTGGGTTTGACGGGCAATCTCAACTACATCTACAATAACCGCTATTTTGCCGATGTAGCTTATCGCATAGACGGAGCTTCACAGTTTGGTAGTTCCAGGCGCTTCGCTCCATTCTATTCATTGGGGTTGGGGTGGAACGTACATGAAGAAAAATTTATGAATGGGTTATCATTACTCAATCGTCTCAAATTACGTGCCTCATACGCCGTAACAGGTGCTGTCAATTTTAGCCCTTACCAGGCTTTAGCGACCTATCAGTATTATCTGGAAGATCGGTATCGTTTTTGGTTTGGGAGCCATTTGATGGGATTGGCCAACGAAGATTTAGAATGGCAACGCACCAAGAAAATGAATATCGGGGCCGAAGCTTCTCTGTTTGAAGGACGTTTGAGATTTACCGTAGATATGTACAGAAACCTAACAGATAATCTACTCTCCGAAATGAATCTTCCATTGGCCAACGGTTTTCCCAGCTATACGGCCAATATCGGTAAAGTGAAAAATTCCGGCTGCGAACTATCCACCTCATTGGTCTTGCTGCGCAATGATTTGGTTAACTGGTCACTTTCCGGAAGTTGCATATACGAAAAAAATGAAATCGTGAAGATATCAGAGGCACTTAAAACAGCTAACGAAGAACTCGAAAAACAAGGAGGCAGCAATCCCAATTATCTATATCGAGAGGGACAATCGCTTCGTACCATTTACGTGGTTCCTTCGCAGGGTATCGATCCCAGCACAGGTATGGAACTACTTATCGATAGATTTGGAAACAAGACCTTCGTTTGGGACGCTCGCGACAAGATTGCATGTGGTGTGGAAGATCCTAAATTCAGAGGAAATATCAACACCACTTTCAATTATCGAAACTGGAGCATCAATCTGTCTTTCGGCTATCGTCTGGGAGGTTCACTCTACAACTCTACTCTCGTTAACCGAGTGGAAAATGCAAACCTAAAGTACAACGTAGATCGTCGCGTGTACGAAGAACGTTGGAAGAAACCCGGGGATCACACATTCTTCAAAGACGTGAAGGACAAACGGCTCACACAGATGTCTTCCCGATTCGTCCAAAAAGAGAACACATTGGAATGTCAGAGCATTCAGGTGAAATATGACCTACCGCAAAAATGGCTCATGAAACATCTGAGAATGCAACATTTCTCAATCATCCTCAGCACCAACAACTTGTTTCGACTCTCTACAATCAAGCAAGAGCGTGGACTTGAATACCCCTTTTCGCGCAGATATTCTTTCTCATTGTCAGCCAACTTCTAATTGAAAAATCTATGAGACAACTAACTCATTATATGTTTGCATGCTCACTCATCATATTGGGTGGCTGCTCCGATTGGTTGAATGTTAAACCATCCAATCAAGTGGAACAATCGGAAATGTTCAGTACCGAAACCGGATTCAAGAATGCTCTGACCGGTATATACATTCAACTCAAATCCCAATCACTGTACGGAAAGAACCTAACCATGGGCTTCATGGAAAACTTATCCCAGCATTGGAAAGTCAGTTCCGGAAGCATGGAGGGCCATACCAGCGCTTATAACTACAAAGACAAAGAGGTAGAAGCCGTCGTGGACGAAATCTACACGCAACTCTACCACACCATTGTCAACATCAACAACCTTTTGGGATTCATAGATAACGGAGTATTAACTCCTTCCATGTATCGAGTCATCAAAGGAGAAGCTCTAGCTCTACGTGCTTTCTGTCATTTGGATCTTCTGCGTCTATACGGTCCTATTCCCGGGAGACAAGATGCAAACAAGATGCTGTCGTATGCACAGTCTGCTTCACGAAAGAATTTACCCGTGCACACTTGGGACGAATTTATCGGTTTGTTAGAACAGGATCTATTGGAAGCTGAAAAACTCTTGAAAGAGATCGATACAGTCATGCAGTCACCACAAGATGAATTTCTTACCTATCGACAAAACCGGATGAACTACTGGGCTGTATTAGCTCTCAAAGCCCGTTTCTATCTGTGGATACAAAAGAAGGATCAAGCCATGGCATGCGCCAAACAAGTGATTTCAGCATGCCCTTGGAAACTATCGACAAGTCAAGATTTCACACAGAAGAACTACATAGCTAGTAAAGAACACCTATTCGCTCTACATGTATACAATTTGGAAGAACTGACGGAACACTACTTCTATCGACCGGGAGGCGTAGAACAAACACAGAAAAGAATACAAAAGGATTTGTTTCAATCCGACATCACAGACATTCGTGTAAAAGAACTTTGGAAGCCATTTGCAGATCCTTCTCGGACACGCTACGTACTTATGAAGTACAAACAAGGAGCTGAATCATCCATCGCTTCTCAACAACTGATCCCTCTAATCCGTCTCTATGAAATGTATTTAATTGCCATTGAGTGCAGCAGACAATACGCTGAATATCAACAACTCACCAATAAAATCGTGGAGGCTCGAAACATTTCTTTAACGATCGATTTGAGTTCGATTGACAAGAAAGACGAGTTCGTTGCTAAGGAGTATAACAAAGAATTCTACGGAGAAGGACAACACTTCCTTCAATGTAAACGCAGGGGAGATGAAAACATTTTATGGAGTAATAAACAGGGAAGTTCCAGCATTTATATGCTTCCAATACCCAAAAATGAAATAAAGTACATCCAATAATATTTTGAAAAGATGAAAGCAAACTATCAATTCATAATCGGAATCTATATGTTCACCACACTCAGTGGTTGTTCGGAAAGGTATATGCCCTACGAAGGTGGTAATTGTATCCAATTTTCTTCCAAGGCAGAAGAAGTTTACACATTTGCTTACTCCGCAGAGGACGTTCGACAAGACACCTTAGAAATCAAAATCATGACCATTGGTGAAGTCACGAATCATCCTCGACTAGTCAACTTCGAAATAGTTACCCAAGAATGGACACACAAATATGCCGAAGATGATCCCAATAAAATCATAGATTCCACCTATGTCAAGATGAAATTCCCAGCTATTCCCGATACACATTTCAAGATACTCGACTCTGCCGATGGACATTCTTTTATGTTACCTGCCCGAGCTCATGAAATGAAAATGAGAATTGCAGTGTTCCGAAACGATCTAGATTTGCAAAAAAATGCACGCAAACTATACATTCGATTACTTCCCTCAGCGGAGTTTCAAGCAGGTATTCCTGAGCACATGATGAAACGCATTATACTCTCCGACAAATTAGAGCGTCCTACTATGTGGAAGGATACCGACTATGAATGCGACCTATACTTAGGAAAATGGTCGGAAGTAAAACACAGACTTTTAATCAACGTAACCAAAGAGAAATGGGACAATGCTTGTATTCGCCTTTATCTGAAGAACAGAGACAATGCAGCATTGCGAAACTTCTATCTGCAAAAAGCAAAGAAATATTTGGTTGCTTATAATATGGATCCTAAAAACACCTCTCCGTTGAAAGATGAGAATGGTAATGAAGTCACATTTCCTTAAAGCTTAAAAACAAACGATTATGAAAAGGCATCTATTATATTTTGCTCTCCTCCTCTGTCTCATACTGACTTCTTGCTACGAAGACAAGGGTAACTATACGTACGTAGAATTGAATCGAACACAGGTGACTGGTATCGATAGTATCTATACCTGTAATATCCAAGAGAAGATAACTATTGAACCACAAATACATTCGGTCGATAAGAGTCGAACCTACGAATATTTGTGGATGTGTTATGACAAGAAAGATTTCAAGAGAGCCATCGACACCCTCTCTTTTCAAAGAAAGTTGGATTGGCAGGTTACTCTTCCACTTTCTTCTTATGTTCTGATATTTGCATATAGAGACACCCAAACCGGTGTTACCAATCACGTATATACCAACTTGACTGTAGAGTCCGAGTTCTCGAGAGGTTGGTATGTGTTAAAAGAACATCAAGCAAACACCGATCTAGATTATTTTTTCTCTGGAAGGAGAAACGAGAATCTTCTTGCCCGTATACAAGGGAAATCAATGGAGGGAAAACCGCGCTCTCTCGGTTTTACAGATAAATACACTTGGGTGGACACGAACACTGGCAAACAGAATAAAGGAAACAGATGCTTTCTACTGGCCAGTGAAAAAGAGATGCGTATCAGTCGGATATTGGACATCAAGCAAGTGGGTAATTTCCAAAGCATGTTCTTCGAAAACTCCCCCTCCGTACATCCTCAAAAGTGGTACGAAGGCTCAGAAGAGAGTGGCTTAATCAATAATGGCAAACTCTATGCTTATTCCATCCGAACCGGAGAATTTGGGATTTCCAAGTTGGAATTTCCCAAAGAGGGTGACTACGAACTGTCCAATGTAATGACCAAGAACGCCACTATGTATCCTTTATTGTTCGACCTACATTCACATCGCTTTTGCACCTCTATCAAAGGCCGTAATACAATCTCCTTCTTTGAGAACGATGCCCAATCAAAGTATAGCGACAGTTATCCCGAATACACTCCCATCTATGCCGGATTCTTGGACGAAGGGATGTGGGAGGGTGGTAAAGGATTTATTGTTATGCGGCATAACAGTAACCATTCGCTCTCGATTTTTCATATAGATATGAAATGCTTGATAGACTGGGATGAAAGTTTCCTGAAGAATCGAATCACGGATATCGTTCCAGTTGCCCACACAAGTAAGTTGTCTACAGCCTCTTGTTTCGGAATGAATCGGGCCTTCCAAATGCTTTATTTTTCCGTCGACGACAAACTATATTACTACGATCTATTTAACAAAGAGGAGCACGAAGTTCTTTACACCGGAGGAGGATCCCCAATCCCAACAGGTGAATCCATCGTCTTGATTAAACATCTCGTCCTCGACTACCAAGATTATATGGATGAAAGCATAAAAGAGAATGTAAATAAACTGGTAATAGCCACAAGCAATGGAACGACCTACAAACTTTATCTTTTCGAAACTACGGCCAATAGGCTAAAGGATAATCCCGAAGTATACAAAGGAGTAGGTCGCCCCTCTGAGGTCATCTACATCAGTCCTTATTTGTCTAACGTCTTTATCTGTTACTAATGAAAAAAATAGCTTTACTCTTCCTCATCAGCTTGCTGACTTTATTTACTCAAGCAAATGAGTATGCAATCATTAAAGGAGTTGTTAAGAACAGAAACTCTATTTCGGAAATCATTTTGGCTACCGTACGAAATGGAGAACCACTGAAAATAGCAAGTACTTCCGTCTCTTCCAACGGTAACTTTGCTTTCATGTTCGAACCCATGGCGGATGAGCCTTTCTATTATGTTTATGATGGGAAGGCTTACCACAGACTTTTCGTACGTACTGGAGGAGAAATCGAAGTACTCATTTCTCAGAAAGGATTTCAAGTAGTAGCAACTCCTGACCAAGAAAATCAACTCTTGGAGATATGGCGAACCTTAAAGCAGCCACTATGCTCCTTTCCAAAAGATATGGAATATGGAGATTTCTTCCCACGCTTCGACTCCATTCAAAGTGTAACTAAACGTTGGATCGAAGAAATTAAACGAACAGATGAGAAGTTAACCATGGCTTTACAAGAGATTGTTGAGCTGGATTTGCTTCATTGTTTTGTCAGCTATCTATCGAAAAATCAAACGAAATATGACTCTGAAGAACAAGAATCGGCGTATTACTCTCAGTTAATAAAGTGCCTCCCTCATCAAAATGCTCGGTTACTGAAGCAACCTTATGGTAAAGAACTACTCAAACAATACTTCAGCTACAAACAAACTTTTATACATCGTGGACGAGAATACTCGTTGGAAGAACGTTTGGCAGAATTGAACACACCCGAACTTCGGGCAGAATATATCCTATCAGAGTTTCCTAAAACCGATTACATTGCCTTCCGTGATTACGAAAGACGTATGATTCCTCTACTACCAAATGATTGTTACCGCCAGCGACTCCGCAACCTACCGGAACGACCAACCTCTGTTCTTGAAGTCGGAAAACCTGCTCCTAATTTGATTTATGCCGATCCACGCAAGGAATTTCATGCAGCAACCGATTTCCCGGGTAAATATAAGTATGTCGACATATGGGCCACATGGTGTGCACCTTGTAAAAAAGAAATTCCTCATTTAAAACAACTGGAAGAGGAATTTGCGGGGAAGAACATTGTCTTCATCAGTATCTCCATCGACAAAGACAGAGAAAAATGGTTGCGCTTTGTTGCTGAGCAAGCACTCGGCGGTCTACAACTGTGGGCTGGAGATTGGGCAGAACTGCCTGCTGAGCTCAATGTCGGCTCTGTGCCACGCTTCTTGTTAATAGACCCTGAAGGAAATTGGATCGATGTCAATGCCCCTCGTCCTTCCGATCCGGCATTAAAAAATCTTTTACATCAGAGATTGAATGAAGATGATTAGCACCCAAAAATGAATCCTTAAAGTCAAACAAAAATCCCTGCGTGATAAAAGAGAGATACTTCTTTACTCATACAGGGATTTTCATTACATGCTTCCATTTGGAGCAACTCGACGAAGATAAAAACAAGGGCGTTAGAGAGTGAGAGATAATTGGAATCAACGGCAATCATCACCCTCGACTGTCACACAACATTAACAGATAGCTAAATCTTCGATCGTACTATTGCAACCGCCCCATTTTATAAGTTCCTCGTTTCAGCACACGCCCCGCTTTGTCTTTCTCCACAAAAGGACCGTCACGTTTACCTTGTTTGAAAAAACCTTCGAACTGATTGCCATCTTTATCAGTTTGTATGCCTTGCCCTTCTTCCAATCCTTCTGAAAAACCACCTTTATAGTCCGTTCCGGCAACAGTTTTCATCTCTCCCAGTCCATGGGGGCGATCATTCTTCCACTGACCGGTATACACATCTCCGTTACTCCATCTATAAGTCCCTACTCCATCACGTTTGTTGTCTTTCCACTGCCCTTCGTAAACAGCACCGTTATTCCACGTAAAGATGCCCCTTCCATGTTGCATGCCTCCTTTGAAAGCTCCAACATACTTATCGCCGTTGGCATAAGTATATATGCCTTCTCCGGTTCGATCTCCCTTCAGATAAGCTCCTTCATAGACCTCTCCGGTATGAAACTTATAGATCCCTTGTCCATGCTGCACGTCTTCCACCCAACTGCCTTCATATTTGTCACCATTGGCATATTCAAAGGCTCCTTTACCGTGCCTCATATCGTTCTTCCAATCTCCTATGTACAAACAGCCATCTCCCCAGTTCATGGTTCCTCGACCATTCTTACGGTCATCTTTCCAGCTTCCCACATACCGTGCACCCTCCGCCCAAATATAGGTTCCTTCTCCGTCGCGTTTATCATTAACCCAATTACCTACATACTTATCGCCGTTGTGGTAGTACATCACACCCATACCATGTTGGTAGTCTTGAAACCACATACCTTCATAGCGATTGTTGTTTAGAAAGTAATAAATACCTTTGCCGTGTTGCTGATCTTGATACCATTGTCCATCGTACTTCTCACCGTCGGAAAAGATATAAATTCCACGGCCCTCTCTTTTTCCTTTTACATATTCTCCCTCGTAGGTGTCCCCATTCTTAAAAACAGTTTTTCCTTTCCCATGCGGCTTTCTCCCACTCATTTCCCCCGTATACACACTTCCATCTTTGAAGGTGTAACTTCCCACTTTTAGTTCCGGCGAAAAAACATTTTTCACCTTCCCAATCAATTCACCGATACCGGAATTCTCCTGCGCTTGCATCGTGGATGAAAGAAAAAAAGAAAGACAAAGGAGAGAAATATAGATATGCTTCATGGCTGTGCTATTAAGACTAATAATAGCAAAGGTAATACAGATGGGGCTTTCCGATGACAGCTTATGACAACTTTTTGCCAACCACGGCTTCTTTTAAGTTCTCTTTGCATAGATATTTTTGTGCCATCAGTCTCAACTCTTCGGCCGACGTTTCGTTGATGGCATGCAGTGAGCGAGCAAAGTAATCTCCTCCCAATCCGGCAGTGTCCACAGCTATCCAAGCGTCGGATAAGGAAAAAGCCGACTCATACCCTCGACACATCTCACCCAACATATAGTTTCTCACCACCGAAAGTTCCTTCTCTGAGATACTTTCACATTGCAATCGTTCTATCTCTCGGTAAACCTGTTCAATCAGAGGCTCCACATAAATATTGTCTGTCTCG
>JAXFUC010000142.1:0-5100 GCA_034176395.1 Bacteroides sp. | reverse complement strand
TCATATTGGCGCCATCCATATACACTTGAGCTCCGCAGGCATGGATAATCTCGCAGATTTCCTTAATGGCTACCTCGAAAATACCATGTGTCGAAGGATAGGTAATCATTAGGGCTGCCAAGTCATCGCGGTTCTCTTCGGCTTTTGCGCGTAGGTCGTCCATGTCCACATTGCCATGCTCATCGCAGGCGCAGGTTACTGTGGTGAAGCCGGCTTGTATGGCAGAGGCCGGGTTCGTTCCGTGGGCAGATGCGGGGATAAGTATCTTGTTGCGGTGTCCTTGTCCTATGCTCTCAAGATAGGAACTGATGACACGCAGACCGGCATATTCGCCCGATGCACCCGAGTTGGGTTGGAGGCTGACGCCGGCGAAGCCTGTGATGACCTTCAGATCTTCACTCAGGTTGTGAATCAGTTCCAAATAACCGGCTGCTTGATCTTCGGGCACCAACGGGTGAATGCCCATCATGCGAGGATTGCTTAGCGGAAGCATCTCGGCCGCAGCGTTGAGCTTCATGGTGCAAGAACCCAGCGAAATCATGGAGTGAGCCAAAGAGATGTCTTTCCGATCGAGCCGTTTGATGTAACGCATCAGTTCGGTCTCGGTGTGGTATTTGTTAAACACTTCGTGGGTCAGGAAGGGAGAAGTACGTCTGAACTTCTCGGAGATAGTGCAGAGAGTGGGTAGCTTTTCGATCTTGACAAAGTCGCGACCGGCTGCGATGGCAAAGATGGAAAGGAGCACGTTCACCCCAATCAAGTCGGTGGTTTCATCAATACTGAAGCCCACATCTCCTTGATCATAGTACCGTAGGTTCACTTCCTTACTCAGGGCGATGGTGCGCAATTGCTGGGCAGAAACACCTTCGGGAAGACGGAAGCGTAGGGTATCGAAATATTGAGTGGAGGTTGCCTTGTAGCCAAGTTTACTCAACTCTTGTTCGAGCAAGGCGGCAATGGAGTGGATGCGAGCTGCAATGCTTGTCAGACCTTCGGCTCCATGATAAACGGCATAGAAGCCGGCCATGGTGGCAAGCAGTGCTTGTGCGGTACAAATATTGGATGTCGCCTTTTCTCGCTTAATGTGTTGTTCGCGCGTTTGAAGGGCCATTCGGTAGCAAAGTTTTCCGTAGCGGTCTTTCGAAAGTCCGATGATACGGCCGGGGATGTTGCGCTTGTAGTCGTCGCGTGTTGCGAAGAAGCCGGACGAAGGGCCTCCATAGAACATGGGAATACCGAAACGTTGCGAAGAGCCGAAAGCGACATCTGCACCCCATTCACCCGGAGGTGTGAGCAGAGTCAAGCTCATCAAGTCGGCGGCCACTGCGACCTTACAATCGGCAGCGTGCATCTTTTCTACGAATTCCTTATAATCTTCCACACTTCCACTTGCGTTGGGATATTGCAATACGCAGGCAAAGAATTCGGAAGTGGGGGTGAAGTCTTGGTATCGACCTACTTGCAACTTGATGCCTTGAGGTAAGGCACGTGTGGTCATCACAGCCAGTGTGTGAGGGAAAATTTGCTCGTCGACAAATACCACATTGGCTCCTGACTTCTGTTGTTCACGTGAACGCAGTGCAAAAAGCATGCTCACGGCTTCGGCGGCGGCTGTTGCTTCATCAAGCAGTGAGCAGTTCGATAACGGCAGACCGGTAAGGTCGCTGATTACAGTTTGGAAGTTCATCAATGCTTCCAAACGTCCCTGCGAGATTTCTGCTTGGTAGGGAGTATAGGAAGTGTACCACACCGGATTTTCGAATACATTGCGTTGAATCACAGCGGGCGTACAAGTGTTGTACCAACCCATGCCTATGTAAGAGGTGTAGAGCTTATTTTTCTCTGCCAGCTTATGGATGTGATTGGCATATTCGTGTTCTGTTAATGCCTCGGGCAGCTCCAACGGACGTTCCAAGAGGATGTTGGCCGGGATGGTTTTTTGAATGAGTTCGTCGAGAGATGCCACTCCGATGCGTTGCAGCATTGAGGGCACATCTTGCTCACTGATGCCTATGTGGCGATCAATTAAAGAATTGGTGTTCATGGATTGAATAATTTTGAGGTATGATTACGCTATATAGTTGAAGATAGAATTATTGTCTAAGGAAGGGGTTTTCCACCTTTTCGGCTCCGATGGTAGTGGGATCACCATGTCCGGAATAGACAATGGTTTCATTGGGCAGGGTCAGTAGCCGTCGGGTGATGCCTTCGATGAGTTGGTCGAAGTTTCCTCCCATCAGGTCAGCACGCCCGATGCTTCCTCTAAACAATACGTCTCCTGCAAAAAGGCAAGGGCTTTCGGCATGGTGGAAAACCAAACTTCCGGGAGAGTGTCCGGGTACATGGATGGCTCTGAGCGTGGTGTTGCCGAAAGAGATGAGGTTGCCGTCTTCGATGAATCGGGTGATGGGAGCCGGCGGATCCGGGAGGGGAAAACCGTACATACGGCTTTGTTTGGGGGCTTCCTCAAGCCAATACAGATCGGCATGATGAGCCTGAGCCTGCAAACCGAGTTCTTGTTGGAGGAAAGCATTTCCGAAAATATGATCCAAGTGCAGATGGGTATTGAGCAAATGTTTCACGGTCAGTTCATTGTTGAGGATGAACTGCTTTAGTTTTTGCTTTTCCTCATGGTAGTAACAACCTGGATCTATGATGGCTGCTTCCTTGGTGTCGTCCCACACAACATAGCAGTTGACCGGGAACATATTGAATTCAAATCGTTTGATCTTCATGGTCTGTGTCATCGGTGCTTTATAGTGGCACGTAAACCACCTTTTTGGTCTCAAAGAAGGGTTCGTCAAACTCTTCGGAAAGAGGGTGAATCATGGTTTTGTGCTTGAAGAGTTTGATTTCGTTCTCCAATTCTCCCCCCTTCAAACATATTAAACCGTTGGGCAGTGCATTTTGTTGCTTCACCGAGATGTTCTTCTTTACTATTTTGATGAGTTCGGTCAGTGGCATGACGGCTCGGCTCACCACAAAATCGAAGGTTTGTTTTTCCTCCTCGGCGCGTGCATGTTTGAAGCTTACGTTGCTCAGGCCGATGGCTTGAGAGATTTCCGAAGCCACTTTAATTTTCTTCCCGATGCTATCGACCAAGTGGAAATGTGTATCTGGGAATAAGATGGCCAAAGGAATACCCGGAAATCCTCCTCCCGTACCAAGATCCATCACCCGGCTACCTGCTTTGAAACGGATGATGCGTGCAATGCCCAATGAGTGTAGTACGTGATGCTCATACAAGTGTTCGATGTCTTTGCGCGACACGACATTTATCTTGGCATTCCAATCGGTGTAGAGTGGAAAGAGAGCCTCGAACTGTCTGATTTGTTCCGGGGAGAGAGAAGGGAAGTATTTCTGTATAATATCCACGTGGCTTATACTGTTGTCAAAAGTGAGATTTGAGAGAAAGGGAAGTTACGGAGCGAATCCTTTATTTCTTCAATTGTTTCAGAATGGGATGCTCGCTGAGCAGCGCTTCCATATGGGAGTAGGGGATGGTGACCGAACTTGTTCCCAAAGCGTAGGGACTGATGTCGTACACGTTATAGAAGAACGTAATTCCCTTATCATCCAAATAGAAGTTTTCGATGGGCAGAATGTCACCGGTAACTCCGTAGCCCAAATTTTCCAGTTCTTCACGAGTGGATACGTTGTTCTGAGCCATGAGTTGCAGGCAGATAAGTTTGGCCAATGGCTCTTGATAGTCTCCTACGAATAAATCGTCCAAGCTCAAAGTTGTCAATGTATTCAAGTCGATGTTGAGGAACGAGGTGTAGTAGGTTCCGTGGGCACCGCCCGTATATTCTTCAAAATAGATGCGATAAGTTAGCAAATCTCCCTGAAGGTTTTGAACTTCGGTGCGAACATCTTTTGTATAGGAGTACCAAGCTTGCACGGTTTCTGCCTCGGGGTTTGTCTTTCTATCTTCTAAATAGACAGAATCCAGTTCGGTGCGATAGTTCATTATGTATCGGGCAATGTAGTCTTCCACGGCCTCACGTGCCTTGTTGCCGGAAACCTCACCGTCAAAGGTTTGTGCGATGAATAGGGAATTCAACGAATCTTTCAACAGCGGATTGCTGCTTTGAGCAATGTGGGTGAAGAGGATGGACACTTGGCAAGCCGGATTGGTGTCTTGCCCCAATAAATGGGCCGTGCGTTCGATACGGATGCTGTCGAACTTCAAATCGTAGTTCTTCCCCTTTTTGTTTTCGCATGAGAAAAACAAGATACAGGCGGTAGCCAAAAGCACCGAGAAACTGATATTTTGCTTACGATTCATTTGATTTCGTTCTTTTAAGATTTACCTTCCTTGATTCTACTCCGACAAATATAGGTAATAAACCGACATGACAGATGCTTTCAAATCAAAAAACAATCGTTCGTGGGATGTGTATCTCAAAGGGGGGTGGAGCGACGTGAATATGCTTTGTGGGCAAACCCCGCATCCGTCCTTTCAGAACCTTAAGGAGGGTGTAAGAATCATGCCTGAAGATCGGAATATGGGGGGCTCGAGTGCTTGTCCGGATGAAGATGCCGACCGGCTTCGAGTCGAAGCATTTAGATTTTCTAAACGGGTGTTTCCGTCGATGAGATTCAAAGCTCGGTTCAAAAACGGTTCGTTGATTGTACCGAAGTCATAGATAGCCGAAACACTCTCAGACTGTGTATAGGTGGGACGAAAGCCATCCGAATAGTCGCTCTCTCTCTTAGCGTTGAGGGTATAAAAGGTTACGGGGTAGAGTTTATAATCGTTCTTTCCGTCGTTTAGTTCGGTAGTCTCCATGCCCACGTTCTTGCCTTTGGTGGTTGTGCCTATGAGGATGACCTCCACATCAATTCCTCTCAGTGCGTTAATCAGCAATTCGCTGGCCGATGCTGTTTGGGAGGTGGTGAGACAGTATAGGCGTTTCAAATTCAGTGCCCCCTCGTTGAGCGACTGTCGATTCAGGTTGTAATAGCTGTTGTAGGCAAAGCGTTCGGTACGTGCCGATTCGGGAATTGTTTTGTTCCTCTCCTTATTGTATTCGTAGATTGAAAAGACTTTGCCTTGGCAGGCCGTTCCGGCAATGCACGATGCAATGAGGTTGGCCG
>JAXFUC010000141.1:0-26704 GCA_034176395.1 Bacteroides sp. | reverse complement strand
CTATAAGCTGTTTCGAGCAAGGCGCGGTTACGTTGGCCTTCCGCCTTGCTAAGGTCAATGCTGTTGAGGATACGATCCACCTCTTCCACGGTGAGCACCTCGGGCAGTTTCAATCCAATCTTCGGACCTTCGATCAGCTCGCAAGGGTCGGTCGAAATGCGATCGGTAAGTATCAGGAAACGGAAGAAAGCCTTGATACCCGACAAGATGCGGGCTTGCGACCGGGCACGGATGGACTCGTCGTGCAGTGAGGCCAAGAAATGTTCGACGTGCTCGGGGCGAGTTTCCAGCGGATGCACCTGCTCGCGGTTTAAGAAATCTAAAAACCTGTCAAGATCGCTTACGTAGGCCGATAGGGTATTGGCGGAAACCGACCGTTCCAAGCGTAGGTGCTGCTTGTAGGATTTAATAAGATCTGCATACGAGGCGACAGATTGCTCGTTTGTTGAGTGTTTATCCATTTCTTTTGTTACCTTTGCGCCAAAATTACTGAATTATTTCCGATACCGACGGCCTTGAGGCGAATTTGAGCGGAGAGCAAAGGCGGAGCAAACCAAAGACAACGCTCGCGTGTTATGTAAATGTCAGTCCTTGCTCACCGAAGCGGACGTCGGGCCCTTCCCAAGGACAAGAGCAGCCGCGCGTATGAACATACAGATTATCAACGGACCGAATTTGAATCTGCTGGGACAACGAGAACCGGAGGTTTATGGCAGCACTTCTTTCGAGGACTACCTGACCGAGTTGCGGGCGGCTTATCCCCGGGTGCAGATTGACTACTTTCAATCCAACATAGAGGGCGAGTTGGTGAACTGCATCCAGGAAGCAGGCTTCCGAGCCGATGGAATCATACTCAACGCTGCGGGCTATACGCACACATCCGTCGCTTTGCACGATGCCATCCGGGCAGTTGCGGCTCCGGTGATCGAGGTGCACATATCCAACGTTTACCGACGAGAGCCCATGAGGCACGTGTCTGTCATCGCTTCGGCTTGTAGGGGCGTGATCGCAGGCTTCGGACTGCAGTCCTACCGCCTGGCCATGGAAGCGCTGACCACGCCGGAATACCGATAACAATTCACGAAATAACCATATTGTACGAGGAAAGTAAAAACCATAAGAATAGTAAGAATATGTTGCTGAAACAAACAAAGATTGTAGCCTCCATCTCCGACCGCCGTTGCGACGTGGAGTTTATTCGCGGTTTATTCGATGCGGGTATGAATGTAGTGCGTATGAACACCGCTCACGCTAGCCGAGAAGGCTTTGAAACGCTCATTGCCAACGTGCGTGCCGTGTCCAATCGCATTGCCATCCTCATGGACACCAAAGGTCCCGAGGTGAGAACCACGGCTTGTGCCGAACCTATCCCCTTTGCCACAGGAGACAGGGTGCGGGTGGTCGGCAACCCCGAACAAGAAACTACCAAGGAATGTATAGCCGTTTCCTATCCCAACTTCGTACACGACCTGAGCGTAGGAGGGTTGATTCTGATCGACGACGGGGATCTGGAGATGGAAGTGGTGGAGAAAACCGACGGCTACCTCCTGTGCGAAGTGCACAACGACGCCGTATTGGGCAGCCGCAAGAGCGTCAACGTGCCCGGTGTGCGCATCAATCTACCGTCTTTGACCGAGAAGGATCGCAACAACATCCTTTATGCAATAGAGAAGGAGATCGACTTCATTGCACACTCGTTCGTGCGCAATAAGCAAGACGTATTGGACATTCGGGAGATTCTCGACGCACACAACAGCGACATACGCATTATTGCCAAGATAGAAAATCAGGAAGGTGTGGACAATATCGACGAAATCCTGGAGGTGGCCGACGGCGTGATGGTGGCACGAGGCGACCTGGGTATCGAAGTGCCGCAAGAACGCATACCGGGCATTCAACGGGTACTTATCCGCAAATGCATCTTGGCCAAGAAGCCGGTGATCGTGGCCACACAGATGTTGCACACCATGATTAACAACCCACGCCCCACGCGTGCGGAAGTGACCGACATAGCAAACGCAATCTACTACCGCACGGATGCCTTGATGTTGAGCGGTGAAACGGCTTATGGCAAGTATCCCTTAGAAGCGGTGAAGACCATGGTTAAGATAGCGGCACAGGCCGAGAAAGACAAACTGGGCGAGAACGACATTCGCATACCGTTGTCGGATGACAGCACCGATGTGACGGCTTTCCTGGCCAAGCAGGCGGTGAAAGCAACCTCCAAGTTGAAGATTCGTGCCATCATCACCGACAGTTACAGCGGTCGCACCGCACGTAACCTGGCCGCATTCCGCGGTAAATTCCCGGTACTGGCCATCTGTTACAAAGAGAAAACCATGCGCCACCTGGCCTTGTCCTACGGTGTCGAGGCCATCTATATGCCCGAATTGGCCAATGGACAAGAATACTACTTCGCCGCTTTGCGCAGACTTCTGAAGGAGGGACGCCTCAACGAAGACGATATGGTGGGCTACCTCAGCAGCGGAAAGGCCGGCACTAAGACCTCGTTCTTGGAAATCAACGTAGTGGGCGACGTATTGCGCTATGCCGAAGACACGGTGCTTCCCAACAAAAACCGTTATCTCTAAGACACGACCGACCCGATGCAGACCTCCGAAGCCCTTGAGGCGTATATCCTGAATCACATTGAACCGGAGAGCGACTACCTAAAGTCGCTCTACCGCGACACCCATGTCAAGTTGCTACGTCCCCGCATGGCTTCGGGTCACCTTCAAGGCCGACTGTTGTCGATGTTCGCACATATGATTCGCCCCAAACGCATTTTGGAGATTGGGACTTATAGCGGATATTCGGCACTCTGTTTGGCCGAGGGGCTGACAGCGGACGGCGAGCTTCATACCTTTGAAATAAACGATGAGCAAGAAGACTTCACTCGGCCATGGTTCGAGGGGTCTTCGTTTGCTCATCAAATACACTTCCACATCGGCGATGCCTTGCAGCTCGTGCCCACCTTGGGCATTACGTTCGATTTGGCTTTTGTCGACGGCGACAAACGGCACTACATCGACTACTACGAAATGGTGCTTCAGCATCTTGCCCCCGGAGGTTTCCTATTGGCCGATAATACACTTTGGGACGGACATGTACTCGAAGCTCGCTCCACCGATGCGCAAACCGTGGGCATACAGCGCTTCAATACACACGTAGCAGCCGACACACGGGTGGAAAAGGTCATCCTCCCACTGCGCGACGGACTCACGGTGATTCGGAAAAAGTAGAAATGCTACCGATCTATCGGTCTGCACCACCCTCGGCGTTGGCCTTGCGTGCGTACTCGAACAATCCGGGGCGGATGTGGCAATAGCCCTGTGGGTTCACCTCCAGATAATCTTGATGATAGTTTTCGGCCGGGTAGAAATTGCTCAGTGCTTGGGCTTCTACCACGATGGGCTGCTTATACCTGCTCTGTAGTTGTGTCAGGCTACGAACCACCGTGGCTTCATCTTCGGCTGCGGTGAAGTAAATCCCGGTTCTGTATTGCGTGCCGCAATCGTGTCCTTGTCGGTTCAACGAGGTGGGATCGATGCTTTGGTAGAAAATGTCGAGCAGCTTCTCCAGCGGTAAAACATGGGTGTCAAACACCACTCTGACGGTTTCGGCAGCTTGTGTGGCTCCGCTGCAAACTTGTTCATAGCTCGGGTTTTCGATAAGGCTGTTGGCGTAGCCGGTCGTGGTGTCTACGACGCCCCTGATTTGTTTGAGGAAATGTTCCGTGCCCCAGAAACACCCTCCGGCCAGGTAGATTTCGTTGTTCATAGGTGTTGTATCAATAAGATGGATGCGTGCTCTCTGTGCCCATAGACCCGATTTGCCGCATCTCACAAAAGAACGCATCGAGGCTTCCACTTGTTCATGGCAAAGGCCGGTAAGTGGGTTTTCACGCTTCTTTTTCCATCTGTTCGAACCATTTGGGGTGGTCGCCTATTTCGGGTGCAAAGGGTGTTAGGAGTTCAAAATCTTGGCCTTTTATTTTGTCGGGTGAATCTTCTTTACGTAATTTGTAAGCACAAAAACACTAACCGAAAAACAATATAAGTATGACTATGAACATGGAGAAACCCTACGTGGTGGGAATTGATATCGGTGGCACGAACACCGTATTCGGAATCGTCGATGCACGAGGCACCATCATTGCCAGCGACTCGATCAAGACCGCCGGCTACGCAACTCCCGAGGAGTATGCGAATGCCGTTTGCAAGAGCCTCTTACCTCTAATAGAATCTCAGGGCGGTGTGTCCAAGATTCGGGGCATTGGAGTGGGCGCTCCCAATGGCAACTACTACACCGGTACTATCGAATTCGCACCCAATTTGCCTTGGAAGGGCATCATCCCCTTGGCTGCCATGTTCGAAGAACGCTTGGGCATCCCCACGGCCTTGACCAACGACGCCAACGCCGCAGCCATCGGCGAAATGACCTATGGCGCAGCACGCGGAATGAAGGATTTCATTATGATTACCTTGGGAACCGGAGTAGGTAGCGGCATTGTGATCAATGGACAAATGGTCTATGGGCACGATGGTTTTGCCGGAGAACTGGGACACGTGATCGCTCGCCGCGACGGCCGAGCCTGCGGATGCGGGCGCAAAGGCTGCTTGGAAACCTATTGTTCGGCCACGGGCGTTTCGCGCACGGCTCGTGAATTCCTTAGCACACGCACCGAGGAAAGCCTCTTGCGCAAACACGATCCCGAGACAATCACTTCCAAAGATGTGTACGATGCAGCCGTTCAGGGCGATAAGTTGGCTTTGGAAATTTTTGAATTTACCGGCACCATCTTGGGCGAAGCACTTTCCGATGCCATTGCCTTCTCAAGTCCCGAAGCCATTGTACTCTTCGGCGGATTGGCCAAATCGGGCGATTTCATCATGAAGCCTATTCGCAAAGCCATCGACGATAATGTGCTGACCATCTACAAAGGGAAAACCAAATTGCTGGTGTCCGAGCTCAAAGATTCCGACGCTGCCGTCCTGGGAGCAAGTGCTTTGGCTTGGGAACTGAAGTAAAACGATCGAACCCTGTCCGAACATCCCCGGCGATGTTCGGGCCGTTCGTCTCCATACAAAACGCAGCCATGCCGAGCACACCGACTCGTGCAGTGCTGCGTTTGCTGTTTTCGACATTCCCTATGCAGCTTCCGACCGTTCAATGTGCAAATTTAGGCCTTTCGATGTGCAAGCACCTGCTTTCCGATGTGCCTACACTTTGCCGCCTAAGTGTAGGCACTTAGGATGCAAAGTGTGGGCACTTACCGAGCTAAGTGCAGGCAGTTGACAACCGGGCTATGTCGTCTCGCGGCTCAATGCATGAAACATCGCTGTTTTTAATATACCATCTCCTCTTTTTCTTCCCTTGTATGAAGCGTATCGGTACATTCTTCCTCCTCTTTTTCCTCCCCCTACTTGCAACTGTCGGAGTGCATGCTGCCGAGGGCGGTGCCCCATCGTCGGCAATCGGATCTTCGGTGTCCCATACGGTGGAGAGCCTGCCCAACGTTCGTTTGCAAGATGCCTCACGCCACACCGTCAACCCCGACGGAGTGCTCACCGCTCAAGCAGTGCACACCATCGACACCCTGTTGCACGCCTTGGAGCAAAGCACCGGCATCGAAGTGGCTGTGGTGGCGGTGCGTTCCATCGGCGAGGCCGATTGCTTTGAGTTTACCCACCGTTTGTTCCAAACCTGGGGCATCGGTAAGAAGGGCAAAGACAACGGACTCTTGTTGTTGCTGGCCATTGACCAAGGCTGCGTGCAGTTCTGCACCGGTTATGGATTGGAAGGCATCTTGCCCGATGCCATTTGCAAGCGTATTCAGGTGCAAGCCATGCTACCCCACCTGAAGGCAGCGCGCTGGGATGAGGCCATGATAGCGGGGGCGCAGGCCGTGAAGGCCAGATTGGATGGTTCGATGGAAAACGATGTGGCCGGTGCCGAGACGGGAGACGGCCATATGCCGTGGCTTTTGCTGGGTATGGGCGTGGGCGGATTTGCCTTGTTCAGCCTACTGGCTGTTCGGGAGGCACGTCGGCGACAACGCTGTCCTCACTGCCGAAAGATAGGCCTGATGCGCACGAATACACAGCTTGTGAGCCGTGGCCGAGGGGTGAGAACCGAGAACGTCACCTATACTTGCCGCTATTGCGGTGGGCAGGTGGTTCGCCAAGAGCAAAGCTACGACCAAGGGAGCATCTCGCACGGAGGCGGTGGTTTTCCACCCTTCATGGGCGGTGGCTTCGGTGGTTATGGAGGCGGCAGCGGCAGTTTCGGTGGCGGTAGCTGGGGAGGCGGTCGCAGCGGTGGCGGTGGGGCCGGCACACGCTTTTGATCCTAACGCCTCAAGGAACAACCGATTATATTCGATTATCAATAACTTACATTCAAAACAACAAACACATGAAGAAGTCAACAATCATTCTTTTGGTCGTGGCCGCAGGCTTGGTGCTTTGGGGCATCGGTGCCTACAACGGCTTGGTGTCTATGGAAGAAACCGTAGAAAAGAGCTGGGCCGATGTAGAGAGTCAATACCAACGTCGGGCCGACCTTATCCCCAATTTGGTGAACACAGTCAAGGGCTATGCCACTCACGAACAAAGCACGCTCGAAGGCGTGGTGGAGGCACGCAGCAAGGCCACACAAATCACGGTGAGTGCAGGCGAATTGACACCCGAGAAGCTGGCCGAGTATCAGGCTGCACAAGGAGCTGTCAGCTCGGCTTTGGGCAAGTTGCTGGCCATCACCGAAAACTACCCCGATTTGAAGGCCAATCAGAACTTCTTGGAGCTTCAGGCTCAGCTCGAGGGGTGCGAAAACCGAATCGCCGTGGCCCGTAAAGATTTCAATGCCGTGGCTCGTGAATACAACACGGCCGTTCGTCGTTTCCCGAAGAGCATCTTTGCTTCCATCTTCGGATTCGACCGCAAACCCTACTTTGAGGCCGAGGCCGGCGCCGACAAAGCTCCTACGGTGAATTTCTAATTCTCCTGAGAAGCACGGCCGGCAAGGCCATGCTTCTTTATTGCCGTGCCAGCCATTGGCAAACTCGGTCTTGGAAGTCGCGCGCCTTGGAGGCCGACAGCACGTTCTGATTCATAACGGCAAAGGCTATGAGATGTCCGTTCGCAGCCCGAACATAACCTGCCAAGGAGCTGATGCCGGTCATGGTTCCGGTCTTGGCCCACACATGCTTATGCGCCGGTCCTTGCTTCATGCGGTTCTTCAGCGTGCCGCTTACGCCCGATAGGGGCAAGGCTTCGGAAAGGTGGCGATAGACCTCGGGCTTGCCATGTGCCCACCTCAAGACCTTCACCAACAAGGCCGGAGAGAGGTAGTTGTAGGGCGATAGTCCCGAACCGTCGGCTATGCGATAGTCCTGCGATCCATAGCCCAGCTGCTTCAGAAAGGCTCTCAACATTTCAATGCCATCGGTTGCCCCGATGGCTTTTTGTTTTTCTCCGCCTCGTCCCAGCTCCAGCAGCAGGTATTCGGCGCAGAGGTTGTTGCTCTCGCCCAAGGCCTCGTGCAGCACCTCGTCGAGGTCGGCCTGCGAAGTGCAGAGAGCGGGTAGGCTATCGGCACAGATTCGCAAGGCATATCGCTGTTGCCCGATTCGTAGGCCTGCTTCTGTCAAGCGGTCGGCCAAGGTGGTCATGAAGAAATGTCCGTGTCGGTCGTGCAGACTGAGACTACGTGTGACAGGGCGAGATGCGTTGCCCACCACGTGGATCACATTGTGCTCGTTGCGTCCGATTCGCAGCTCACCGGCATGAGGAGCCATGCTTTGTGTCCGATTGCTCACCGCATAGGCCGTTGAGCGTGGGCTGACTTCGACCGTGGCGGGCATGCCTGCCACGGCAGAGGGAGTCACTCGCACCGTCACCGTCCCTTGGTTCAGCATCAAAGCAGAGAGGTGGGGCTGGAAAGGCTCGGGCTCATCGTCCCACGCCCACCCGCTGCCCCAATGCAAGGTGTCTTTGCACGAGAGGTCGGCATAAAGCCCCCCGGTGACCACACGAATGGGGCGGGTGGGATGGTTCACCAAGGTTTGCGCCCAATGTTCCAACTCTTCGGCTGCGAACAAGGGATGAAATCCGCCTTTGACATATAAGTCACCGTGCAGTGTGTCGCCCGAAACGGTACCGTCGGCACGAAGCGACACGGTGAAAGGTGCAGAATTTTCGGACTGGGTCGATGAGGTGCGATGTTGCAGGTAGCCTATGGCCGTGACGAGTTTCAAGGTCGATGCAGGCCGTGCCAAAGCTTGCGACCGATGGTTGATGAGGGGACGGTTCGTATGGAGGTCGTAGGCATAGATGCCCACTTCCGAACCTTTGGGAAGGTGGTCGCGGATGAGTGCCTCGATGGCTGTCGGCACTTGGGCCGAAAGGGTGGGAATGTAGAGCAGCAGGCCGAGGACAAGAGTGGTGAGAAATGCGAATAGATGGGTTGGGCGATGCAGGGGAGGTGTCATCTGGGTATGGGTGGTGAGTGGCTTGAAACAAGGAAACGTTCGCCGCAGTGGGGAGGATGCAGCGAACGTTTCGTGAAGAATTGGGGTATGAGAAATGAGGATTATACTTCGCGGAAGATTTCGCCCACCGTGGGATGTGGGAACACCATGCGCTTCCAGGCTTCGAGGGTCAGGCCCAATTCGACCGCCATTCCGGCAATGACAATCAGTTCCGAGGCCGGATTGCCCAGCATATGAGCGCCGATTACCACGCCCTTAGCATCCGTAATGACCTTGCACACGCCATTGACTCCCTCGTTCTCGGCCACGAAGCGTCCCGAATAGCTCATGGGGAGGCTGTGTATACGGTGCTCAATGCCCTTGGCCACGGCCGATTCCGGGGTTTCTCCCACACCTGCTATTTCGGGGTTGGTGTAGACAACGCCCGGGATGGCTTTGTAACTCATCCGATCGTCCCGTCCCAAGATGGTATGCACAGCAACCTCGCCTTCGCGCACGGCCGTATGAGCCAACAATGAGAAGCCCGTGAGGTCACCGCAGGCATAGACATGAGGCAGGGAGGTTTGCATGCGGTCGTTTACCACTATGTTTCCTCGCTCGTTGCGTTCCAGGTTCAAGTTCTCCAATCCGAAGCCGGTAGTCACAGGCCGACGACCCACGCTCATCAGGAGTTTGGCTGCTGTGAGGCTGCCCTTACCGTCGGCATTTTCGTAGGACACCACGGCTTGTCCTTGCTCATCGGTGGCCAAGGCCGTTACTTTGGTCGATAGCAGGAAACGAACACCGCGCTTGGCATACTCGGCTCGCAGCATGCCCGACAGCTCTTTGTCCATGCCGCCCAGAATCTCGTCCATCATTTCGACCACGGTTACTTCGGTGCCCAAGCTGTTGAAAAACGATGCGAATTCCATACCGATGACCCCACCGCCCACAATGACCAGCGAGGCAGGCTGTTCTTTGCAGTCCAAGGCATCGCGGTGAGTCCAGTAGGGCACCGACTCGATGCCGGGAATGGGGGGGATGAAGGTTTCCGAACCCGTACACATCAGGATGTGGTCGGCTGTATATCGTTCCTCTCCGCAGGCCACCGTGTGTGCGTCCAGCATCTTTCCCTCGCCTGTGACAAGGGTCACACCGGCCGCGGTGAGTTTGGCTTTGATGCCAAGTACCAATTTACGAATCACTTTCCCTTTGCGGGCAATGACCTTGGGCAGGTCTATCGACACATCCGAGCAGGACACTGCGTATTTACCGGCATGAAGGGCACTGTCGTGAGTCTTGGCCGAGTAGAGCAGAGTCTTGGTGGGTATGCAGCCTTCGTTCAAGCATACACCGCCTACGTTGGCCTTTTCGATGAGCAGAGTCTTTAAACCGGCGTGTCCGGCCACTTCGGCGGCAGTGTAGCCGGCCGGGCCTCCGCCGATGATAATGAGTTGGTAGTCCATGATGAATCTTTGATTAAGGTGTTGTGTTTTGCGGCTGAAAGATACAACATATCGCCGTTCCTTGCAACGCAAGGGTGGGAGAAAGCGAGAGTGAGGCTTCTCGGTTCAAGTGATGAGTGGCTTTGCTCGACCGGTGGGATGGATTCGGCTACCGAAGTGGGGGCGATTTGCGAGAGGAGGAAGAGGAGGCAATGGGGCAGCGAAGCGTATGGGAGTGATTTGGCAAAATTGGGTAGTTTGTGTGTTAAATGTAAAGGAAAATACCTTAGAGATAGATAATTTGTGAGATAAAAGGAAGAATTGCAAAACTTTTGAGAAGAACGGCCATTTTCTGGCGAAGTACACTCGTCTATCTTTGCCTCCATCATTCATGAACTATCCATTAAAGAAACGACGTATGAAACAGAAACTTTGCGATGCAACCACACGCGTGTTGCAACTGGCCACTTCGGCCCACGGACTGGGAGTACACCTCATTCGGGTGGCCATCCTTATTATTTTCGTCTGGATTGGAGGTTTGAAGTTTTGGAACTACGAAGCCGAAGGAATCGTTCCTTTTGTGGCCAACAGCCCATTCATGAGCTTCTTCTATTCTAAGACAGCTCCGGAGTACAAGGAGTATAAGCTCAAAGAGGGCGAATTCGATGCTGTGAAATACCAATGGCATGAGGAGAACAACACGTATGTATTCTCTCAGGGTCTTGGCATTTTGATTATGACGCTCGGTGTGTTGACATTCTTGGGCATATTCTTTCCTCGGGTGGGATTTGTGGGCGCAGCCTTGGTGATTGTGATGACCGTGGGCACGCTCTCGTTCCTGGTCACTACGCCCGAGGTATGGGTGCCCAATCTGGGCAGCGGCGAGTATGGTTTCCCCTTACTTACGGGTGCCGGCCGCTTGGTGATCAAAGACACGGCCATTTTGGCCGGGGCGGTGGTGGTGCTGGCCGACTGTGCCAAGCGCATTCTCCGTTCGTGCGGCAAGCAGGAAGGGTGAGGCATGGCCAAGCCATGCTTGGACAGCCAAGGCGGCTTGTAGGCTGGCAGGAAGTGCATAATCCCCCGCACCATCAAGGGCATACCACAGCCTCATGCTTTTCTTCTTGGGAGAAGGCTGTACGAAAAAGAAAAAGTGAGCCGATTGGCTCACTTTTTCTTTTTGCTTTTCTTGGCCCATCCATCTTCGTCGAAGTTGGGCTCTTCGCCACGGAAGAACTGCATCCAGTCGTCCTTGCGTTTGGGACCTCGGAGCTGGGTGTAGCCTCTTTCTTCCCTGCTTGGCTTGGCTTTGGTGGATCGACTTTCGTATCCGGTGCCCGATTGGGCTTTGGTCGGTCGGCTGTTGTACGTGGCGGGTTTGCGTTTCTTCTTATCTCGGTCGGTGGCCTCTTGTTCGTCGGCTCGTTCCACTACGACCTTACGTCCGTTCCATTTGGCTCGGTTGAGTGCTTTGACCACGTTGTCGGCTTCCGTTTGCTCCACTTCGAAGAAGGAGAAGTTTTGCAACAGGTCGATGCGTCCCAGCTCCACACGTCCGCGAGTGTTGCCGTTGAGCAGCCCTATGAGTTCGGCCGGGAAGAACCGGTCGGTCTTGCCCAGGTTGATAAACAGCCGTGTGAAGCCGGCTTCGGCACGTCGACCGCTGCCCTTGCCACGGCTACGATCGCCACGAACGTCGGTGGATGGCTGTTCTATTTCGGGGCGGTTGCGATAGTATTCTTCAAAGCGGTTGAACTCGTGCGACACCACTCGCTTGATCAAGTCTTCTTTGCTAAGCCACTCCAGCTTGCGATATATCTCGGGCATGAAGGCTTCTATCTCCGTTTCGTTCACCTTCACCTTTTCCAATTCGTCGATGACCTTGATGAGTTGTTTTTGGCAAATGGCGTCGGCCGTGGGAATCTCGCCGATTTGGAACTGCTTGCCTATGATACGTTCTATTTCGCGCATCCGTCCTTTCTCTTTGAGGTTGATGATGGCGATGGAGGTGCCCGTCTTGCCGGCTCGCCCGGTGCGTCCGCTGCGGTGCGTATAGCTCTCGGTGTCATCGGGCAGTCCGTAGTTGATGACATGGGTCAGGTCGTCCACGTCCAGTCCGCGCGCAGCCACGTCGGTGGCCACCAATAGCTGGAGATTGCGCAGGCGGAACTTTTGCATCACCGTGTCGCGCTGAGCCTGGGACAGTTCGCCGTGGAGGGAGTCGGCATTGTATCCCTCTCGCATGAGTTTGTCGGCAATTTCCTGAGTCTCCTTACGTGTGCGACAAAAGATGATGCCATAGATGTGCGGATAGTAGTCCACCACCCGTTTGAGTGCTTCGTATTTGTCTTTGGCGTGTACGATATAGGCCACGTGCTTGACGTTGCCTGTGCTTTCGTTCTTTCGGCCGATGGTTATTTCGTGTGCGTTGCGCAGGTAGTTTTTGGCTATGCGTGCTATCTCGGGGCTCATGGTGGCCGAGAACAGCAGGGTGTTGCGCTCTTGCGGCACTTGGGCCAGGATGGCGTTGATGCTTTCGGTGAAGCCCATGTTGAGCATCTCGTCGGCCTCGTCCATCACCACGTTTCGGATGGTGGATAGTGAAACGGTGCGCCGTTCCATCAGGTCGAGCAGACGGCCGGGCGTGGCCACGATGATGTGAACACCCCGCTTGAGGCTGCGAATCTGGCTGTCGATGGACGAGCCACCGTAAACGGGCAGCACACGAAGTCCGTCGATGTAGCGAGAGTAGTCGTTCAGATCGCCTGCGATTTGCAGACAGAGTTCGCGAGTGGGACAGAGGATGAGCGATTGCGGAACATTTTGTTCCACGTCCACCTGTTGGAGCAAAGGAAGCCCGAAGGCTGCGGTTTTTCCGGTACCGGTTTGTGCAAGGGCCACTACGTCGTTGTTTTCGCCCAGAAGATAAGGAATCACTTCCTCTTGTACGGGCATGGGGTTCACATACCCCATTTCTTCAATGGCTTTGCGAATCTCGGGAGATACGCCAAGCGCTTCAAATGTCTTCATTAAATCTTTGTATATCTTTCTTTTCGTGGGCAAAGGTACGCAAACTATTCGGCTTTCTTCGGAAAAGCGGTCATTTCCTCGACTTTTATTGATAAACTTTTGTATTCGCCGGGTTGGGTGCCTGCTTTCGACGGATGGAGTGTCTATACTTGCTGTGCAAAGTGCCCACACTTTGCGTCAAAAGTGCCTACACTTTACGTCGGAAGTGCCTACACTTTGCATCCGAAGTGTTTACTGTCGATAAATCTTCTCCGAATGCTTGTTGAGGATTGTCCAAAGAGGTAATGAGGTGGAGTTTAGAATAGATTCAATAATCAATGGATGTTAATGGTGTGGGTAAATGTATTAAACAAAATAAAAACTTGCACTCAATATATGGGGGACTTATATGTAAGGTTTAATTTCGCGCCGTTTTAGAGACTACTTATTAATTTATCAATTTTCGCTAATGAAGAAAATAATTCTGCTACTCATTGCTTTCGCAGCATTTGTAGCTTGTACAGACATTGAAGTAATCACTCCCAAGGGAGAGCAAGGTCCTAAGGGAGAAAATGGGATCAGTGCCTACGAAACGTGGTTGACTTTGCTTGATAAAGGAACTTACCCCGACTGGAAAGGCGGGAAGACCGAAGCCGACTTTATACTTTTTCTTACCGGTAAGGACGGCATGAGTGCCTATGATACGTGGAAGCAGCTCATCGCCGACGGAAATACGGACGATCCGCACAATCCGGGCACCAAGTGGCCGGCCGATAAAAATACTGTGCAAAACTTTTTTCAATTCTTAACGGGAGCCACCGGCGAAACCGGCCCTCAAGGTCCTAAGGGCGATAACGGAGCAGCCGGAGAGAAGGGTGAAACCGGTCCCCAAGGTCCTAAAGGCGATACGGGGGCAACAGGTGAGACCGGTCCTCAAGGTCCCAAGGGAGATAATGGTGACAATGGATTGTCGGCCTATGACCTTTGGATGAAAGAAGTGGCCAAAGGCACGCTCAAGAATCCTCACCCCGAGTTGGCCGGATACGAAGGTGAGAACTGGCCCACAGGCAAAACAAGCTTGGAAGACTTTTGGGTTTACCTGCGCGGTGCGGACGGTAAGAACACCAACGAGCTGATTTCCGATTACATTCTCTCGTTTATTCCCGTTCAAGTGGCCGAAAAAGGTTCGGGCTACGAAGCTTTGACCGGAAACGCAGTGCTTAAGATTACCGACCGCGACAACAAAGCCATTGCTGCCGGTTCAAAGGTGATTTTTGGAACCACTTTCGGTTTCCCCACCAATAAGGAGTACGTGGTAACCGACCAAAGTACCATCGTGATGCCGCGCACCGACCTACCTGCCAACGGTACGTCTTTTGAACAACGCAGCGCACGAGCCACCGTTCAGTTGGCCGATGGCAAGAAGTACCAAACCAACATCTTTACGATCCCTACCAAAGTGGCCGTGAAGGAAGAGAAGTGGCAGGTGTGGAACGACTATGCTCCCGGCATGGTGCGACTCATGTGTACCTTGACCTATACCATCGATGCGGCCGGTCCCACGGCTACGGTCGAACTCAACAGCACCGCCAAGGACTATACCTATAACTCGGTGTACAAAGATTGGTACGGCGCGCGTACGGATGCCCAAACCATTGTTTTTGAAATCACTGACATAAATGGAACGGTTCTTAAAGCATCCACAGACCCCAAAGTACCTGCCGATCCTCGTGTGAAAGACGAGTATTACAACCGTCACGAAGACTTGAACAACACGGGTCCCATTGCGCGCCGTCCCCTCGCTCGTTTCAACGCAGCCGACAATCATCGTTATGGCTGGAACTTTTGGAGTGAAACCGAACGCCCCTTCAGCGATGAATCCTACTATGTGCGCACCAAAGCCATTCCTCAATACTTTGGCATCGAAGGAACCATTCAGAGCAAGGTTATCGAAGTGCCGCCTCTGCCACGTATCCCACTGTTGAAGTACATACATTTCGAGGGCAGCAAGGCCATCGGTGAATTCGAAGCATTGGATGCCCGCTATACGAATAAGAAGTATACGTGGTATAAAGATTCGGACACCAATCCCAATCTGCTTGTACCCAAGTACGAAAACTTTACCTCTGAGGCACTGCACATAGCTATTACACGTGTAAACCAATCGTTCGTATCGGCCGCTAAGATGGATGCTCGTACCTTCGAGATACCTGTCAGCTCGGTACCTTCGGAGATGGAGGGCCTGACCGTCTTCCTGTCAAGTCCCAATCAGCATTCGGCTCCTACCACATCATCTATGGCTACGCCCGTGAACCAACAGCCTTTTTTGCGTCCGGTATTGCTGGGTACGGTGGTCATCAAAGACGGTGTGCTCCGTGTGAAGGTGAATTCTACGATCGCGGGCAACGACGATACGTATGTACCCTTGAACTAATACGAACCGAGAAATTAAGAATCAATCATGCAACATAGTTTTTATAAGATATGTTTCGTCTTGGCTCTTGCTTGCGGGATGCTCTCGCAAGCAACCGCCCAGACGGTGGAAACCAAGGCCATCAAGCGAGCTTGGGAATTGGGTATCGGTGTGTCGGGCTATCACATGACCCGCATCGGGCTGCTCAAAGTGGGCACCAACGACATCGGTAATGTGGTCGACCTCAATAAACGCGATCTGCTCTTCGGCGGAAACATCTATGCCGCCCGTGAGTTGAATCGTCACTTTGCACTCGATTTGCAGGGAACGCTGGGTTATACCAAAGACCCGGTGCGCATGGGCAAGGAAAACCGATTCCTGGCTCACGCTGCACTCGGTTTGCAATGGCGTCTGGGTAGCTACTTCAACTCGCCCTATATAGATCCTTTCTTCCGAGTAGGTGCAGGCTATATGTATAAGAACTTCCACATCGACTATACAGATCTGTACAACGGAACTTCCTATACACAGCGTAACGAGTACAATAAGGAAGGACGCGATCGCCATCACCTCATCCCCATAAGTGCAGGCGCAGGAGTCAATATGTGGCTCAACGACCGACTGGGCATCGGGCTGCAAGCCGACTACATCGTGATGCCCTACAAGAATGTGGCCAATACGATGCAAGGCACTGTGCGCTTGATGTGGCGCATCGGAGGCAACTCCAAGAAACCCGCTCCCGTGCAAATACCGGTCGAAGTGGAGAAGATTGTGGAGCGCGAAGTGGTGAAAGAGGTTATCAAAGAGGTAGAAAAACCGGGCGAACGCATTGTAGACCATACAGTGCTCTACCGCTTGTTTGGCAATATCCACTTTGAGTTCGACAGCGATCGCTTCACTTCCGAAACACTGAAGGTACTCGATGAGATTGCCGAGGTACTGAAGCAAGAAACCGGTCGACGTTATTGTATCATCGGGTGCACCGATGCTCGCGGGTCGGTGGAGTACAACCTCGAACTCTCGGGACGACGTGCCAAGGCTGTGACACGCGGACTGATAGAACGTGGTGTACCCGCAGCTATGCTGAAATGGCGCGGTGTGGGCAAGGGAATGGCTTATGCTCCGCCCTCTGCTCCCGACGATGTACGCTTGGGCGATCGGAAGATTCTGATCGAGCCGATAGAGAACGATGCTTATTGGCAAACGTTGCCCCAGTAAGAAACGCAAACCGATGAAATGGAAAGCGAACAGTCATCCGCTAAGGATGCTGCTCGCTTTCTTCTTTATATGTGGAGGATAGATTTGTTACAGATAGAGGGTGCTCGTTTTGACAAGAGGGAAACAACTCCCTTTATGGGGCAACATCGAAGGTGAAGACTTTACAAAATAATACATCTCGTTTGGGTGAATGTGGCATGGGAGCAAGAAGTTTTCAATCCCTCCATTCATGGCGGCTTTTCGTTGTTTTCAAGCCCAAAGAACGGAGAGGAAGAAGTGGAGTTGAAACTGAGGCTTGAGCCAACCAAATGTTCCGATTATATGGTAAGGCTGAGATAAAAGAAATGTAAATCCATCGTTTCTGTTTCGAAAAGAATGAATGGATAGTCGGAATGCGGGCAAAATGTGTATCTAAAACGATTCTAAAATACTTGCTTAAAGGGCGAAAAAAGAATGGAAAGATTGCTTTGGAGGGTTAACTTCCTTAGATTTGCCATTCTCAATAACAATTGTAATAGATACAAGAATGAAGTATAATACGAAAGCTTACGAACGTCTATTGGCTTATGATATAAAACCCTCTGTGCAACGCATTGCCATTATGGAGTACTTAATGAGTCATCCCACACATCCTTCGGTGGATGAAATTTACAAAGAATTGGTTGTAAGTATTCCCACCTTGTCGCGCACCACGGTTTACAATACGCTGCATCTATTTGCAGAGCAAGGGGCGGCTTTGATGCTCACGATCGACGACCGCAATGCACATTTCGATGGCTTTAACGAACCGCACGCACATTTGCTATGTCGTCGGTGTGGAACCATTCACGACCTTCCGATGCCCAGAGGGATGAAAAGCGGAGTGCGAATGCTCGAGGGTCATGCCGTAGAAGAGGTGCACGCTTATTACAAAGGTGTATGCAAGGAATGTTTGGCTGCTGAGAAGCAGCAGATGGCTTGAACAAGAACAAATGCGTAATAGATAAGTTGACTAATCAATTCAATTCAGAAGACAATGAAAAAGAAATTCAGATGTACCGTTTGCGGCTACGTGCACGAAGGCGATGCCGCTCCCGAGAAGTGCCCCTTGTGTAAGGTCCCTGCCGAGAAGTTCGTGGAAGTCGTAGAGGCCGAAGGTGGCATGCTGACCTTTGCCGATGAGCATGTATTGGGCGTGGCCAAAGGTTGCGATGAGGAAATGATCAAGGACCTGAACAACCATTTCATGGCAGAATGTACAGAGGTGGGAATGTATTTGGCCATGAGTCGACAGGCCGACCGCGAGGGCTATCCCGAGGTAGCCGAAGCCTTCAAGCGTTTTGCTTGGGAGGAGGCCGAGCACGCAGCCAAGTTTGCCGAGTTGCTGGGCGACTGTGTGTGGGATACGAAGACCAACCTCCAAAAGCGCAAAGACGCCGAGCAGGGTGCATGCGAGGACAAAAAACGCATCGCTACTCGTGCGAAGTCACTGAATTTGGACGCCATCCATGACACCGTACACGAAATGTGTAAGGACGAAGCACGCCATGGCAAAGGTTTCGAAGGTCTTTATCACCGCTATTTCGGCGAGAAATAATCTCGAGTGATTTGCTAAGAAGACTCCCCCTTGCGAACTGAAGTTCGCAAGGGGGAGTCTTAGTTTTTATGTGAGCGACCCGATTCTTTCTCATGGTCGACCCGGTTTTTCCGCATGGCTGATTTGCTTCTTCCACAAGGTCGGTTCGGCTCTTCTGTGTGGACGATTTGCTTCTTTCGTGTATTTTGCAGCCTTTCTTTATGGGTGTTGCGCGGATACAGTGCTGTTCATATGGGGAACGTCTGCATGGCTTGTGCAGGCAGTTTGTTTGCGTTACTCGGTCTTCAGCAGAAACTGGTCGATAATCTTTCTAAAGTCGTCTTCCTTGATAGCTCCGTTCAACGTTCGAGGTTCGCTGTCTTGAGGTATGAAGATAAAGAGCGGAATGCCCTTCACCTCGAAGAATGCGGCCAGTTCCCGTTCGCGATCCACATTCACTTTGTAGAAGTCCACTTTGCCGGCATATTCCTTGGCCAGCTTCTTGAAGACGGGAGCTACCTGACGGCAGGGGCCGCACCAATCGGCATAGAGGTCGATGATAGCAGGACGTTTGCCAAGGAACTTCCAATCTTTCTCTTGTTCGTAGTTGAACACTTGGGCGAGAAATACTTCCTTGGTGAGTTTGATTACTTCGCCTTTACTTTCGGTTTGTTCGGTGAGCCGGGCGGGGGCTTCGGTGCGATTTTGAGCCATGCAGCCGGTTGACAAGACTGCCATCAGCAGGGCTACTGTCCATTGTTTCTTCATTGCGATGGGGCTTTTAGGGGTGTGAGGTCGATGGGTTGGGAGGTCTATTGACCGATTTCTTTGAGCTTCTTTTCCAGTTCGTCCGCAGTCAGCACGCCTGCATGCCGCCATAACTCTTGACCCTGTTTGAAGAGAACGAGCGTGGGCACGGCTTGGATGCGTTGTTGTGCGGATAGTTCGCGATGTCGGTCTACGTCGATTTTGACGATGCGTACCGCATCGCCCACCTTGGCTTTGGTTGCTTCGAGAATGGGGGCCATGGCTTTGCAGGGTCCACACCAGGTGGCATAGAAGTCGACCAATACGGGCGTGGTCGATTGAATCAGTTGGTTTAGTGTCTCCATTTTTGTTTGTTGTGGCAAGAGATTTTGTTGTCCCTTTGAGAAAGAAACGAGCGGTGTGAACGAATTGTTCATTCTTGCCACAGTGAATGGGTCTACTCGAAGTGGAGTTGCAGTTGTCCGTCGCCCAGGAGATTGAACGTTTGGCGGTGGTGAGGGGTGATGCCATGAGCGGCGATGGCTGCTCGGTGGGCGGCAGTGGGATAACCTTTGTTTTGTGCCCATCCGTAGGTGGGGTATTGGGCGTCCAAGCGTTCCATGGCTTCATCCCTATGGGTCTTGGCCAGGATGGATGCGGCTGCTATGCTGCGATACTTGCCGTCGCCTTTGACCACCGTGGTGTGAGGGATTTGTTTGTAGGGGCAAAAGCGGTTGCCGTCGATGAGTAAGTGTTCGGGAGTTAGGGTCAAGGCGTCCAAGGCTCGGTGCATGGCCAGGAAAGATGCTTGCAGAATGTTGATCTCGTCTATCTCTTGAGGACTGACAATGCCCACGCCCCAAGCAGTGGCTTCTTGCTCGATAAGGTGTCGCAGGCTGTTGCGCTGCCGTTCGGTGAGCTGTTTGGAGTCGTTGAGCAAGGGATGGTCGAAGTTTGGCGGTAAGATAACCGCGGCCGCATAGACGGGGCCGGCCAAACAGCCTCGCCCGGCTTCGTCGCATCCGGCTTCGATGAGATGGGGGTGTAGATGGGGTAACAGCATGGGGTGAGAAGGGAAGTGGGGAGCGAGCTGCGAGGCACAAGCAAACGGAATGATTGCGAAGCTGTGTCAATCAAAAAACGGTGCGAGCCGTGGGTGCCGAATGTCGGGCGAGGCTCACACCGCTTGGAGGTTGCGGATAGCAGTTCGTGCCGAGGGGCATTGCGTTCGGCCGGCATTTGCCCTCGGTGCGGTTTGTGCTATAAATGTGCTTGTATGGCCGCGGCCACGGCTTGAAATTCGTCGGGCGTGAGTTTGAGCTTGGGGTTGGAGAAGAGAAGGTCGCCCTCTTTCTCGAGGGGCACCAGGTGGATATGTGCATGGGGCACTTCCAGTCCGATTACGGCCTGACCCACCTTGATGCAGGGAAATGCCTTCCCGATGGCCAAAGCCACGTGCTTGGCAAATACGTGCATATCGGCCAAGTCCTTGTCGCTAAGGTCGTAGATGTAGTCCACTTCCTGCTTGGGCACAACCAAGGTGTGTCCTTTCTTCAATGGGTTGATGTCGAGGAAAGCAAAGAAGCGGTCGTTCTCGGCCACCTTGTAACAAGGAATTTCGCCGGCGATGATGCGGCTGAAGATGGTTGCCATGATTGTAGGGGTTTGGTATGGATGGACGGAGGGCGAAGGCTTCCGAGGACTGTGTCCCACGCCCGTTTTGCGAGTTAGATGGAGATACTGAGGATTTCCAGTTCGATGCTGCCTTGAGGCACTTTGATGGCGGCCACTTCGCCCACTTTCTTGCCAAGCAATCCTTGGGCAATGGGGGTGTTGACTGAAATCTTTCCTTCCTTCAGGTTGGCTTCGCTCTCGGACACAATGGTGTAGGTCATCTTCATGCCCGTCTTTGCATTCTTCAGTTCCACCTTGTTGAGAATCTGCACCGAGTCTGTTTTTATCTTGGATTCGTCAATGATTTTGGCATCGGCAATCACGGCCTTGAGTTTGTTGATGCGCATTTCCAGCAAGCCTTGTGCTTCTTTTGCCGCATCGTACTCGGCGTTCTCGGACAAGTCGCCTTTGTCGCGAGCTTCGGCAATGGCCGCCGACATCTTGGGACGTTCCACCGTTTCGAGTTCTTTGAGTTCGGCCAAGAGGTTCTTGTAGCCTTCTTCTGACATATAAGCCATAGTCGTTCTCTTTATAATGTTTTTGTAAATATCGTTTTTAGTAGGGGGATAAAAGAAAAAGAATCCCGGTGCATAGACACCGGAACCCTCTTTTTGAAAATCTTGCGGCAAAAGTAGTCCTTTATTCCATACGTGTCAAGCAAAAAAGAATGCTATTGAGCATATTTACCAAATCTTTAGGAATAGGCTTTTGTCTTTCTTGCGTGGGTTTGCCCATTGCGAGGCTCAAAGGAGCGATTCGATGGCAGCGTCTATGTTTTTGATTTCCGCATCGCGCAGGCTCAGTTCGTTGTTGCGATTGATGAGGAATAGGGTGGGCAGCTGTTGCACGTTGTAAACCCGTGCGTGGGACGAGTAGATGCCGTTTGCATCGCGAACGCATATCCAGGGAAGATTGACGGCCGAGGTCTTCCAGAAGTGTTCGTCGGAGTCGAGCGACACTTGGAAAATTTCCAGTCCGCGGGCGGCATATTTGTCGTACAGCTCGCGCAGCAATAAGTTGTGCGAACTGCCATTGGGCGATTGATGAACGGTGAAGTCGAGAATCACCACCTTGCCCTTTAGCCCCGATAGGTTGCGAACCTCGCCGCGCGGGTCTTTCAAGGCGATGTTGATAAGTCCTGTCTCCACGATCTTTTCTTCCGGAATTTCCAAATTCTCCGTGCGTGGCTCGCGGGTGTTTTTCATTCCCTTGATGGCAATGTTGTATAGGTTTTTGGTGCGTAGGCTGTTGGGGTACGAATTGCTGAGGCTGGTGGCCACGGCGGCAAAGCATTTCACATCTTCCTTGCTGCCCAGCGGATCGAAGATGAGGGCGTTGTTCAGACGTTGAAACAAGGCGAAGTACGACGAGGTTTGTTGCGGAGCGGCGAAGATGTAGTTGCGTTTCACCTCGTCCTTATAGCGTTCCACCAGCACCAGTACGCTGTCGTTGAGCCGGCGATGGGTGAGCGAACCGGCTTGAAAGGCTCGTGCCAGTTCGTTTACTTGGGCTTGCAATTGGCCTTGTTTCAAGGTCAGCTCTTGAATGCGTCGGCTGTTGTCCGAGCCTTCCACGGTGTAGGCGGTGGCAAAGTCCTTGCTCGGGGCGGTGATGCGAATGGTTTCGGTCGAGTCCACCGAAAGGTTGATGACCTGGTCGTCCAACCGTAGGCGGAAGAAGTCGGGAGCTTCGGGGCGTGGCTGTGCGAAGTCGAATCGGCCGTCGGCTTTCAGTCGGACGGAGTCGAGCTGTCGCACGCCGTCCAGTGTGGAGGCTTCGAGATAGAGGGTTTTGCCTTCGGCTTGGGACACTTCGCCGGTGAGGTGGAATTGCGGCCCGGATTGGCAAGCGGCCACCGTGCCCAGCAGGAGGGCCGCCCATGCGATTTTTTTCATAACAACCTTATTTTGTTTTTCTGTGTATCAACGAATGGATGCGTGCAAATATACGTGTTTTTCGATGAAGAAATATAGAGGTGGACAAAAGAGCCGATGAAGTGCCCGGCGGACAGAGGGTGAAAGTGTGGAGAGTGCTTCGAGGTCGGGGCGGAGCAACGTGGCTTCGGCCGGCCGAACGCTTGCGGAAGAGGGAGTAAAGACGAAAGGGGGCGATGCCCAAGGAAGAGGGGCGTCGGGTTATGCTTAAGAGGTTGGAAAATAATCGGTTTCTTCTTTGTGCGTGAAGCGCAAACACGTTGTGTTCAAAGTGCCTATGCTTTGCGAGCAAAGCATAGGCACTTTGGTCGGTAAGTGTGGGCACTTTGGCGACTCGGTGCAGCGTGGCGGTGGCTTGGGAGTAAGAACTGCCCTCCGTAGGGGTTTGTCAAGGCTGTGTCAGGGGTGGAGGCGGAGCAGCTGCACCTCGCCCGCTGCCTTGGATAGGCGATAGGTGCCACCGTCTTCCTCCAGGGTTTGGATAAAGGTGGCTTGGGTGGCTTCGTCCACCAGCATCAGCGTGCTCTCTCGGGCAAAGCGTGCGAAGGTCAAGCCGGAAATACTGTCGGTGGGGCGCGTGCTTAGAAGCAAACTGTCGTTCACGTAAATGGACACCGAGTCGAGAGCAAAGGTCGAGTCCAACTCAAGGCTGTAAGTTTCGGCAAAGCGAGTGGGTTGCGAACCGCTGCGCTGCATGTGCAAACTCAAGAAGACAAAGATGACCACGATGGCAATCACGGCGAAAGCCAAGATGAAGTTGCCTATCATGAATTGCTTGTTGGTGTTCAGTGGGTGGGGCATGGCGGGCGGGTGGTGGGGAAAGTACTCGGTTCTACGAGGACAAAAATAAGCAAAACCCGCAGCCGAATCAAGAAAAAGGCTCGGTGAGTGTCGATTTTTGGGTAAAGTTTTGTTTGCGAATCAATTGTTTTGTATATTTGCCCCTGAAAACGGATGAAGGAGGAGGGGCAGTGTGGCTCCTCTTTTTTATTCTTACCTTTTACTGAATTCAGATGATAGAAAAGCAAATTGTTTGTCGCATTGTCGAAGAGTGGTTGGCCGATAAAGATTACTTTCTGGTGGAAGTAACGGTTTCGCCCGACGATCGCATAGTGGTGGAAATAGACCATGCCGAAGGGGTTTGGATTGAGGACTGCGTGGAATTGAGCCGGTTTATCGAGTCCAAACTCAGCCGAGAGGAGGCCGATTATGAACTCGAAGTGGGTTCGGCCGGCATCGGACAGCCGTTCAAGGTGCTTCAGCAATACCTCATTCATGTGGGTTGCGAGGTCGAGGTGCTTACCGCCGAGGGTCGCAAACTGACCGGTGTGCTTAAAGAAGCCAACGAAGAAGCCTTTGTTGTGACGGTGAGCAAGAAGGTGAAGCCTGCCGGTGCCAAACGCCCACAACTCGTGGAAGAGGACGAACGCTTTGCATATACGGACGTAAAATATACAAAATACCTAATCAGTTTCAAATAGACCCTTGAATATATGGCGAAGAAAGCAGAAACAATCAGCCTGATTGATACCTTTTCGGAATTCAAAGAACTGAAGAATATCGACCGAACCACCATGGTCAGCGTGCTCGAAGAATCGTTTCGCAGCGTGATTTCCAAGATGTTCGGAACCGATGAGAACTACGACGTGATTGTGAATCCCGACAAAGGCGATTTCGAGATTTGGCGCAACAGAGAAGTGGTGGCCGATGAGGATTTGACAAATCCCAATATGCAGATCGCTCTGAGCGAAGCGCAACAAATAGATGCTTCCTACGAAGTGGGCGAAGAAGTGGCCGACGAGGTTATATTCAGCAAGTTTGGCCGCCGTGCCATCTTGAACTTGCGTCAGACGCTGGCTTCGAAGATTTTGGAACTGGAAAAAGATAGCCTCTTCAATAAATACACCGACCGCGTGGGCAGCATCATCACAGCCGAGGTATATCAGATATGGAAGAAGGAAATTCTCTTGCTCGACGACGAAGGCAACGAACTTCTGCTGCCCAAGGCAGAGCAAATCCCCAGCGACTTCTACCGCAAGGGCGAAACGGTGAGAGCCGTAGTGGCCCGGGTGGACAATCGCAACAACAATCCCAAGATTATTCTTTCGCGCACTTCGCCTGTGTTCCTGCAACGCTTGTTCGAGCTGGAGGTGCCCGAAATCAACGATGGCTTGATTACGATCAAGAAAATCGCCCGCATCCCGGGCGAGCGAGCCAAGATAGCCGTCGAATCCTACGACGACCGTATCGACCCGGTGGGAGCTTGCGTGGGCGTGAAAGGTAGCCGCATACATGGCATCGTTCGCGAACTTCGCAACGAAAACATAGACGTCATCAACTATACATCCAACACCTCGTTGTTCATACAACGCACACTCAGTCCGGCTAAGGTTTCATCCATACGCCTAAACGAAGAAGAACGTAAGGCCGAAGTGTTCCTGCGTCCCGAAGAAGTGTCGCTGGCCATCGGTAAGGGCGGTTTGAACATCAAGCTCGCCAGCATGCTGACCGAATACACGATTGACGTGTTCCGCGAATTGGACGAAAGCGTGCAAGATGAAGACATCTACCTCGATGAGTTCCGCGACGAAATCGACGGATGGGTTATCGATGCCATCAAGGCCATTGGACTGGACACGGCCAAGAGCGTGCTCAATGCGCCCCGAGCCTTGCTGATTGAAAAGACCGACTTGGAAGAAGAAACGGTGGACGAGGTGCTGCACGTGTTGAAGTCGGAGTTTGAAGAAGAGGCATAGCCCCCGCTTCGCACGCCAAGGCTGCGAAGGTGAGACGTGAACTCGCGGAGAATGATGACCAAACAATCCTAAAAAGAGACTTAGAAAGAAATATGGCGATAAGGTTAAACAAAGCAACAAGAGACTTGAATGTAGGTATCAACACCCTGATTGACTTCCTGCAAAAGAAAGGGTTCACCGTCGAGAACAACCCGAATACGAAGATCGACGAGGAACAATATGCCTTGTTGGTGAAGGAATTCAGTAAAGATCAGAAACTGAAAATGGAATCGGAGCGATTCCTCCAAGAGCGACAAAACAAGGAACGCAAAGCCTCGGTGTCGATAGACGGGTTTGAGAACGAAGAAGCAAAACCCAAAACGGAAGAGGTTATCAAGGCAGTGATTCCCGAAGAGTCGCGTCCTAAGTTGAAACCTATCGGCAAAATAGACTTGGACGAAGCCGGTGCACGAAAAGACGAAAAGGAGGAAACCCCCGAAGTCGTGGAAAGTGTGCCCGAGAAAGAGACGATGCCCCAAGAAACACCGCAGGTCGTTGAAACGATTCCTACCCCTGTTGAGGAGGTGACGGAAACTCCCGCCCCCGTGGTAGAGCCTGCTCCTCAACCCGAGAAGCAGGAAGAACCGGCTGTGGAACAAGAAGCTCAAGCTCCTGTGGCCGAAACACCGGCCAAGGCCGAAGACCCTGCTCCCGTGGCGACCGAAGTCAAATCCGAAGCTGCGGATGCGAAAGACGACGAGGTGTTCAAAATCAATCCCGGACTGGGAGCGAAGATTAACGTTGTGGGGCAAATAGACTTGGCAGCTTTGAATCAGTCTACTCGTCCCAAGAAGAAATCCAAGGAGGAACGTCGCAAGGAACGCGAAGACAAGACGACGCAGGCCAAGCCCGGCGACACCGAAGCGGGCAAGCGCAAGCGCAACCGTATCAACAAAGAGAAGGTGGATGTGAACGATGCGTCCAACTTTAACAATAACAATTCCGACCGCGGAGCAAACTCCTCGCGGCAAGGGGGCAATCAGCCGAGCAGCGGACGCAAAGACCGCCATAAAGACAAGCTGAGAAAACCCGTATTGAAGCCCGAAGTCAGCGAAGAAGACGTGGCCAAGCAAGTGAAAGAGACCTTGGCACGCCTCACTTCCAAGGGCAAAACCAAGTCGTCCAAGTATCGCAAGGAGAAGAGGGAACTGGCCTCCAATCGTATGCAGGAGTTGGAAGACAGAGAAAGAGAAGAAAGCACCGTACTGAAGCTCACCGAGTTCGTGACCGCCAACGAGCTGGCCACGATGATGAACGTATCGGTGAACCAAGTCATCGGTACGTGCATGAGCATCGGCATCATGGTGTCTATCAACCAACGATTGGATGCCGAGACTATCAACCTCGTGGCCGAAGAGTTCGGATTCACCACCGAATATGTCAGCGCAGAAGTCTCTCAGGCCATTGTCGAAGAAGAAGATGCACCCGAAGACCTCTTGCCTCG
>JAXFUC010000140.1:0-12708 GCA_034176395.1 Bacteroides sp. | reverse complement strand
ATATTCGCAGGCTGACGGCCGAAGGAAGGCCGCTTCAATCGCAAATGGACGGCCGTATATCGGTGAGATAATCCCCTTGGCCGCCTGTGATGAAACGATTCAATTTACCCACACTATGCACCATTATAAACTATTATGCCTTTGTGTCCTCTTGGCTACGACTTTGAGCGGAGCTGTGCAGGCGCAAGACACTCGCAAACTGACCATCCTACATACGGGCGATACCCACAGCCGTTTGGAACACATTGACCGTCCCGACGATCGCAACCACGGGCAAGGAGGTTTCGTGAGACGAGCCACTTGCTTGGAGAAGCTTCGTGAGGAGACTCCCGAACTGCTTTTGTTCGACACCGGAGATTTCTCGCAAGGAACTCCTTATTACACCATGTTCCGAGGCGAAGCAGAGGTGAAACTGATGAACCTCATGGGTTATGACGCCGTTGGCATCGGCAATCATGAATTCGATTGCGGAATGGAGAACATGGCCAAGCTCTTTCGTTTGGCTACTTTTCCCGTTGTCTGTTCCAATTACGACTTTACGAATACGGTGCTCGATGGCTTGGTTCGGCCTTACATCATCTTGGAGCGAGGCGACTTACGAGTGGGAGTGCTGGGACTGGGCGTCCGTCCCGAGGGCATGATTCCTGCCGACAAGTTTCGCGGAGTGACCTATCGCGACCCCGTGGCTGTGGCCAACGAGATGGCCGAACTCTTGAAGAAAGAGGGCTGCCAAGTGGTGGTTTGTTTGTCGCACCTGGGCATTGAGAGCGATGAAAATTTGGTGGTGAAGACTCGAAACATCGACATCATCCTCGGAGGTCACTCGCATACGTTCATGAAAGAACCGCGCATCTATTTGAATGCCGACGGAGCTTCCGTGCAAGTCATGCACACCGGCCGCGATGGAGTAAAACTTGGAAGAATTGATTTAACGTTGAAACGCAAATGAAGAAAGTATTTGTTCTCTCTGTGCTATGCCTATTGACATTGTTGAATGTTCCTTTGCAGGGAGATGCCTCTGTGCAATTCGAACCCGTGCCCGAGAAGAATCCCATTCGTTCCACCCTTACATCGCCCGAATGCCTCGCTTGGGTAGATCGGCAAATGAACGCAATGAGTTTGGAAGAGCAGGTGGGCCAGCTTTTCATCTATACGCTCCGACCGACTTCCACCCCGGCCAATCTGGCCTTGATGAAGCGTGTTGTGGACGAGTATCACGTGGGAGGATTGCTCTTTTCGGGCGGAACGGTGGGCGAGCAAGTCGCTCTTACCAATCGGGCACAGGCCATGGCCCGGATTCCTCTCTTGATTACCTTCGATGGAGAATGGGGGCTGGCCATGCGGCTGAAGGATACTCCAAACTTTCCCCGAAACCAGGTATTGGGCTGTATCACCGATCTTGATTTGCTCCGTGCCTATGGTCAGGAAATGGCACGCCAATGCAAAGAGATGGGAGTACAAGTCAATTTCGCCCCGGTGGCCGATGTCAACACCAATCCTCGTAACCCGGTCATCAACGTACGCTCCTTTGGTGAGCAGCCTCGCACCGTGGCTTCACGAATGGTAGCTTATGCACAAGGCTTGGAATCGGCAGGTGTTTTGTCTGTTGCCAAGCATTTCCCCGGCCACGGCGACACCGAAACCGATTCGCACAAAGTTCTTCCCCTACTCAAGTATGGCCGTGAGCGGCTGGATAGTGTGGAGCTGCTTCCTTTCCGAGCCATGGTCGAAGCAGGTTTGAACGGTGTGATGGTGGGACATTTGGAGGTGCCTGCGCTGGATCCGAGCAAAGGCATGCCGGCTTCGCTCTCGCCCAAAGTGGTGAACCGTCTTTTGATAACCGAGATGGGATTTCAAGGGCTTGTCTTTACCGATGCTTTGCAGATGAAGGGCGTAGCAGCCCATCGACATCCGTCGCTCAAGGCGTTGAAGGCCGGAAACGATTTGGTGCTTGTATCTCCCCCCAAGATAAAGGAGGAGATACAAGCGGTGCTTTCGGCTGTGAAGCGTGGAGAATTCACGAAGCAGGAGGTGGAACGCAAATGTCGTAAGGTGCTGGCATACAAATATGCTTTGGGGCTGCATACCAAACCAAACATTCGTTTGGAGGGTTTGAACGAGCGGTTAAACGATCCCCGGGCACAAGCACTGATTGACAAACTTCATTGTGCTGCGGTTACTGTGCTTAAGAACGAACGAGCCGTATTGCCCTTACCCATCGATCGCTCCCAACCGATAGCACTCATCGAATTGGTAGGCGAGAGAAATCAACTCAAGCCTTTGGCCGAAGGCATGAGGCAATATGCCGATGTTCGCCGTTTCGTGATCGAGCCCGATTGGTCTTCTACCGGTTTGCAAGCTGTTTGCGATTCGGTGGCCAAGTGTGGTCACATCGTGATTGCAGTGGCCGAACATCGTTCTGCCGAGAAGTATGCTTCCTTGCTCACTGCCTTGGAGAAGCATGGTAACCCTTTGTATTTATTCTTTTCTGCACCCAAGACGGTGTTGACCTATAAGGCTCGTTTGCAGACTGCCTCTGCCGTCCTGCTGGCTCATGTGCCCGATGCCAAGGTGCAAACCCATGTATCCGACGTATTGTTTGCGGTTGCTTCGGCCACCGGACGTTTGTCCTCCTCCATCGGTACGCTTTTCCCGGCTGGAGTAGGTGTGGATATTGCGAAGAACGAGCCACGAACTTTTGCACCCGAGGATTTGGGCCTTTCCACCCCGAAATTACAGCGTATCGATTCCATTGCCCAAGCCGGAATAGCCCAAGGAGCCTATCCGGGTTGCCGTGTGGTGGTGATGAAAGACGGTTATACCGTGCTCGACAAGTCCTATGGCAGGCACGCCGGTGCAGGAAGTCGGGAGGTCGATGCCGCGAGTTGTTACGATTTGGCTTCGCTGACCAAGACTTCGGCCACCTTATTGGCAGTGATGAAGCTCTATGACAAAGGGCAAATCAACCTTACCGACGAGATCGCTACCTACTTGCCTTTCCTGCGCAACACCGATAAGGCCTCGATCACCGTGCAAGATTTGTTGTTTCACGAGTCGGGACTACCGGCCGCCATCCTTTTCTACCAAGAAGCCATCGACCCCGATAGCTATACCGGTCGGCTCTTCGGCAACCGTCGTTCGTCCAAGCATTCCCTGCATTTGGGAGGCAGAGTGTGGGCCAATCCTCGCTTCGACTTCTATCCCCGGTATGTCAGCTCCCAACAGAAGGAGGGCTTCAGTCGCCCCATCGCTCACGATTTGTGGGTGAGCGACGAGTTCCGTTCCCTGATTCAGCAAAAGATTGCACAGGCCCCACTCCGCTCGGCCACCTATCGTTACAGCGATGTGGGCTTCGTGCTGCTAGGTATGATGGTGGAAGAGGTTTCGGGAATGCCTTTGCATCGTTTCTTGGAAGAAGAATTGTACAAACCCATGGGGCTGCACTCCATGATCTATCTGCCGTTGGAACGGATGGAATCCCACCGCATTGTGCCCACGGCCAACGATACTTTCCTACGTAAATCTTTGTTGCAAGGTTACGTTCACGACGAAACTGCCGCCTTCAGCGGAGGGGTGGCGGGTAATGCCGGTTTGTTTTCCACGGCCGGGGACGTGGCACGTCTGTATCAAATGTTCTTGGATGGAGGTGTGCTCGATGGGCAGCGATTTTTGAGCGAACAAACGTGTCGGCTCTTCACCACGACACAATCGGCGAAGAGCCGTAGAGGTTTGGGATTTGATCGTCCCGATCCTACCGACCCCGATAAGGGCAATTGCGCTCCCGGTGTGCCGACTCAAGTCTATGGACATACCGGGTTTACCGGCACTTGTGCATGGGTCGACCCCGTGAATCGTTTGGTCTATGTGTTCTTGTGCAATCGCATTTATCCGCAAGTGACCAATCGTAAGTTGTTGGATCTTTCGATTCGAGAACAGATTCAAGCCGCTATTTACGAGGCATTGTTGCCTCGATCCGAATAGGAGAATCTATCTTTCGTCTCCTTTCTCAGTACACAAAACCTCTTCCTGACAAGCTCTTTGCAGTGGAGTTGTCAAGAAGAGGTTTCTTTATGAGGGGTGCTGCGCTTAGCGATGGTTCTCGAACAAGGGTCTGAGCCTATCGGGAACGGGCACTTCGTCCTGCTCAATGGCGTGTAGCTCCTTTGTACCCTGCGGGGTGAGCGAGAAGCACATCCGCCGTTTGTCCACCGGGTCGAGTCGTCGTTCTATGCTGCCCCGCTCTTCGAGGCTACGGAGTAGCTTCGATAGGTGCGAAGCTCCTAGCCGGGTACATTCCCCCAATCGGGTGGGAGTGGACTCCGCTTCGCATCGACTCAGTGCACACAACACCATGGCTTCTTTGAAGACCATGCCGTGGCGAGCCTCGAAATCGGCCTCGAAGCGTCCCAGTGCTTGCTGAATTTCGTAAATGGTGCAAATGGTTTTCATGGGTGGTTTTAGATGAAAAGGTTAACATTGGCCTTGTCGGCACGCTCCATATAGGTTGCTACCCCTCCGATACTTACTTCGTCCATCAATTCCTCTCGTTTCACTCCCATTACGTCCATCGACATTTGGCAGGCTATGAATTCCACCCCGTTTTCCAAGGCTTGGCGACGCAGAGATTCCAAGGACTCGATACCTTTCTTTCGCATTAAGAAGCGCATCATTAGGCTACCCATGCCGCCCATGTTCATCTTGGACAGCTTCAGCTTTCGCGAATGAGCCGGTAGCATCCATCCGAACATACGTCCGAAGAGGTCTTTCTCCACTCGGGGTTTATGCTCTTTCTTGATGACATTCAGCCCCCAGAACGTGAAGAATATGGTGGTGGGTTGGCCGGTAGCTGCTGCTCCATTGGCCAGTACAAAGGTGGCCAAAGCTTTGTCCAGGTCGTCACTGAAGAGGATGAGGGTTTTCCCTTTCCCACCGGTGGATTGTGCCGAGCATTCGCCCCTTGGGTTGCTTTGCTTGGCAATGGTGACCACCACCTTGCCTGCACTCTCTTGGCAGCCGATCCAGCGATTGCCGGTGGATTGACACCAAGCCTGGGCATCGCGAGCAAAGCCGGCATCGGTCGAGATAACTTCCACTTCCTGTCCTTCTTGCAGGCTGTCAATGGCTTTTTTGAGTTGAAGTATGGGACCGGGGCACTGCAATCCGCAAGCGTCTATGCGGACTGTGGAGGCCGTAGGTTGAACGCTTTGTACGGGCGATGAGGGCGGTGTGGACGGATGGGGCGAACCGCTCCCGGGCTGTGAGTGAGGATGAGGTATCTCGGCCGTGGCTGTACGGTAGGTTCGCAGCCCTCCCACCAGGTTGTAGGTCTGTTGAAATCCGTGTTGTAGCAAGATGCGCGAAGCCAAGTACCCCCTTAGACCCACGGCACAGAACACATAGATGTGGCCATCGCGCGGTAGTTCGTTCAAGCGGTGGCGCAGTTCGTCCAGCGGAATGTTGACTGCTCCCGGCAGCGTGCCCACTTGATATTCGTGCGGAGTGCGTACGTCCAGCAGATAGGCGCCTTGGGCGATGAGCTGCTGCATCTCCCGCCAATAGACCGGCTTCATACGTCCCTCGATGATGTTATTGGCTGCATATGCCGCCATGGCCACAGGGTCTTTGGCCGATGAGAATGGGGGGGCATAAGCGTGTTCCACCTTCATGAGGTCGTAAATGCTACCGCCCTGCTTGAGGACGAGTGCTATTTGGTCCATGCGCTTGTCCACTCCTTCGTAGCCGATGGCTTGACCTCCAAGCAGCTTGCCATCGGTAGGGTCGAAGGTGAGCTTGAGTGTCAGCTGGGTGGAATCGGGATAGTAGCCGGCATGCGAGGCCGGATGCACGGTGATGGAGGTATGAGGTATGCCCCATTCCTTCAAACGCTTGGCAGGCAGTCCGCTTGTGGCCACGGTCATATCGAAGACCTTGGCGATGGCTGTGCCTATGGAGCCTTCGTAGGCAATGTCGGCACCCAGCATATTGTCGGCAGCGATTCGACCTTGTCGGTTAGCAGGACCGGCCAGCAAATTGAGCCAAGGACGTCCGGTGAGTGGGTGTGGATATTCGATGGCATCACCGATGGCATAAATCGAAGGATGGGAGGTTTGCAACCGATGATCGACGACAATACCGCCCGTTTGCCCTATCTCCAATCCGCAGTTTTGAGCCAGCGAGGCTTCGGGCCGTACGCCGATGGAGAGGACGACCAAGTCGGTGGACAGCTGCCGGCCCGACTTTAGGTTCACTATAACCTCATGATTGGCGTGCTGGAAACCTGCTACCGTTTGTCCCAAATGCAGGTGCACACCTTTGGAGATCAGGTGCTGATGCAGCCAAGCTGCCATGGAGAAGTCGATGGGGGCCATCACTTGGTTGCCCATCTCCACCACGTGCACGTCCAAACCTCGGTGCTTGAGGTTCTCCACCATTTCGAGCCCGATGAATCCGGCTCCGATGACCACTGCTCGTCGGGGAGATGTGCGGTCGATGAAATCTTTGATGCGGTCGGTGTCGGCCACGTTGCGCAGGGTGAGAATAGCCTCGTGGTCGATGCCCGGCAGTGGGAGGCGAACGGGCGAAGCACCTGTGGCAATGAGCAGACGGTCATAGGTTTCTTGATAGAGGCTCCCATCCTTGCGCTTCACGGTCAGGCTGCCGGCTTCGGGGATGATGGCCGTCACCTCCTGTTCCGTGCGCACATCCACGTTGAATCGCTTGGCAAAGCCTTGGGGCGATTGCAAGAACAGCTTGTTGCGATCGGTTATCACGTTGCCGATGTAATAGGGCAAACCGCAGTTGGCATAGGAAATATGCGCGCCACGCTCAATCATTATAATTTCTACGTGCTCGTCCATACGACGCAGACGAGCCGCAGCGGTGGCACCTCCTGCCACTCCTCCGATGATGACAATTTTCATAGATCTGTTGCTGAAATTAGTTTCCTGTGGAAATAACAATCTGTGGAAAGTAAATGTTCGGCAAAGGATCGGAAAACCGAGCGAAGAAGGAAAACAGCCTATCCCTTCGCTCTTGGATGGGCGAGAAAGGGCGCATGAAATGCGAAGTGAAAGAGGCGACCATTGAGGCCGATGAGCTTGTCAATCGACCTGCCTGCACTTTATGACCGAAGTGCCTACACTTTGCGACCAATGTGTTTACACTTCATGACCAAAGTGCCTACACTTTGCAACCCATGTGTTTATGCTTTGCGCTCGAGGGTTTTGCGGTTCTTTTTGTGAGGTGGGCGATATGCCCTTGAGAAGTTAAGAGACTTGTTGTCCTTAGCAGCAGCCGACACAAGGCCGAATCGGGTCGTCGGATGTGGGGAGTGTGTGCTGCAAACGGGGGCGATGGCAAACAGTATGGAGGGTCTACGGGCTTCCGAGATTCGGAAAAGCAGCGAGGCTGTGTCGGTTCGATGAACACCACACAGCCTCGCTCGGGATGGAGGGTATGCAACCGCTCCGTCGAAAATAAATGAATGCTTATTCTTGTGTCAGGTCTACGGCAAAGTATCCTCGCTTGCCCGAGGGGAATACGCCGGTGAGGAACAACACTTGATTGGGCGATTTAACGGCGGCCTTCATCACAGTTTCCAAATCGGACACCGTGCGTACAGGCTGATCGTTGGCACGGAGAATGATGAAGCCCTTGCGAATGCCTGCATCGTTCATCTTGCCCGAGCTTACTCCCGTCACTTGGAGTCCGTAGCCCAGATTGAGTTGCTTCTTCACATCGGCCGGCAACTCTTTGAAGGCAGCTCCCAGGATGCTCATATCGGTGTCCTTAACGATTTGTGTGGTGCCTTGTTCGTTTTTGAGGGTCACCTCCACCACACGTTCCTTCTTGGCGCGAATCAGCTTCACTTTAACCTTGTCGCCGGGGCGATGCTTGGCTAAGGCTTCGTGCAAATCGGCCATACTGCTCACTGTTCGGTTGTCGATACCGGTGATGACGTCATCTACTTGAATGCCTGCGGCAGCGGCAGAGCCTCCTTCTATTACATTGCTCACCAACACTCCCTCGAATGCATCCAGTTCCTTGGCTTTTTGTTTGAGCTGTTCGTTGAACTGCTGGTCGGCCAATGAGCCGCCTTGGATGCCGAGCAATGCACGCTGCACATTACCATACTGTTTAAGATCGGCCACCACCTTGGTCATGATGCTGGTGGGGATGGCAAATCCGTAGCCACTATACACCCCGGTGGGCGAGGTCAGTACGGAATTGATGCCCACAAGCTCACCGCGTGCATTGACCAATGCTCCGCCGCTGTTGCCTCTGTTGATGGCGGCATCGGTTTGTATAAAGGATTCGATTCCTCCGTTGTAGACACCCAGGGTGCGGGCCTTTGCGCTGACAATGCCTGCGGTTACGGTGGAAGTGAGATTGAATGGGTTGCCAACTGCCAACACCCATTCGCCTACCTTCAAAGCATCCGAGTCGCCAACGGGCAGGGTGGGAAAGTCATCTCCCTCGATTTTGATCAGTGCCAGGTCAGTGCCGGGATCCGTACCGATAATACGTCCCTTGAATTCGCGGTTGTCATTGAGTTTGACGCTTATTTCATCCGCTCCCTCGATGACGTGGTTGTTGGTTACGATATATCCGTCCTTCGAAATGATAACACCCGAGCCGAAGCCAACGGTTGGCTGTGTTTGAACACGTCGCTGACGTCCTTGACCGTCTCCGAAGAAGAAGTCGAAGATGTCGGGCATTTCCTGTACGGTTTTTGTCTTGCTTTCAGTCGTGGACTTGATGTGTACCACTGCGTGCAGTGACTGTTCGGCTGCTACGGTCAAATCGACCGGTTGTGCGTTGATGGCATTGAACGCTGCCAAACTGCTTTGTGGGTTGGAAGGAAATAGATTATCGAAGGAAACTGCCTTGTTTTCCTTCTCCGCCTGCACCAATTTATAAGTAGTCAGGCCTGCAACTCCTGAGCTGAGCAGTACAACAGCTCCGATTCCGAGGATGTTTTTTGTTGTCTGTTTCATAATCTATAAGTCGTTAAAGTGTTAACAATTCGTGTTTGTTTAACTTTGTGTCGTTAAAAGTATGGGAAAAAGAAGTTGATGATTTCGCTCGCACTTCATTTTTCCTCTCTTTTAACAGAGCAGTTTGGAGCTTAACAGCGCTTAACCCACGAACGAAGTGTTTTTACATTCGTTGCATACCCGGAAAAAGTCCGAACCGGAGCCGAGGTCGGTGGATTATCGAACGGCTTGATAGAGGGGATTCTGCGAGGTGGTTTGGATGCCTTTCTCCTTGTTCAGATAGGGCAGGAAGCGAGTGGCAAAGAGCAGACGTCCGGTGTTGTAGGCGTCGTAGTCGGGCGATTCGGGAAAGAAACTCCCTATATGCACATCGCCCAGCGAATGAATGAATTGTCCATTGCCTATGTAGAACCCGACGTGGGATACTTGTTCTTTCTCGCTGGCTGTGGCTTTCCGACCGAAGAACACCAAATCGCCCGGTTGCAGATTGCTGCATCGGGGGGCAATGTTCATACGCCGGCCTACCTCGGCTTGTTGGTAGGCATCTCGTGGAATGATGATGTCGTGCATGAGAAGTACGGTGCGAACGTAGCCGCTGCAATCTACTCCCTTGGTGGAAGTGCCTGCCCATAGGTAAGGAATGCCCATGAGTCGGTAGGCCGTTTGCAGGATGGAAGCGGCATCGTGCTTTGCGTTTCTTCTCCAAACGGCTTCGGGTTGTGCCATGTGCATGGGCAGATAGGCCGTTCGTTCGTCGGGGTAGGCCACGTGGTAGAAGTTGCCCACGGTCTTCAGCAACCGCAGTCGGTTGCCGGCCACTACGTCCGACACGGGTTGAGCATCCACATCGGGTTGGGCATAGGTCATGCCGTAGTGGGCTGTCACTACGACTTTCTCGGACCGATTCCAGGCTGTGAGCCGGGTGGCCGACATGGGAACGATTTGTAGGCGATGGCTCCAACCTCGGTAGTCATCGGGAGTTTGCACTTCGTACCACCCTTTGCGTTGCAGTATCTTTACCGGCATACCCAACAAGGCTTGGGTGGTCATCCCGGCGGTGAACTTGCCTTCTTTGCGTAGGTTGCATACCGATACGTTGACCACTCCGTAGAGTGAATCGGCCGATTGTGCAAGGGCAGCGGTCGGACAGCCCACGATGAGTAACAGAGCGGCAGATAGATAGGCGAGGAATAATAGGCGTTTCATAACGGATGTGTGAAAAATCCTACGAACGTCGCACCGCAATCGGCATGGCAACGTTCGTAGGAGAATAAATGATGGGTTTATCAATCGGTTTTCAGTGACAAAATTATTGCTTTCGTTCGTTGGAGAATGAATAGGGGGCATCTTCTTGCTTTGTGCCTCGTAGGTAGTTGGGGCGGTTGCTCATGGTGGCTTTCAACAGCCCTCCACCTTGGAGGTCGGCATGGCGAAGGAAGTTGCGGGTATAAAGGTTTTCGTTGAACTTCAGTTGCTCGATATAGGGAGTTGTTGCGTTGTTACCTGTTGCTTCGATGACTAAACTTTTGCCGTTCTCGAAGTGTAAGGTAGCTTTTGGGAAGAGCGGTGCCCCCAAAACATACTCGTCCGTTCCGGGACAAACGGGATAGAAGCCCAAGGCCGAGAAGACATACCAAGCCGATGTTTGTCCGTTGTCTTCGTCGCCACAATAGCCATCGGCTTGTGCTGTGTACATACGATTCATCACTTCGCGCACCCACTTCTGTGTTTTCCAAGGCTGACCGGCATAGTTGTAGAGATAAATCATGTGTTGAATGGGTTGATTTCCATGGGCGTAATTTCCCATATTCATAATGGTCATTTCGCGAATCTCATGGATCACCTGTCCGTAATAGCTTTCGTCGAAAAGGGGAGGCACGTTGAACACCGAGTCGAGCATCTGCACAAAGGTTTCTTTGCCCCCCATGAGGTCGATCAATCCTTGTGGGTCGTGGAAGACCGACCACGTGTAATGCCAGCTGTTGCCTTCGGTAAACGCATCGCCCCACTTCAAGGGAGAGAAAGGAGAGGCAAACTTCCCATCGGCCTTGCGTCCGCGCATGAGTAGGTATTCACGATCGAATAGGTTGCGATAGTTCAATGCTCGCTGTGCAAAACGTTCGATTTCCGTTTGCGGACGATTCAGACTTTGCGCCATGCGATAGATGCACCAGTCGTTGTATGCGTACTCAAGCGTGCGGGCAGCATTCTCATTGATGTTGACATCGTAAGGCACATAGCCCAGTGTGTTGTAGTACTCATGTCCCAAACGTCCTGTGGAAGACACCTTAGGGTGTACGTTCTCGGTTCCGTGAATCAAGCCGCGATAGAGGGTCTCCACATCTTTCACCCGAACGTTTTTCAAATAGGCATCGACCAAAACAGAGGCCGAATTGTTGCCCACCATGCAACCTCGGTGACCTGGGCTGGCCCACTCGGGAAAGAAACCGCTTTCTTTGTAGGTGTTGATCAACCCCTCTTGCATCTCTCGGTTCATGGAAGAATAGAGCAAATTCAGTAGGGGAAACAAGCTGCGGAAGGTGTCCCAAAATCCGGTGTCGGTGTACATATAACCCGGGAGCACTTTGCCGTTGTAGGGACTGTAATGCACCGGATGTCCGTTTGAGTCAACCTCATAAAACTTGCGAGGGAAGAGCAGTGATCGATACAAGCACGAGTAGAACGTGCGTTGTTGGTCTATGGTTCCGCCCTCAAGTTCGATTCGTCCCAACACTTCGTTCCATGCCCGACGTCCCTCTTCGGCAATCGTTTCCAATCCATGGCCTCCCAACTCGTCAAGGTTACGGATGGCCTGCTCAAGGCTAATGAAGGATGAGGCAACACGTGCGTGTACTTGCTCGCCTCGGTGGGTGTGAAACCCGACGATGGCACCTGCGTGGTCGGCCTTTTGTTCTTGCACCTTCTCCACCAAGTTCCCATCTTTCACAAGGGTTTGATAGGCAAATGGTTTGTCGAATTCAATAACAAAGTAGTTTTTGAAATTGTCGGGAACTCCTCCACTGTTGCGAGTGGAGTAACCGACAATGCGGTTGTGCCGGGCTTCAATTTTGACGAACGATCCTTTGTCAAAGGCATCTACCACTACAAACGAGCTATCGCTCTGCGGGAAGGTGAAGCGAAACAGAGCGGCACGTTCCGTAGGTGCCAACTCAACGAGCACGTCGTGGTCGGCCAAATATACTTTGTAGTAGTGTGGTTTGGCCTCCTCTGCCTTGTGAGAAAACCAGCTGGAGCGTTTTTCCTCATTGAACTCAGCTCGCCCAACCACCGGCATTAGCGAGAATTGTCCGTAGTCATTGATCCATGGGCTGGGTTGGTGAGTTTGCTTGAAGCCTCTTATTTTCGTGGCAGTGTAAACATATTGCCAGCCATCGCCCATCTTCCCGGTTTGTGGAGTCCAAAAGTTCATACCCCAAGGGCGGGCAATGGCGGGATAGGTGTTTCCTGTCGAGAGTTCGAAGCTCGATTGTGTACCCACGAGTGGATTGACATATTGCGTATAATCTTGAGCCGTTGACCGCACAACACTCAAAGTCAACGCAAGGAGTGTCAGAAGAGTAAATCGTTTGTTCATGTTGTAATTGTGTTGGATGAATGGTTGGTTGAATCACTGAGCTACTCCCCATCGAGTGGGGCGATCGGTCATTTCGATTTCCAGCACGCCTCCTTTCATGAGCTGTTCATGAGTGAA